>NZ_JAMYOJ010000012.1:0-223048 GCF_040319795.1 Mesorhizobium sp. M0862
TTTGCCGTCCAGCACGAGATGAGCGGCGAGATCGCCAAGGCGCTTGGCATGCAACCTTCGGCAGCGGAAAGCGAGCGCATGGCGCGGCCGCCGACGAGCAATCTCGAGGCCTATGATTACTATCTACAAGCCGAGACGGCGTCACGCAGCGTCCTGCAGGCCGGGCTGCGGGAGGCGCTTGCGCTCTACGACAAGGCGGAGGAGCTTGACCCCGCCTTTGCCGAAGCCTTCGCGGCCGACGCGCGCACCACAGTCTATATCTGGCGGGAGGCCTTCAACGACGTCATCCAGAGCGCGCCAGCACGAAAGAGAGCCTATGAGAAGGCGAGCCGAGCTTTGGAACTCGACCCTGACCTTTCGTCGCCCTATGCTATTCTTGGGATCATGCAGGTCGTGAATCGCCGCTACGAAGATGCGATTGCCTCTGCCAAGAAGGCTGTTTCAATCGGTCCGGGCGATGCAGAGGCGCAAGCAGCCCTTGGATATGTTCAGTTATACGCCGGCAATCATGCCGAGGCAGCCACTGCGGTCGAGACGGCGCTCAGGCTCGACCCCGACCTCTCAGCGATCAACCGGGAAACTGCTGGGCTGGTTTTTCTGCTCCAGAGCAATGTCGAGAAAGCGATCGAGACTCTCGAGCACACACGCGACGATGCGTCCACGGTTGGCAACTTTCGGTTTACGCTCGCTGCGGCGTATGTCCGCGGCGGCCGCCTACCGGATGCGAAAGCCGCAATCGCCGAGGGGCTCCGCCTCGTAGCAGGGTCCAGCTACGTGGACTCTTTGGCTGGGTGGGAGATGACTCATGCACATTTTCGGAATCCGCAGGATCTGGCGATACTCGTCGCCGCACTGCGCCAGGCGGGCCTACCCCAATGGCGCTTCGGCTTTACCCCGGCCGAACAGGACCAGTTAAAGGGTGCCGAGATCGCGTCCCTCGTCATTGGCCATACACTGCAAGGCCAGATCGAACCCGGTCTCCAACCAGCCTTCCTTCAGATCGGAAGCGACGGCAAGGCGGCCTTCCGCTCTACGACGCGGCTAGTCACCGAGACCGTCTACGTCGATGGCGATCTGTTGTGCGAGCAGAGCGAGAACCTGTTCGGTCGCCCCGACTGTGGTCCCGTCTACAGACGCAACAACGCAGCCGGCAAAAGCTACTCCTATGCCAATACAAGCAAGGTGTTTCACTTCACCGTGGTTCGGTAGACGCACACGCGCGTCTCAATGATAGTGATCGAGTTCCAAATTGGCCGCGACCTTCGGCCAGTTGGCATCGGCTTTCGGGATATTTTCAGCTGCATGCGCGGCGAAATCATCCGCATTGTCGACGTCGTAGATCAGGTAGAGCTTGCCGTCGATAATCTTAAATGCCTCAGGATCGACATTGACCGTGACCCCTCCGCCCACGACTTCGCCGGCGCAGTACCCGCCATATTGAGGAGCGTACTTGACCGGTTCGCTCATGAACATTTCCTGGTGTTTCTTGCTGGCGAAATGCCAAGGTGTCCCCAGCCATTCATAAGTGAACTCTTCGGAGCCCTTCACGGCCTTGCCGTCAGTGAAGTAAGCGACCGTGTCGTAGCCCATGATCGCCACACCACCAAAATAGCCGGTGTTTACCGAATCGTCGGCACATGCCGATCCCGCGCCGGCGACCACAGCTACCGCGACCAGGGCAGCCGTCCCCAAACTCCGAACCAGTCGTGGCTTGATCATCGTGCTCATCTGTATCCTCCGTTAATCGTGGATCTCGGCGCACTTCGCCGCGTTCGCCTCGCCAAGAATTTTGGCTTGGCAGGTAGCACCATGGCGTTTGAAAAGTCGTATGATATCCGTGTTGCCCTTCCAGAATGCGCGCGTTATCGGCATGTAGCCATGCCCCTCGGCATGGTTCACATTGGCACCTTTCGCAATGAGGAACTCGGCCAGTTCAATGTGGTTTTCCTCGCCGGCCACCAGCAACGGCGTAGCACCCGCCTTGTTGGCGGCATCGTCGAGCACCGCGCCTTTTTCCAGCAGCAGCTTGGCGATCGGCAGGCTGCCCGAGAAGGCCGCCGCATGAAGCGGGGTAAAGCCGCCCGAGTTACGCGCCATGATGTCGGCACCCTTGGCCAGCAAGAAGTCGGCGATTTCCGGCTGGTTATCGAGCGCTGCAGCGATGAGCAGCGTTGCCTGGTCGCGCGCCCGGCTGTCGACGTCGGCACCGCCTGCCAGGGCTTGCTCCACGGCACCCTTGTCGCCGGCGGCGATGGAGTCGAACAACTGCTCACCTGCGGCTGCTGTTGTAGCCGCCAAAACCAGCATTCCAAGTGCCAGCAATCCGCGCATTGTGCAAGGTAGCATATTAGCTTGTGGGCATACAAGCTGTCCTGGGCACATCAGGTGGATCCAAGGCGGACGGCGCGGCCAGACATAGCGAACGCGGCCCAGGGCGGGAAGGCGTTAGTGCTACTGGCTTCGTCAGTAGGGGCACCGGTCCAGTCTGAATTTTGAAGAGCGTCGATTACCGAGGCGCCGAGCGGCGTCGAGCGTAACCGCCTGTTGCTCCGTTGGGATAGCCGGTAAGCGCAAAGGTGGCCGTTGGCGGAAGTGTCCGCTTTCGGATGCAACTATGGCTTGCTCAATGACCGACATTGGGCGCAGAGCCGCCATTCATAGACAGCAAACCAGGGCCCTTTCGGCCCAGACCCGCGTATGACCCAGCACGATCGTCATTCAACACTGTTCCTCGTGTCCCTGGTCGGGCATCGTCATCATTGCGAGTCGCAGAAGCCCGTCCCTCCTTTATAGCCTGGGCGCGGAATAGCGCTCGGCTTCCCTAAGAACATACCCGAAGGAAGACCGCAGCTGATCCTTCACGACGACAAGCTGTCCCACTGTCCCACCGCAGCATCGACACGCGGTTGTCGCCCTGTCCCACTGCCTAGGGAGTCAAATTTCGATACTCTTGGTAGGGGCGGTGATCGACGGCATTGATTTCCCGTCGGCGTGATTATTGTCGCCGGAAGTCTGTCTCCGGGAAGTGGCAAAGCTAGTGTCCCAGGGCGGCATGCGGCGCATTGCGGTCCGGCAGCGTTGGCCGTTATCTGTCCACGCCGAGTTGGGTCTACCCATTCACTGGGGCAGACCCAACCGATCCGGATCAGAGGAGATTGGTCGCAACGTTGATGTTGCCGTGTGTTGCCTTGGAGTACGGGCAAATGCTGTGTGCCGCATCGAGCAGTTCTCGCGCAACCGCACGGTCGACGCCCGGGACGCTGACGTTGAGGCGCGCGCGCAGAAAGTAGGAGCCGGCGTCTGAGTTCAGCTCAATCTCGGCATCGACTGCGGTACCCGCCGGAAGCTTGATCTTTCTGTCGGAGGCGGCGACCTCGATAGCTCCCATGTAGCAGGCAGACCAGGCGGCACCGAATAGGTTTTCGGCAGCCGGGTGGGGCTGCTTTAGCTTGATGTCCAGTTGGCCGTCGCTACTGCGCGCTCCGCCATCGCGACCGCTAGTATTGTGAGTCTTACCAGTGAAGAGTAGTTTCTCAGCCATATCGAAAATTCCTTTCTGTTATAGTTCCCAGCATGCCGATGAACGGTTCCCGCTGCACCCCGGCACATGGTGCTGCGCTGCTCGCGATGGCCGACCCGCAAACTCAGCCGGGTCGAGACTCACGCGGCATTTGCCACGGGTATCTGTATGCGATGCTCACGACGCAGATCGCTGACATTGATTTGTACGGTTCCACTTTGGCGCGAATGCCAGCACGGTCGCCGACTTGTAGAGCTTCACGGCTGAACCTTTTTGCCCGGAGAATGGAACGTCACCGTTTGCTTGGTGAAGACGTTGCCTTCAGCGTCCACTAGTTCGATCAGCACCTTGTGCTGGCCGCGCGGCATGCCCACCAGGATAATGGTGTCGCTCTGACCGTAGTCCGCCCATGCCCAAGGCAGGTCGTCGACGGTGAGATGCAGGTGTCCGACCCGTGGAGACACGTTGCGCGCGGCCGGCCCACCCACAGGCAGGATGCGCAAGTTTTCCACCCGGTACGGGATGAACACGACGCCCCCGGCCAACGGACCGGGAAGCGGCGGCTCCACGACCAGCTTCGGTGCGGGCTCGTTGTCGATGGGCACAACCGTGCTTTGGGCGAACGCACCAGTGGCAAACAGGGTGCAAGTCGCGAGTGCGGCGAGCGTCTTGATGATGAGGCTGCTCATTGCATTCTCTCCTTTTGGAGATGCGCTACGCAGATATCGCGAGGCGGTGGATGACGCGCACATCCGGCGCGCCATCCCCACCCAACACTTCACGCCGTCCGCAAGGTCTTGAACGTGGCGCGCACATCGTCGGTGAAGTACTTTGGCTGTTCCCATGCCGCGAAATGGCAGCCCTTGGGCGGCCGACCGTAATGCAGGAGCTTCGGGAACGCGCGCTCCGTCCAGCTCTTCGGTGCCGTGTAGATTTCGCTGGGATTCGCGCTCACGCCGACGGGAATGGTGATACCCTTGGCGTCGAAGAAGCCCGCCTTCGCCGTTTGCCGGTGTTCCCAATAGAGCCGGGCTGACGAGACAGCAGTATTGGTCAGCCAATAGAGCGTGATGTTGTCGAGGATGTCATCGGGGGTAAGGCCCTCCGGCTCTCCATCGAAGGAGCGGGCTATCAGCGCATAACTGTCCGCGTCGTGATCAAGAATCCATGAGGCCAAGCCGGCCGGTGAATCGACGAGCCCATAGAGCGTCTGCGGACGAAGCGCCATCTCGTTGGCGTAGCCCAGGCCGAACTTGTAGAAAAAGGCGACCTGTTCGTAAGCACGCCTTTCGTCGGGTCCGAGATCAGCGGGAGGCGGGCTGCCGGCAGCAAGCGCCTTAACAATCTCGGGCGGAATGGTCGCTGGCATATTGGTGTGGATGGCGATCAACTCGGGAGGCGCCATCAGCGCCATCTTTTCGGTGATGAGGGCCCCCCAGTCACCGCCCTGTGCGACAAACCGGTTGTAGCCGAGGCGCTTCATCAGCACGGTCCACGCTTTCGCGATGCGCGTCGGATCCCAGCCGGGCTCAGTCGGCTTGGCGGAAAAGCCGTAGCCCGGCATTGACGGGATCACCACGTCGAACGCGTCGGCCGCCGTTCCGTCATGCGCAGTGGGATTCGTGAGCGGATCGATGACCTTCAGCAGTTCGATGACCGAACCGGGCCAGCCGTGCGTGATGATGACCGGCAGCGCGCCCTGATGCTTGGACTTCACGTGGATGAAGTGGATGTCGAGGCCGTCAATCTCTGTGATGAAATGTGGGAGAGACTTTAGATGCGCCTCACACTTGTTCCAATCGTATTCGGTTGCCCAGTACTGGACGAGTTTCTGCATTGTGCCGAGTTGCACGCCTTGTGTGGCGCCGGCCGCCAATGTCGCCGAAGTCCGCCGGGAAGATGCTTCGGCAACCAATTCGCGTTCGGGCCAGCGCGTGGCGGCGATGCGCCGGCGTAGCTCGTCGACCTCCCCCTGCGGGAAGCCGACGGTGAAAGGGCGGATTGAACTGGATTCGGCCGCGGCCGCATGCTGAGCCGAGGTGAAGTTGAACGCGGCCGCGCCTGCCGAAGCGGCAAGCAATGCGGTGGCCGATGTGGCGAGAAAGTCGCGCCGATTTGGCGCCGGTGATGCGGTGGACATGATCAATCTCCTTCTTTGCGCGATGCCATTAGAGTGGTTGAACACTTCTGTTGTGCTCTCACTCCGGCGCGCGCTCCATCGAACGTAGGTTGGTCATGACCGCGTGTTAGTTTATGGCGCTCATACCAAAGTTTATTGGCTGAGCCAGACCGAGCGTCCCGCGGTTGAATGCATTCGTTTCGACAATTGGACCTTGCGGACTGCCGGCCTGATCGACCCGGCGATGAACGACGCTCTACTCGCTCTCACTCGCATTGTTTTTCAATGCAACGGCGAGGCAGCGAGACAACGTTTCGCCGTCAAAGGGCTTGCTCAAAAAGCAGACGGCGCCTCGAGCAAACGCCTGAGCGCGGACTCTGTCGTCAGGATACGCCGTAATGAGGATAATCGGAATGTTGTGCCCGCGCGCGTGCAAAGCGTCTTGCAACTGGATTCCGCTCATCTCGGGCATCTGCACGTCTGAAATCAAACACGACGTTTGTGTCAGTTGCTGCGAATGCAAGAACGAATGTGCAGATGGAAAGGCGTGAGCGACCAAGCCAAGCGACCGAACAAGGCTCGCAGTTCCGACACGGTTCAATTCGTCATCGTCGATGATTGAAATAACGGGCGCGTCACGCAAGCGATTGGTCCATCAGTGTGCATTATACAATGGTGCGAGTTAGCAGCGTGCGAAAGTCATACATAGATATTAGGCTACGACGCTTGCTCGATTAAATGCCGAGCGCCTCAGCCATTCTGACCAGGTCTGCAAGGGACCTCGCATGCATTTTCTTCATCGCATGACCGCGATGAATTTTGACAGTAATCTCGCTGAGGCCGATTTGAGCCGCGACTTGTTTGTTCATTAGGCCGGTAGCGACGAGCGCCATCACCTCTTGTTCGCGCGATGTCAGGCTGTCGAATAGGCCCTGTAAGTCCAGCCGTGCGCGCTCGGTCTCCAGCCTGGCCCGGTCGCAGGCGATCGCGGCGGTGACGGCATCCAGCATGTCCTGGTCGCGAAACGGCTTGGTGATGAAGTCTACGGCGCCGGCTTTCATAGCCCTCACGGACATCGGAATGTCGCCGTGTGCAGTGATGAAGATGATGGGAATATGGACATTGGCCTTAGTCAACTCTGCATGAAGCTCAAAGCCGCTCAACCCGGGTAGGCGTACGTCGAGAACCAGGCAACTCGGAATCTGAGGCAGCTTGCTTTGCAGGAGTTCGTTCGCCGAACGGAATAGTTCGGCGCGCAAACCGACCGACCGGAATAACAGGCCGAGCGAGTCGCGGACTCCGGCGTCATCATCGATCACATAGATAGCAGGCTCGGCCTCCCAGGTCGGCTGCAAACTCTTCGGTGCGACTTTGGCCACAACGGATCCTCGTCATGCGGAGACAGAGCGAATTGAGCTAAAATGAAATATAGCACCCCGGGGTGTGTTCGGGGCAGCCCACAACCGCCCATCGTGGGCTTCGATGATCGATCTGCAGATCGACAGGCCCATCCCCATGCCGTCGGGCTTTGTTGTGAAGAGCGGGTTGAATATTCGATCGATGTCTTGCGGACCAATTCCTCTCCCGGTGTCCGCGACCGATATCATTACATTACCATCGTCATGTATCTCGGATCTCACGGACAGGACCCGCGCTCCCTCGACGGTGGTCATCGAATCGATGGCGTTCGTGATCAGGTTTACGAGCACTTGCTGTAGCTGGATTCGATCACCTGTTATTTGTGGCAGGCGTTCATCCAGCTCGGCTTCAACCAGTATCCGGTGTTTCGCCAGCCCCTCTCTCACCAGGGCGAGAGTTTCCCTGACAAGGTCGTTGAGGTCGAGTGAAGCGCTCATCCGATCTTCTTTCTTGAAGATCGTTCTAATACCCTCAATGACTGCTGCCGCGCGATGGCCACCGGCGATAATCTGCCTGAATGCCGTTTTCGCTTCCTGCAGATCGGGCACGGGATGATTGAGAAAGCGCAAGCCCGCATCGGCGCTTGTTATCATGCCCGATAGAGGTTGCTTTACCTCATGGGCGATCGTGGCCGCGACGGCGTCACCAGTCATGAGACGGGCTTCACGCTCGCGTCGTTGCGCTCGGACCGCGCCGACTAGCTGAGCGTAGAGAGCCGATGTCTCGTATAGCAGGACGATTAGGACGACACCACCGGCGAACAGCCCAAAGGTCCGGACAGCATACCAACCTACGCTAAAGCGGCGCGGATCCGGGTAATAAGCCAGAATTGGGTCGATGACATACGTCACCATTATGACAACCAACCAAAGATCAAGCAAAGAGCGTCGCCGAACCCAGAGCACAACGAGGGCCGCCATCGATGTCAGCACGACAGGCGCGCCGACGAACCATACCCAGAGCGACGTAAGATTCCGGGCACCGCTGATCACGACTGGCAATAGCGGTTCACCCGCTATGGAGAGGAATGTCAGTGCCGAGACGGCTGTTACGGTTAAGGCAACACTATAGGTTATCGCCTCTCGAACAGTACCTAGCCAGTACCGTCTGCTGGGAGCAGCATCCTTTGACAGGGCATACGCGATTGTGAGGAGAGCAAATCCAAGATGCCAGAAGAGGTAGAGCGCTGAGGTGCTCTGATAACCGCCAATCATGCCGTCTGGCGCGAATGCTCCCGGAACCGCCAGGAACCACGGGATCAGGATGAGCGCGTTGAAGAGATACCCGCTTGCGATCATCAAGGTCGCTCGCGAGCGTAAAATTGAAAACTGGGCGAAGAGAAGGATCGCGGTGATTAGCTCGTTCACGATCATTGCTGTCGAATAAATCGGGGTAAAAGGGCCGACCGCACCTGGATGGAAATTCGCGGTCAGTCCGGAAACTATGGAGACATAGACGGCCAATATGCTGAGAACGACAAAGAGAGCCAGGCGCTTCTGCACCGGACTTGGCGATAAGCTAGACAGGACGTAATAATCTTCTTCGGGAGTAATCACGACTTCTCCCAATCGACAAACTCTTCGCTGCTACGGCAGCGATTTAAGTCAAAGCGTTTGGAGTGTCACCAAGTTATCCAGCTCAACCGACCCGCACTGCGACCGTGAGCGCGGACCATTAATAGACCTTTTTGGTCTTCATACAACTGACCGCCTCTATCTCATTGTGCCCACCCGGGGGCTGCCGCGCACTTGGATGAAAAGCCATTGCGTATTAGAAGCCTTCAGCTGTGGTCGCGTGAATCCGCCGAGTTGCTTAATACAGCTCTCTTGGTCTTCGCAGGCGATAGATGCGCTAGCACCTCATGCCGCGATGGCCACGCGAAGTAATGCCTCCTCCTTGCACGAGGCACGGACCCTTGCATCGTCATCGTTGGAAGGTGGCAGAGCCTGTCGCTCCTTTATAGCTCGCAGCATTGAGGTACGGCTGTCCCACTGTCCCACTGTCTAGGGAGTGGGACAGTGGGACACCTGCAATTCAACGCTCGCTGGTCGAAGGCTGTGTTGCTTTCGATCTCGCCTGGATACGATTGACCTTAGATTTGCTCAACCCGGTTGCCGCCGCAATGTCGCGTACGCTTGCGCCGTCGCCCGTCATGGTCATGACGAGATCGGCTTCGACATCCTGGAGATCCTTGACTGTCCACTGGGCCTCACCATCGCGAATTTCCAGCTTTGCCTCGAAGGGCTTTGCGGCCTCACCGAACACGCCGCGCGCCTTGCCCAAGTGAACCTCGAAGCGCGCACCATCCTCGATCGAGTAGTCGTCCGGGTGCTTCAATGTGATGAGCGTGTCCAGGACGTCTTCGCGCTTGCTTGTGCCACGCGGATTTCCACCGCGGCCCTCATGCTCAATCAACAGAACGCTGACGCCTCGACGACGGAGCTTTAGTTGCCACGATTGCATCGTGTCCCAACTTTCAGCTTCGTTTTCGCGGCCGCCGCTCGTCAGCGTTGAGCGATTGTCTAGGATGAGTAGCTCTGTCGGCCCGAGAATCGCTTCCAGCCGCTCCTGCGACTCCGTCTGCGAGAGATTGAGACTGACACCGATCTCCTGCTCGTCCATTGGCAAGATGCGCAGCCGCCCGGAGCTGACCTGGCTGAACATGCGAAGTCGCTCCTGCAGGTCTGCGCCCGGCATTTCGCCGTCGACGTAGAGCACATCACGAGGCACCGGTGCCCGCCAATTCAAGAACGCGCCTCCGGTCGCGGCGGCATGGGCGATGCCGATCGCCACCTGAGTTTTGCCGACGCCTCGGAACGCCGACAACATGGCCAAACTTCCTGTGCGAATGATCGGCTCCAGGATGAAGTCCCGCGGCTTCAGTGTCATCGATGTGAACTCGTGTGAGGCGAACCACTTCAGGGCAGGGCGCTGCTCCCCGGCATCGGCGGCTGATGCTCCAACAAGGCGTGTCGCGTTTATGGATTCGAGCAGCTGTTCGGGTGAATGCGTCATGGTCGTTGCCCGTCAGCAAAATCGCTGCCTTCGAGTGCCGGTATAATTCTGGTCACGTCCTTGCCGGCGCCGTCCCAGCGGCTCGCACACTCGGCAGCTGCGGCTATCCCAGTGGCGTCGTGATCGGTGAGGACGGTCAGAGCTTCGATACCGGCAAGCAGGGGAAACTTCGCAATTCCGCCTGCCGACAAAGCCACCCACATCGGCCGGAAGCCCATGGCCATGCAGGCCAGGGCGGTCTCGATCCCCTCGGCGACATGGAGGCCGATACCCACGTTCTCGTCCGCGGAGAGTTTCACGCAGGCGCCGGCGGCCCGGCCCAGCATCTTCTTCGGGTTGCCAAGACCTGGGACTTCAGCCTTGCCCCTGCCATCCGGCTTCAGAGCGGTCCTGTGCACGCCGCAGAACTCATTCGTGCGAATGTCGACCATCGCAGTCAGCATTGAAGGCAGCCGCACCGTGGTTCTGTCCTGAAGCCTGAAAGGGCAGGCACCGTGGAACCGGAGCGCATGGCCGTCCAGGACTTCATCGGCAAGCCCGAGCCCGCGATCGAGCAGGTAGACCGCCGCCAGTGTGCCGCCTATCGACATCGCCTCCCGCCACAGCCTTTGCGCGATATCGATGCGTGAGTTGTCAGACGCGGGGATGGTCGCCGGCCCAGGGCGGGACAATTGTGCGTTCAGACGGTGATGTCCGCTACCCGGAATGCCGAGCATTTGCCGGACATGATCACGGCAGATGCGCCAGTCGTCGCCTGCAAAACTGTTGACCCGGAAACCGTCGGCGGCGTCAGAATCGAGCATCACCGACATCGACCTGTCTGCGCGCGAGTGGCCCGGGCCCGGTGCGATGATGCAGTGCGGACCAACCACAGTTCCACCGAGCGCTTTTGCAACCGCGGCGGCACGGTGAATTGTGCTCATGCCACGCCCCCATTCGAGAAGGCGAGTTCCGCAACGGAGATAGCGAGTGGCACTGACAGCGCGTAGCGGGACCGCAGCAGACGAACCTGGAGCTCGGCCGCCGTAGCATTTCCGGATCGGCACGGCTTCACCATCTGGTCCGGCGCGGATGAGCCAAGCTGTGACGAGCGCTTGATGGCGAGATAGGAGAACCGGCAGGGCGCCAGCCGCCGCTGGACGAGATGCACCAGTTCCCGTTCGGCTGCCCAGTAGGCGCGGCGGCGCAGCTGGATGAGCTCCTGTTGTCTTTTCAGCGCAAGCTTCTCTCGGCAAGGCTGGGCGGCATCGAGAACAAGAAAGCCGCGGTGATATTCGATGACGTTGCCCGGGGCTGCTACGCTCAGCCAGCTGCAGAATTCAGCTTCTGAGAGCGTCGTCGTGATTTCGCGATGCGTGATGTTCATGACTTCCAGCCCTTCCCGTGGGAGCCGAACCGACGTGGTTCCTGGTGGCCTGGAGTACCCATCAGCGGAGCAAGGCGCATTACGAACTCTTTCGCTCCGGCACGCTGGCGAAGCCTGGCGAACCCCATCGCAAACAAAGTCGGTTCTGCGCGTCGCCGAGAAACCGTGCGAAGAAAGGCATGCCTATCAAGCCGGTCGCGTTCATGGACTCGAGCCATCAGCGGCGGTCCTTCTCGATGAGGTGGAGACCGCGGGCTTCGAAAGCCTCAATGTCTTCGAGGCGGTAGACGACACGGCCGCCCACCTTGAGGAAGCTCGGCCCCTGAGCCATCCACCGCCACCTTTCCAGGGTCCGTGGGCTGAGACTCCAGCGCCGAGAGAGGTCGATTTGATTGAGGTGGCGTATCGGCTTCTCCTGCCGAGAAGCGGTCGTTTGATCCGGCATGTGCGGCTCCTTCACGCCCGTGCGTGCTGCCGTACAGGGGCACACGCTGGTTACTGACGCGAAGATTTTGCAGTATTGGCGGACCCAGGATTATGGACGGCCGGAAAGATAGACATGGCCGAGCGATTACAAAAAACCTAGAAATATCAACATCGACGGGCGGGAGACATGGTCCGTCTGCCGACGGAATATGGTCGGGGCCCTCAGTCCCCCGTCGAAGCGATAATTCGGATGTTGGGGTTGAGTCGGAACCCGTGCCACGGCGAGTTCTCAATCACGAGCTCTTTGGAAACGGGCTCGCCGAACGCCGCGGCAGCCATATCAGCGATCGCCTTGCGACACTTGCTCACTCTTCGATAAAGGCTGCCATCAGTCATCTTCAGCTGCTTGGTGAGCTGCTGCACGTTCACAAAGCGGTGCTCTTCTGGTGGGAGATGTTGGACGACGTCCTGTTTTGCTATTTCGGCAAGCACCGCGACAAGCCGGTAGTCGGCGCCGGTCAGCTCGCCCACACCTATGATTATAATCTTCGAGGTCCGGTTATCGATCGTCAGTTGCAGCTGGCGTTCAGCATACGGGACAGCCGCGGCTGCAAGGGCGGGAGTTTCTTCTGCGCTGATCAGCCGGGAAGCAGATTCCTCACTATAGCTCGGGCCACCCGGGGCGATATGAAGGTCAGCTAATCTCAACCCTCCACCTTCCGCTGTTCCCCGGCGCCAGTCAGTGATAAGGAGCGCCCGCCATGAATCCGGTGGGAGCGGATCCCATTTTCCAAAAGGGAACTCGCGTCTGACATAGGCGATCAGGGCACCTTCGGTCAGTCTTGCTAGGAAGACCCGTTGAATGGTTGCCCAAGCCTTATCCTTCGCCGCCTGGGCTTCAAGCGCCAGAACGGCCGGACGATTTTTTGCAGCCGCCGCTTCTCCCTCGATCCAGGTGGAGTATGTGACAATACGTTGGGGAAACGAAGCACGGCGCCTGATCGCGGTTGCATAGGTTTCCCAAAGGTCGTTAGGGACAAAGCGCCTTACGGCCTCCGGCAGCGGGAGTGCATCTCCGGGCAGGCCGTTCCCTTGGCTAGATGGTGCGCGCGAATCATTCACCGAATGAGGTTAGCCACGCGGCCGCGCGGCATCATTGGAATCCGGATTTTGTGGTTTTCTAATCCTTTCGCTGGGATACTTTCTTTTTAGCGATTGTTCCGTAAGCCTCTGAAATTGCTATTCTTCTCAAGTAGACACGCTTACCTCCGTTTCTAAACAGAGGCGGCGAGCAGCGTGAACTCTCTTTCTCCAGAACGAATGACAGCCGCCGAGCGCCTGGCTGAACTCGCTGCCATCCTGGCGGTGGGCGTGAGGCGTCTGCGGGCCCGCCAGTCAACGAGAATATCTGGCGACCGGGAGAATAGTTTCGTGGACTTCGCCGTCAACCAGAGCGGTCATGCAGCCGAACTCGAACCAGTGGAGGACGGGGCGTGACGGACGCGGTGATCGGCAGGCTGGCAGCGATCAAGACGATGGACATCGTTGCCCTAAAGGGAATGTGGCGCGATCTCTTCGCCGCGGAGCCACCACCCTACAATCGCAAATTCCTGGAGAGCAGACTGGCTTACCGGATCCAGGAACTCGCTTATGGCGGGCTGAAGCCGGAGACGCTGAAGCGGTTGGCCGCACTGGCTGAAGATCTGGAGCCCCGCTCGGGCGGGCGCGGTACGCGCTCTGGTAACCGACCTGTCGCCGGCACGAAGCTGATGCGCGAATGGCAAGGCGTCGAGCATTGCGCGACGGTGCTGGCCGACAGCTACGAATATGATGGTAGGCCGTATAAATCGCTCTCAGCAATCGCCCGGGCGATCACCGGCACTCGCTGGAACGGCTGGCTGTTTTTCGGACTGCGCAGTCAGAAGGGAGCAGGCCGATGAAAGCCGCTGCCCCAACGTCGAAGCCGGTCGTTCGAAAACTGCGCTGCGCGGTCTACACACGCAAGTCCTCGGAAGAGGGCCTCGACATGGAATTTAGCTCGTTGCATGCCCAGCGCGAGTCCTGCGAGGCCTATGTGGTCAGCCAGCGGGCGGAGGGCTGGGCGCTGGTGCCGGACCGCTACGACGATGGCGGCATCTCCGGCGCCACGCTGGAGCGGCCCGGCCTGAAGCGACTGCTGCGTGATGTAGAAGCCGGTTTGGTCGATGTCATTGTCGTCTACAAGATTGACCGGCTGTCTCGCTCGTTGATGGACTTTTCCAAGCTCGTCGATGTGTTCGACGCCAACGATGTCACCTTCGTCTCGGTGACCCAGTCCTTCAGCACCACGACGTCAATGGGCAGACTGACTTTGAACATACTGCTTTCCTTCGCCCAGTTCGAGCGCGAGGTGATCGGTGAGCGCATCAGGGACAAGTTCGCCGCATCCAGGCGAAAGGGAATGTGGATGGGCGGCAACGTGCCATTCGGCTACCGAGTCGAGAATCGGAAGCTCCTCATCCAGGATGAGGAGGCTGCCATTGTCCGCTCGATCTTCCAACGGTTCCTGCAAGTAGGCTCCGCGACCATCCTGGCGCGAACCCTTAATGCGGAAGGCCTCAGGCGTAAGAACGGGAAGGCCTTTGACAAAGGCCTGCTCTACAAGCTCCTCAGCAACCGGGTGTATATCGGCGACGCCGTGCACAAGGGCACGAGCTATCCCGGTGAGCACCAGCCGCTCATCTCGCAGGATCTCTGGGACAATGTCCGCTCGATCATCGCCGAGCCAGCGCGCAAGCGGGCAGGGCACTGCCGCAGGCAAACGCCGGCATTGCTCAGAGGCCTGATCTACGCACCCAATGGCTGTGCCATGACCCCGGCACACACGCGCAAGAAGGGGCGTCTGTACAGATACTATGTAACCACCAGCGTGCAGAAGCTCGGGCCGGAAACCTGCTCGGTACGGCGCCTGCCTGCTGGCGAGATCGAGGCGGCAGTCATTGATGAGGTCCGCGTCCTGTTGCGCTCGCCAGAGATGATTGTGAAGACCTGGGCGGCGGCGCGCAGCAACAGCGACGAGATCAGCGAGACCGAGGTGCGCGACGCCCTGGTTAAGTTCGATGCTCTCTGGGAGGAACTCTTTCCCGCCGAGCAGGCCCGCATCATCCAACTGCTGGTAGAGCGCATCGACGTCGCTGTAGACGGCATCACTATCCGCCTTCGCACCGAGGGCATTGCCAGTGTCATCGCCGAGCTTCGGGAACGACCAAACCTGGATAGGGCAGCATGAAGAACAACCGCGAGATCAGCCGCGACGGCAGTTTGCTAACGGTCTCCATCCCGATGGCGATCCGCAAGCGTGGCGGTCGCAAAGTTGTCATGTCCCCGGCTGGAGCAGAGGCTTGGGCACATTCGCGACCGCGAATCGACAACACGCTGCTGAGAGCCCTCGTCCAGGCATTCCACTGGCAGCATAAGCTGGAATCAGGGCAATACGCGACGATCAGCGAACTCGCTACGGCTGAAAAACTCGACCGGTCGTTCGTCTCCCACATGCTTCGACTGACGCTGTTGGCGCCGGACCTGGTTGAGGCAGTCCTCGACGGGCGGCAGTCGCCGACGATGCAATTGCAGCCGCTGGTGCGCGGGTTTCCCGTTGAGTGGGAGCGCCAACGGCACAATGCCTGCTGGTTGTGAAGATCTGGTTTTGGCCCAACGGTGACCTACATTGTCCGCGTTGCGAATGCCAGCAACGCGCCTCATCCCAGTCGCTTACGTCGCCTGGATGGAACCGATTCCGGAGACTCCAAAGCTAGTTGGACAAGGCTAATGCGCGCCTTCCCATTGATGCTTGTAACAGCTGCGGCACTCCAGGATTTGGATCACATCATCCGCCAATGGATCTCGACCGATGTGTTGCTTCACCTGCCAAACCATCTGGGGGTGATCCCGTAGTAGATCGTCGCCCGACAATTCGTACCGATGAGTGATCTGGACGAAACGGTCGTCTTTTTGTCCGAACCGAACGACAGCAACATCGCTTGGTTTCAGGTGCGCAAATCGTCCGTCAACATCGAACAGTTTGTCCAGGTCGCCGCCGCGGAAGTTCACATACTGCTCACAGAGCCCTTGGGGCAACGCCAACCCTTCCTCGTCGTAGATTTTTCCAAACTCAGGTTCAGGAAAAGACTTGGGGAAGACAGCCTCTCGGGAGAAACCATCTAGCCCGATTTCCCGCTTTCCTTTTTCTAAGAACGCAAGCGTACCGGACACTGGAGACCCATCTACGTAGTCGACAAATATGTGTGGAACCTCGTTCCAGCTATCGCCTTTATCGTCGATCACAAGCATATCCTCATAACGAATGATGCCGTTTAGATGATACATTGCTTGGTTCTTCTGACGCAGCCTTTCCCAATAATCCATGACAAGATCAAGTTTCTTTCGTTCTTCTCGGTCGCTTTCTGTGTCGCGCGTTCTATCGTATGGGTTTCGAAGCACTATTGGCGGCTCTGCGAGATCAAAGGTCTTCTCCGACTCATCAAAGTACGCATAGCACCGTTTCATTGATACGATCACGCCACGTGGGTGAAGTTCGACAACCTCAAGGCCCTTCCAACGGGGTCTTTCGGCAAAATCCGTGTACTTGGATTCATACGGATAGTGCCTATCCTTCGAATCTTGTAATAGAATCCAAGAGCGCGCGGGACTATCTCCGAGCACTCGCATAACGCGGTTCTTGTTTGTGACTTCGGACCTGATTTCTGTAGCGCGCGATCTTCTCCGCAGGACGTTCGATATCCCGAAGAATGTGAATAGGATTCTATCGTTCTTCGGTTGATGGAGCTCAGTTTCGAGCGTCGCGTTGCCCCAAAGATAGAACTCTAAGACACCCAACTTGGTAAGCTCATCGCGGAAGGTGTCGTAAGCCTTCTTCGAGAAGTTTGTCGCTGCAGCCAAGATATACCCGTATGGCGGATTGTCTGGAGCGATGTCCTCCAGGATTTTCTTTATCTTGCTGGGGGGAATTGCTTTTTCGCGCTTGCACTGGATCATCCACGCGTAGCCGTCCATTGGGCGGACAACCTCGTTACCGTCATCGTCAATGGTGGTTGTCGTGGCGAGTTCGTAGGCTCTGATATCAAAGCCGTCATCGCCCCCGCCCTTGCCGGTGGCCTCTATCGTTTGCCAATCCCGGAAGTCATAGATCAGCTCACGGATCAAGTCCTCGAAACGCTTGGGGTCGAGGTCTTCGAAATGGATTGGATTTGTTGTTCTTGTTGGTCTGGCTCTGCTCATAGTGAAAAGCAATAACACTCTCCGCGTTTTGTAGAAACGCTCAATCCCCGCTGTACGGACGTCGTGCCGCGAAAGACGGGTCTTGCCTCTATGCCAGGTTTGGGCCGATCGAGGTTAGCGTTGCATAGATCAATGTTGGCTTCGGTAACGCGGTGTCCGACAGCCGCCAGTCCACGGCCACCTGCACCAAATCTCGTTCAGTTAGACTGGCGTTTGGACCGCCGGTATTCTACATTTGTTCTCATTCGCTAAGGTCGGTTTTTTACATGGTTACAGCGTCAGAGATTCAGCACACTCGCATCAAGGGAGAACTGCCATTCCAGAACTTCGTTCTCAAGCTCATCCGCCGCTACTGGAAGGATGACTATGCCGAGGCTCATGGTCGCAAGGGACACAAGCAGCACGGGGCAGATATCACCGGGCGCGACTATCGGAACGGTTACACTCATGCCGCAGTACAGTGCAAAGCGAGCGAATCCGACGGACCAAGAGCTTTCACCGAAAAAGAGCTGATCGACGAAGTCAACGAAGCGAAGACCTACACGCCAAAGCTGGACATCTTTGTCGTTGCCTATGGGGGCGATCGCGATCCGAAGCTGCAGCGCAAGGCCCAGGAACTTAGCGCCGTCAACGAAGCAGAGGGCTTGTTCCGCGTTCAGGTCTGGTCGTGGGATGACATAGTGCGTCGGACGCTCGACTTCGACGACGTGGTTCAGGAGCTTATACTTCAGAACCAGGTACCCACGGCGAATACGCTTAATCCTCGACGGCCCAAGGCGGAGTCCTTCCGGGATCTTCAGTCCACGATGCAGTCGGCTCTTGCGAGCTTTGAAGCGGCAATGGAGCGTGAGAACAAGAACGCAGCGGGCGACCCGGTTGTAACCGGCAAGCTCGACTTGTTCCGCGATCAGCTTCGTGCCGGCAGTGGCGAACTGCTGGTAGAGCAATTGCGTAGCCTTGTAGCGGAACTTCCCGCGGGCGCTCATCCGCATCAAAGGTTCAGGGCATACGCCAATCTCGGCTCGGCACTCGCGCAAGCCGACGAACTCGAGAGCGCCGCGATCGCTTTCGATACAGCCGCAGACGTCGAGCCAGATACTGCCGATAGCCACGTATACAAAGCCCGCGCAGCCTTGCTGCGCGGGAAAAATCAGCTCGCCTACGACGAGGCCAAAACAGCCTTGGCCATGGAGCGTGACCGCTTCGCTGCGACTCTTCTGCTGGAGGCCGCTCCGCCAGAATTTGCGCCCGATGTACTGGAAGCCGAGGTCAGCGACCTCGTACATGAAGTCGAGGTGGCCAGCTCGCTTGTTCGCAGATACGCCGAGGCGAACCGTCACGTCGATGCAATCCGAGTGGCGAAGGGCATCGCCAAGCAGGATTGGCAGAAGTACGGCACCGTCGGTCAGGCGATCCTCGGCCAGTTTGAAGACAACGTCGAACTCAAGATGGGCGCTCCGATGAGTGAGACTCAGGCGCTTGAGGTGGATGAGGCCCGTGGCCAGCTCGAACGCGCCTGGCATGAGGCCAAGAAGCGACCAGACAAGAGGCGGTGGATTTTCTTTGCCGCCAATCTGTCGTCCGCTTACCGACTTCTTGGTCTTGACGAGCAGGCTGAAGCCTTGATCCTCGAAGCTCACAAGCTGGACCCCATTGCGCCATCAATTGCCCAGCGCGCAACGCTCGCGTTTGTCCGACGCGGCGAATACGCCGCAGCCCAGAATGCGATGGAGCCAGTACTCAAAGAGAGCAAGGATCCTGAAGACTTTCTGCTTGCGGGCTCGGTCGCCTTGTCAGCAAAGGACTGGCCGAGCGTGGAAGGGTTCGCCAACCGCGCACTGGAACTCGCCACAACTGACGACAGCAAAGCCAGCGCAGCAGAAATGCTTGTGCTTCAGAAATTCCAGTCGGGCTCGCCCTCCGAGGCCATACCGCTCGCCGACGAATTCCGCAAACAGTTTGCAGCGAACATCTCGTTCGAGAACCGTGTTGCTGAAATCGCGCGACGTCTAGGCGACACGGTCGCGCTTGAACAGGCAAGAAAGCGCCTAGCCGCCTTCGGCAGCCGCACCGATTTATCGCCTATGGATCGCTTCATACTCGCTGATGCCTATGCTGACGACAACAGGTGGTCGGAGGCCGCCGACCTTCTGGATGGTCTGTATGGGCTTGATCGGCCGTCGGAGATCTTGAAACGTCGTCTCTTCGCATTGTACCGCGCGGACCGAAGGGCGGACGCGCGTGCTCTGTTTGATTCACTGCTGCCCGGCGCGCTCAAGTCTCCCGAGCTTCTTCGCCTCGGGGCGGCAATCTACGAGCGCTCTGGCCTTCTGCCAAAAGCTTTGAAGGCGCTTGATACAGCGCTCAACATCAATCCAGGTGACCTGCGCTCCCGTCTCGACTGGGCGCGCCTATGCATTCGCGACAGCAAAGAAAATCGAGTACGCGCTTGGGCCAAGCGTGCCCCGATGGGTGATCAAGGCGAGGCAGAAGACCTTTTGGAGGAAGCCCTGCTATTCGATCGGTACGGCCGCCGCAAGGACGCTATGCAGATCGGATACGCAACGCTGCAGCGACATTGGGGCAGCAGCGAGCGATTGCACATGATGTACACGTCGCTCTTCCTGCTCAATTCGAAGGGCGGAAGTTTCCTGCATCCGAAAATCGTCGCAGAAGAAACTGTTGCCTTCCTCGAAAACGAACACGGGGTGAAGACGTCTTACAGGATTGAAGCTGGAGCCGCGCCGGCATCGAACGTCCTTTCGCCAACTCATCCCTTCGCAACTCAACTAATAGGTAAGAAGAAAGGTGAGAAGGTCACGCTCGCCGAAGGCATTGGGCAGCCGGTCACCTGGACCATCACGGAGATCAAACACAAGTACCTCGACTTGCTACATCGGTCGATGGATCAGCACGCGACGCTTTTCCCCGGCAGTCGATCATTGGGCCAGTACCATATCGACCTTGGTAGCAAAGAAGCCTTTGAACCGATATTCGAGCAAGCCCGCCAGCGTGCCCGAACCGTCGAGGAGGCAACCAGGCTCTACACGACCAATCTCATGCCCGTAGATGGCGTAGCCAAGATGCTAGGCCTTGATCCTATAGACGCATCGCGCGGGCTCCGATTCAATTCCGGGGCGCTGCTCGATACGTGCATTGGCGCTCATGAAGAGCGTCAGCTTGCGTTCGACAGCCTGCGAGGTGCTTCTGAAATCCTGGTCGATGCGCTCACGCTGTCGCTGTGGGATGAGATCGGTCTTCTCCCGCTAATCTCGTTGCTGCCCGTTAAAATCAAAGTGGTTCAGGCAACCTTGGATGCGCTCATCATGCGCGCGGACGAAGCCAAACGTGGCATCGGGGAGAAGAGTGGATCCCTTGAGGCTCACGGCGACAAGTTCGCGATGATCGACGTGCCGAAGGAGTACAAGGAGTCCCTCTCAAAGGCCGCCGCCGAACTTCTTGAATGGGTACGGACGCACACTGAGGTCATCCCTACCGAGCATGTAGACCATCCGCAGGCCGACGACTTCAAAGAGTTCTTCTCAGGCTCCAGCTTCGACACCGCCGCTACCGCAGCGGCAACGAACATGCCGACCATCATCGAAGATCGCCGGCTTCGCGGGTTCGCGACCATTATCGGCGCCCAACGGGTGTCTTGGACCCAACCGCTTCTCATGCTGTTTCTGGACCAGAAGCAACTGTGGCAGGGCGACTATGTCGACTTGATTGCCAACCTCGGCAGCAAGCGGATCGGCTTCGTGTCTGCCGGCGCCGCGGACTTGTTCGCCGCATCGCAGATCGGCTTCGACTCCGTTCAGTTCAGGTCGCTCGTGGAGGTCATTTCCCGGAAAACCGTCGAAGCGCACTCACTTGTGGGGGTCGCTGTAGAGTTCATTGTCCAGTTGTGGAACGCAGAAATTCCGGAAAAGCGTGACAGGCATGTCAGCTCGGTACTGGAGGCAATCCTGACCCGTCCGGATGCTATAGGGTTGCTCCGGGTCATCATTGTGGCAGTCGACGAAAATCTGCGTGGACGGCGATTCCCCGGGAACCTGATTTCCAGATTCTGGAGCGACTACGTGGAGCGGTTTGTCGCGGGGCATTTCATTAGGGATGCCGTTATTGGTTGATAGAAGACGCATATCAATTGTGGTTTTTCTTGCGCTCCCCGGGGCCAAGAGCGGTCAGTCCGCTTCCGGCGAACTGCGGTCATTCGAGAACTGGCGGCGGATGATCGCTTTAGCGCAAGCCGAACCTGGCGAGCGGCGCCTTGGTTGTGGTCTTTCTTGACAGGCGAGCGAACCGCAAAACGGCCCGCAGCACGGCCGGCGCTAACGCATTGATATTGCTGTCGCCAAAACCTGGGGATTTTTTGGGGCTACTCCCCAGCATCGGAGAATGATGGGGCATTCAGAGAGAATTTTCACGCTCAGAACGCTGCGGCACTCCCTAGCTTTTGGCCACACACCCTGCAAACGCTGGGGTTGCAGGGAGCCATGAGGGGACCGGAGAATTGTTTGGACTTTGAAGGTGGTAGCGGGAGAGGGACTTGAACCCCCGACCCCAGGATTATGATTCCCGTGCTCTAACCAACTGAGCTACCCCGCCAGGGCGGCGAAAGGCCCGAAATCCGCCTTAAATCGAAAGGCATTTCGAGGCGTTCGCCAAGGTCGCGCGGATATAAGGTTGGGAGGGCGAGCCTGTCAAGCATCGATGCGCGAGGGGCGCCGGCATATTGTGGCCGGTAAAAGCGCTGCCGGGCTGGCATCTCCGGTAAGCCACCGGGGTTGAGTTCGACGGGGCACGCCGCTATGTCTCGGCCAAGAAATTAGAGTTTGAAGCTGATGAAGCCGCGCATTGCAGTCCTCGGTTGCGGATACTGGGGAAGCAACCACATCCGCACCCTCAAGGCGCTCGGCGCGCTGCATGCGGTTTCCGATGCCAATCGGGCGCGGGCCGAAGGCTTTGCCAGCGAGCAGGATTGCCTGGCGATCGAGCCCGACCAGCTGTTCGTGCGTGATGATATCGACGCCATCGTCATGGCGCTGCCGCCGCAATTCCATGCCGATCTTGCCGTGCGCGCCGCTGAGGCCGGCAAGGACGTGCTGGTGGAAAAGCCGATTGCGTTGACCGTGCCCGACGCCGAGCGCGCCGTGCAGGCGGCCAGGGACAATGGCCGCGTGTTCATGGTCGGCCATGTCTTGCGCTTCCATCCCGCCTTCGAGACGCTGAAGGCGCTGATCGAGAATGGCGAGCTCGGCGAGGTCCGCTACATCCACTCGCACCGGCTCGGCCTCGGCAAATTCCACACCGAGAACGACGCACTGTGGGATCTGGCGCCGCACGATTTGTCGATGATCCTGGCCATCACCGGCACCGAGCCGATCGAGGTCAGGGGCGAGGGGGCGGCACTCCTCGACAGTCTCAGCGATTTCGCGCATCTGCACATGCGTTTTCCCAACGGGCTGCGCAGCCATCTCTTCACCTCGCGGCTCAACCCTTATCGCGAGCGGCGGCTGACCGTGGTTGGCACCAAGGCAATGGCGGTGTTCGACGATGTCGAGCCATGGGAGCGCAAGCTGGCCGTCTACCGCCACGCGGTGTGGCAGGACAGCGGCCAGTGGGCCTTCACCACCAACGAGCCGTCCTATGTCGCGGTCGGCCAGGGGATGCCGCTGACGCGCGAGCTCGAGCACTTCATCCAGTGTATCGAGACCCGGGCCGAGCCGCGCACCAGCGGCGAGGAAGCCATCAGGGTGCTGCGCATCCTGACGGCGGGTACAGTCACGCACACAAAGTCCTGAGACCGTTTCGAAACCCTGCTCTGAAGGCAGACGGAAACTAAAACTGTCTCCGAGAGGGTAGTGTTTACTCTGCGGGAATCTGCGCCGGCCTGGCTGCGAGCCGGCTGAGCATGGCTTCGGCCTCGGCGCCGCGCTCGGAGCGCTCGATGAAGCCGCCGCCGAAGACGCGGGCTTCGTTGCCGTCGTCGGAATAGAGCACGCAGGCCTGTCCCGGCGCGATGCCGGACTCGCCGTCGACCAGTTCGACAAAGGTGCTGCCGGCGCGGTGATGCAGCACGGCCGGGCGCGGCGGCCGCGTCGAGCGCACCTTGGCGAACAGCTCCATGCCGGCGACCGGAATGTCGGACAGCGCGCGATCGCCCAGCCAGTTCATGTTGCGCAGATAGATCTTGTGCGTCTCCAGCGCCTCCCGCGGGCCGACGATGACACGGGCCCGGTCGGCGTCGAGATGGACGACGTAAAGCGGCTCGCCCGAGGCGATGCCGATGCCGCGGCGCTGGCCGATCGTATAGCGCAGGATGCCGTCATGGCGACCGAGCACGCGGCCGTCGATATGGACGATGTCGCCTGGGTTGGCGGCAGATGGCTTCAGCTTGGCGATGATGTCGGAATATTTGCCCTGCGGCACGAAGCAGATGTCCTGACTGTCCTGCTTGGCGGCAACGGTCAGCCCCATTTCTTCGGCGATGGCCCGCACCGCAGGCTTTGACAACCCACCCAGCGGAAAGCGCAGATAGTCGATCTGCGCTTGCGTGGTGGCAAACAGGAAATAGCTCTGGTCGCGGTCGGCATCGACGGGCCGGAATAGCGCGCGGTGGGCGCCATTGGCCCCGGAGCGGATATAGTGGCCGGTGGCGAGCGCATCGGCGCCAAGGTCCTTGGCGGTGGCCAAAAGGTCGGCGAACTTCACCGTCTGATTGCAAGAGACGCACGGAATGGGCGTTTCGCCGGCGACATAGCTCTCGGCGAACGGGTCGATGACCGCCTTGCGGAAGCGCTCCTCATAGTCGAGCACGTAATGCGGAATGCCCAGTGTCTCGGAAACGCGGCGGGCATCGTCAATGTCCTGGCCGGCGCAGCACGACCCGGCCCGGTGCGTTGCGGCGCCATGGTCGTAGAGCTGCAGCGTGACGCCGACGACATCATAGCCTTCGCGCTTCAAAAGGCCGGCAACGACAGACGAATCCACACCGCCCGACATGGCGACGACGATGCGGGTGTTTTGCGGGCTGGCGGGAAGGTCGAGGCTGTTCATGGTTCTTTCGTTCTGCGCGGCGCTTCAATGGCAGTGGCGCGAATATAGGTCAACCACACCGGTGGCGCCAGCTTTGCGGCGATGCCGATTTTGCGGGAGAATCGCGCGTCTGCCCGCAGTTGCCTCAAATGCCGATAAAAAGACTAACGCGGCGTTCATGATCCTTACCTACTCATTAGGGTTCGCTTAGGCAATTTTTAAAGCTGTGGCGGTAATGTGGTGGGGATTGGGTCTTTGAGTTTTTAGTAGAGAGTACGATGACCGATCTTGTTAGACCGCGAGTCAAATATGTTATCGGGCCTGACGGCAGCCCTCTTACGATTGCCGATCTTCCGCCGACGAATACACGTCGCTGGGTTATCCGGCGCAAGGCGGAAGTGGTTGCTGCGGTGCGCGGCGGGCTTTTGAGCCTCGACGAGGCATGCCAGCGCTACAAGCTGACCACCGAGGAATTCCTGTCCTGGCAAGCGTCGATCGACGAATACGGCCTTGCCGGGCTGCGCACGACGCGCATCCAGCAATACCGGCACTAGAGCCAGGACCACAACAGAAAAGGGCGCGGTAACCGCGCCCTTTTGCCTGTCGGTAATGCCTGCTTCAGACCGCCAGCACCACCTTGCCGATCGGCCTAGTGGCGAGAAAAGCGTGCGCGGCGCCCGCCTGTTCGAGCGGAAACGCCTTTGCCACATGGACCGCAAGCTTTCCCGCATCGACCAGTTTGCCAAGTTCGACGAGGCCTTCACGGTCGGGCACGACGGACATGCGCTCGACGCGGATCCCACGCGCAGCAGCCTTGGCTCGGGTGGTGTCGTGGACATTGAGCAGCGACACCAGGACCCCACCGTCCTTCAGGACTGTCAGCGATTGGTCGGCATGGTCGCCGCCCATCGGCTCCAGCACCAGGTCGACGTCGCTGACCTCGGCGGTGAAATCTCGCTTGGTGTAGTCGACCACTTCATCGGCGCCGAGCGAGCGGACGAAATCGAGTTTCTTCGGGCTGGCGGTGGCGATGACACAAGCGCCGTGCGCCTTGGCGATCTGCACCGCCAGATGCCCGACGCCGCCGGCCGCGGCATGGATCAACACGCGCTGGCCGCGCTTCAGGCCGCCATGGCGGACAAGGCCTTGCCAGGCGGTCAGGCCGGCCAGCGGCAGCGCGCTGGCATGATTGTGGTCGATGCCTTGGGGCTTCGGTGCGATTTCATCGGCCGGCGCCACAGCGAGTTCCGCATAGGCCGCGGCCTGCTTGGGAAAATGCGGCATGCCGAACACGGCGTCACCGACCTTGAGGCCGCCATCGACGCCTGGGCCCACCGCCTCGACCGTGCCTGAAATATCCCAGCCCAAACTGAAGGGCGGTTCGCCCAGCAAAGGATAGTAACCGGCGCGCACCGAGCCATCGACCGGATTGATGCCGGCGGCATGCACGCGCACGAGCACTTCGCCTGACTTGGGCGAGGGCGCGGGGCGATCGGCGATGACGAGGACGTCGGGTCCGCCGACTGAATTCTGGACAACGGCACGCATGGGAGGCTCCTGCTGGGGTTTCCGTGCCACTATCATTTGGATAGTAATATTCCCTTGTCCAGTATGTACCTTTTCCATATATAGGCACCTAATGGATAGTGATAATGATTGCGGCTCCGGCTATGACGCCTTCCAGCGGACGTGTCCTTCGCACGCCGTGCTCGAGATGCTGGCCAGCAAATGGGTTTATCTGACGGTTTGTGCGCTGCGCCGTGGCCGGATGCGCAACGGCGAACTGGCGCGTAAGCTCGAAGGCATCACGCCTAAAATGCTGACGCAGACGCTGCGCGTCCTCGAGCGCGACGGGCTTGTGCGGCGCGAAATCTTTCCGGTGATCCCGCCGCGGGTCGAATATGAATTGACCGAACTTGGCCAGAACCTGGCGGGGCTGCTCACCCAGATACGCTCCTGGTCGGAAGAGCATGTGCCTGACATCAAGCAAGCGCGGGCGAGGGCGGCGGCGAACCAGGACGGGGATTTGACACGGGCCTGAAGCTGCGGCCGCCTTACGGCCGGATCAGCAGCGCCGGAGCCTTTGGCGCGCTACACGCAAAGCAAAGCGCGGCGTCAGGCGGCGCCGGTCGGGTTAAAACCCTGCCGTCAGCCGATCATGGCGCTGCGACCGCCGAGTTCCGCGTCGCGGATCTTGGTGTCGCGCGATTCCAGCATCTCGGCCTTGGAAAGCTCCGCTTCAGCTTCGCCGAGTAATGATTCGGCAGCGCTTCGCTGCTGGGCGAGGTCGCTTTGAGAGTTTCTGAGGTTATCACGGCGCAGACGCGCCGCCTTGGCGAAGGTCGGATAGGCAAAATGATTGATGTCGGTGATGCCGGCCTTCTTCTCCTCGGCGGTGATCTGAAGCTCCAGTTCAACGGCCATGCGCTCGAACTCGGCGATCATCATGTCGAGCTGCAGCAGCTGCCGCCGCTTCTCATTCACCTGAAATTGCTTCAGCCGAACGAGGTTTTCACGTGACTTCATGATTCGGTACTCCCGGAAACGCACACCTGCACATATCGTCCAATCCGCCCGCCAGGGCCTGGCGCCGCCCGTATCCACCGGCATTCCCCGAACTATGGGAAACAAATCCCTAAAGTTTTTTGCCGGCGGTAACCATTCGTTTACGCGCATTGTTAATCATAAGGGCGAGGACTTAAGGCCGGGTAAAAATTCCGGCTCCCGATACGGAAGCCGGCCAGCGAGTCCCTAGAGTCACTTAGTCCGACTTATTAATGTGTAGCATTAGCGATTTGGTTCTGTGATTCATCATTAGATTCAAGAGGGTGTAGAAAGGGGTTAAAAAATCTGGTACCGTCCTTGGTGCGGAATTAGGTTTTGTTAACCATTCGATGGCAGCCTCTGTTCAGGCAATCACTGCTCCGGTCCCGGATGGGTCGTGACATGGTCCGGCGGCAGAAAAGGGGAATGAAATGCGCGTTCTGCTGATAGAAGACGACAGTGCAACCGCTCAGAGCATCGAGCTGATGCTCAAATCTGAAAGTTTTAATGTTTACACGACCGACCTCGGCGAAGAAGGTGTCGATCTCGGTAAACTTTATGATTACGATATCATTCTTCTCGACCTCAACCTTCCCGATATGTCCGGCTACGAAGTCTTGCGGACACTTCGCCTGTCCAAGGTGAAGACGCCGATCCTGATCCTGTCCGGCATGGCCGGCATAGAGGACAAGGTGCGCGGCCTGGGCTTCGGCGCCGACGACTATATGACCAAGCCGTTCCACAAGGACGAGCTGGTCGCCCGCATTCATGCCATCGTGCGCCGTTCCAAGGGCCATGCCCAGTCGGTCATCACCACCGGCGATCTGGTGGTCAATCTCGACGCCAAGACCGTCGAAGTCGGCGGCCAGCGCGTGCATCTGACCGGCAAGGAATACCAGATGCTGGAGTTGCTCTCGCTGCGCAAGGGCACCACGCTGACCAAGGAAATGTTCCTCAACCACCTTTATGGCGGCATGGACGAACCGGAACTGAAGATCATCGACGTCTTCATTTGCAAGCTGCGCAAGAAGCTCGACGCAGCATCCGGTGGCCAGAACTACATCGAGACGGTCTGGGGTCGCGGCTATGTGCTGCGCGAGCCGGAAGACATCCGCGTCAGCGCCTGAGCGAACATCATCCAATTGAATCAACGCAAAAAACCCGGCTCAGGCCGGGTTTTTTGCTGTCCTTCTTGGCCGAGGACGTGCCGAGTCAGGCGGCAACCTTCAAGGTACGAAAACGTTCGAGCAGTTGCGGCCGGTTGAACGGCTTCAACAGATAACCCTGGGCGCCGGCGCGCTTTGCCTTCATGATCGAGGCAACATCGACCTCGACCAGTGAGATCAGAATCTGCGGT
The DNA here is from genome assembly GCF_040319795.1 of Mesorhizobium sp. M0862. NCBI lineage: Bacteria > Pseudomonadati > Pseudomonadota > Alphaproteobacteria > Hyphomicrobiales > Phyllobacteriaceae > Mesorhizobium > Mesorhizobium sp. M0862. The sequence continues at coordinate 28,082 of NZ_JAMYOJ010000012.1, forward strand.
TTGATCGTGCTCTCCATGGCGCGAACCTGGCGAATGACGTCGACCGCTTGCATGTCCGGCAGGGCGCCGTCGACGACAATCACATCAGGCATCTCGGCAGCGCACATCTCGACAGCATCAAGTCCAGTTGCCGCTTCGATCACCACCATGTCGGAGCCGCCAAGAATCCGTTTTGCAACCTTCCTGATGACGCTCGAATCGTCGACAAACATGCAGCGCTTCATTTCCGGGTCCTCTTTGCCATGGGGCGAACCGGCGGCATCCGGGTATCGGGATGCACACTAGTCCGATCTGGTAAAGAAGCAGAAAAGCCGTTAGGTAAAGTTTTTACAAACATGTCGTTTGCAGCCCCATTCTGCAGGGGCGTTGCCGGCAATGAAACTTGCCTGTTCTGAATTGCCGCAAATATCAGCGGGAAAAGATACTTGATTGTTCTTGATGCTCGGACGTCCTGCCGAGCGGCTTCGCTCAGGCCGCGGACAGCACGATCTCTTCGGCGGTCGCGTGAATCGAGATCGTCATGTTGGCCTCACGCGCCAGCAGCAGCGTGTAGTAGGGCTGGACGGTATGGGCGTCGATAGGCTCCTCGGGCTTGTTGCCGGAATGGAGCTCGAGGAATTTCGGCGGCACGCGCAGCATCGGGCCGCTTGCGGCAAGCGCAAAGCGCGGCTCGGTGTCGAGGTTTTCCAGCGTGACCACCAATCTGCCACCGCGCGGGATGGCGGCATTGGCGACGAGCAGCAAATTGAGCAGCAGCTTGACCTTGTTCTTGGGCAGCAGGGCGCGAACCCCGTTCCAGATCAATTCCGGCTTCTCGTTCTTCAGGAAGGCGATGGCGACGGACTCGGCATCGCCGGTGTCGATCATCATGCCCGCCGAACCGGCGGCACCGAAGGCGATGCGGGCGAATTGCAGGCGGGCCGAAGCGTTTCTGGCGCTCTGCCGGATCAGTTTCATGGCGTCTTCGTCGGCGCCGCCCTCGTCCAGGAGTTCAAGGCCGTTGTTGATGGCGCCGACCGGCGAAATGATGTCGTGGCAGACTCGGCTGCACAACAAGGCTGCGAGATCGGGTGCGGAGAGAGAGAAAAGCTCAGCCATCGGCGAAAAATCCCTGCTAAAATTCACATCCTGGTGGCCGCGCGGCCGACAGCCACGCTCACCACCCGAATCACGCTCTCTCCCCCCAGGCATTCTGAATACACAGCGCCCGAGCGTGCAGCAACAATCCACAATTCTTGTGAGAAAAACGGCATCTTTGCACAGGATGGGAGCCCGCGCAGACCGTCAGAAACAGCCTTCGAACCGCCATGTTCATGTGGGAGGTTAATGGTTGAAAAAGGATTACGGCATAGTTTGCCCGTAACAGTCATCCTTAACGGCCGCCTAAAGAGCCGGACGGGGTGCGAGGCGTCGGCGAAAGTGCTCCCTGACGGAGATTGGAAGCATGGTTTCCCGATTTTACGACCGGACGTTTGTCCGCGTCTTCTTCATGGCGATTGCCCTCATGGGCGCTCTCGCTTTCTCAACCTCTGCGTCGCGGGCACAGGAATACACCGCTCAGGAGATCGTCGATTCCGGTCACAAGTTCTTCGGCGCGACGTCGGGCGGTCTCGCCACCGTCGTCGAGAAGATTTTTGCCTCCTACGGCCTGCCCAATGGCTATCTGCTCGGCGAAGAGGGATCCGGCGCGCTGATTGGCGGCCTGACCTATGGCGAAGGTACGCTCTACACCAAGAATGCCGGCGACCATAAGGTGTTCTGGCAAGGGCCTTCGCTCGGTTGGGATTTCGGCGGCGAGGGATCGCGGGTGATGATGCTCGTCTATAACCTCGACGACGTCAGCAATCTCTACAATCGGTTCGGCGGCGTTGCCGGTTCGGCCTATGTCGTGGCCGGCGTCGGCTTCAACGTGCTGCAGAACAACAGGGTGCTGCTGGTGCCGATCCGCACCGGCGTCGGCGCGCGGCTTGGCGTCAATCTCGGCTATCTGAAGCTGACGCAGAGGCCGACCTGGAATCCATTCTGAGCGATTCCGACCACACTTCGACCCGATCAACAGATTCTGACCCGGTGCAGCTGCGGCAAACCCTTGCCGCAGCGCTGGATTTGCGTCATGCGAACATGGCAAAGTCCAGACTTGGCGGTTGCCGGATAGCGGCCCGCCCGTAACGGGTAGTCACCTTGGTTCAGTCGATCCTGTTCTTCGCCCTCGGCTTTCTGTGCGCAGGCTTTCTGGCGCTGCTGGTCGCGCCGGCCATCTGGCGGCGGGCGGTCGCGCTGACACGCAAGCGTGTCGAGGCGTCGGTGCCGCGAACGCTGGCCGAGATCCAGGCCGACAAGGACAGCTTGCGGGCCGAGTTCGCCATGACGACGCGCCGGCTCGAAATCAGCATCAAGACGCTGCGTGAGCAGGCGAATGAGCAACTCGTCGAAATCAATCGCGGCCGCGAGGCGCTGAAGGGCCTGGCGGTCGAGCGCAATGACAAGAAGCAGGCGCTTTCGGAGCTCGGGGAAAAAAACGAATTGCTCCTGCATCGCGAGCAGCAGATACAACAGCTGTCTGACAGGCTTGCACAAACAGAGCGCATGATGGAAAAGCGCGCGCTCGAGCTGGAAAAGCTCGAGCATATGTACGACGACGCGTCCTTCTCCTCCAGCAATCGTCAGATCGAACTGGTGGCGCGCGAATCCGAGCTGGAAAAACTCGCCAACGACATTTCAGTGCTGCGCGGCCAGCGCAAGGAGGCCGACAAGCGCCATCAGGAAGTCGTCGCCGAAGGCAAGGCCACGCGCGATGCCTTGAAGGCCGAAAAGAAAAGAACCGCCGAGCTCGACAGAAAGCTCGAGCGCCTGCTCGCCACGCTCGCCGATCGCGAGGACAAGCTCGATCGCCGCGAAAAGGAACTGGCCCGGCTTCGCGAGCGGGTGAAGGGCGAGGCTACGGGAGCCGCTGCGGCTGCTGGCCTGGTTGGTGTGCAAGACAGTGCCCGCGCCAGGAACGAGGACATGGACAAGACGCTCGCCAAGCTCGAAGGCGACCGAGAGCGGCTCGAAGCCAGGCTGACGACGCTGGCCCGCGAAAACAAGCGGATGAAGGCGGAGCTTGGCGGTTCTGGATCCGCGAAGCCCGGGAATGGCCCCGGCAATGGCAATGATGCCGGTTCTGCCTTGCGCGAACAGATGAACAATCTGGCGGCTGAGGTCGTCCATTTGACGGCCAAGCTCGAAGGACCGGATTCACCGATCGCCAAGGCGCTGGCGGCGCCGCAGGAAACGCGGTCAGGAACCACCAGCCTGGCCGATCGCGTCCGGGCGTTGCAGAAGGCAGATTTGCCGAGCTGAGTTTCAAGCCTCGGCTTGAAATTGCCTGACTACGCCTATCAGGGCGAAAAATGGTGCAGCGCAATGGCTGACGCGGCAGCAACATTCAGGCTGTCGAACCCTTCCGACATCGCGATCCGCACCGTCCGCAGGCGGGCAAGCAGGCTCTCCGGGAGGCCCTCGCCTTCGGTGCCGAGATAGAGCGCCAGTCGTTTCGGTCGCGCGGCATCGCGAATGTCAGCCTCACCACGCGGCGACAAAGCGACCTGGCCGAAGCCCAACTCGCCGAGCTTCGCGATGAAAGCTTCAGTGTCGCCGAAGGACGCAAAGGGCACCTTCAACGCGGCGCCGACGGAGACGCGGATCGCCTTGCGATACAGTGGGTCGCAACAGGTGGCGTCGACGAAGACGGCATCGGCGCCGAAGGCGGCGGCATTGCGGAAGATCGATCCGATATTGTCATGGTTGGCGATGCCGATGAGAACGACGATCAACGCTTCGGCAGGCAAGGTGTCGAGCAAGGCCTCGGCGGGCTGTGGCGTGCCCTTGCTGCCGATCGCCAATATACCGCGATGCATGTGGAAGCCGGCGATCCTGTCCATGACGGCGCTTGCCGCAACGTAGACCGGCAGGTCGGCAGGGGCCTTGCGCAGGATGTCGTCGAGCCCGGCCAGCCGGTTTTCGAGGACCAGGACCGACTCCGCAGCAAAGCGTCCGGCTGACAGCAGGACGTCCAGCACCACCTTGCCTTCGGCAACGAACCGGCCATGGCGGCCGGTGAGATCGCGCTCGCGGATGTCGAGATAGGCGGCGACCCGCGGATCGCGCGCGTCGTCGATCTGGATCGGATCCATCAATACCTCGGCCGGCGAAAAATCGTCAGCGAGGTAAGGAGCGATCGGAGCCGCCAGTCAAGCCCTGCAGGTCAAGTCCCGGCGCGGCGCAGACGCGTTGCCATTTGGGACAAGTCGCCTATCCCGAAAATGCCGTCCAGCATGCGCAACAGTTCGCGCACGGCTTCGGACTTGCAGGAATAGTAGATCATCTGCCGGTCGCGGCGGGTCTCGACAAGATCGAGCGCCCTGAGCTTGGCCAGATGTTGCGACAAAGCGGACTGGCTGAGCATCACCTTTTCGGCGATGGCGCCGACCGACATTTCACCGTCGGCCAGATAGCTCATGATCAAGAGCCGCTTTTCGTTGCCCATAAGGGTCAGAAATGTCGCCGCCGATTCGGCATTGGCGATTAGTTTGGTCGAGACCATCGATGCCCCATGTTTTCCTGCTCATCCAAACGCTATGGGGGCAAATAGCGTTGGCTGCTATAATTCAGCTATGGATCACGCTGCTGATTCAGCGTCGTCTGAATCGTAGATCATTTCGCCCAAATCTCAAGACGTGCTTTTGATTCATGACGATTATCCTTGCGTAGCTGGCGCACGACCGGCTTTGGCCATGTCGACCAGAACCGGCCGCAGGTCGCGCGCGGTCTTCAACGGCTGCGGAAAATAGACCCTGCAAACGGTGTCGCCCGATGCCAGGTCCATGCCATCGGCATCGAAGCCGGTCATGGTCCAACCATCACCTTCAACCCTGGCGAAATGATGGGCATAGACGGCGATGGCGTCGAGATGGTCGGCATTCATGTGGTCGAGAGCGGATTGTTCGCTGGCGGCCAGCTCGTCGACGATCGCCCCCTCGGTGATGAGATCGGCACGGTCGAGCAGGTAGGCCTTGCCGAAGCCGCCATTCAGGCTGGCGCGCTCCGGCTCGAGCCGAAAGATCGAGAAATCGCCGAGCTCGGCATAGAGCTTTGCCTTGGGATGGCGGTTGAGATAGCGCCGCTCGGCGCGGGCATGCGCGCTCGACCCGCGTTCCAGCGGCTGCGCCCGGCAGACCAGCGTTATCCTGGGATGCGCCAGCGGATCGCCCTTGCCGGGTTCGCCGACAAGCAGCGAGCAGCGCGGCTCGGCAAGGATGGCGCCGGTATGGGCTGACAGCGCCGAGACAAGGATCAGAGGCGTGCCATCGATGTCGGTGGCGACTCCGACCCTGGAGGCCAGCGGTGCGCCGGTCGACGGCTCGATCACCGCGAGGGCGCCGAAACGGGCGCTGCGGATCAGCGTTGCGGCCAGCCTGATCGCCTCGGCGTCCGTCGCGCGAATGACGTCCTTCTTCGACTGGTCCAAAATGCTCACCAGGTAAGTTGATTTTCTAAATCCAGTTGTTGGCCAATCATGCCGGCTTTGACAAGCGCTTTGATCTCGGCTGTCGAAAAGCCGAAGCGCGCCAGCACGGTCTGGGGCAGCTGATCGTCATCTTCAGACATGCCGGCAAGCGCCGGCTGCGAGGCCGAGAAGCGTGGCGCGGGCGCGGGGCGCTCGAGCGCACCGGCCTTCACAAATGCGTGACGCGCCCGGTTGTGCGGATGATCCCTGGCTTCGGCCAGCGACAGAACCGGCGCCACGCAGGCATCGCTTGCGGCAAACAGCGCGTCCCAGTCGTCGCGTGTCTTCTGCCGGAACCGGTCGGCAATGGCCGCGCGCATGTCCGGCCACAACGCCTTGTCGTATTGGCCGCGGACAAAATCCTCGCCGAGCGGCAGCAGCCTTGCGAATGCGGCGAAGAAGCGCGGCTCAAGGCAGCCGACCGCAACGTGGCGTGCGTCCGCCGTCTCATAGGTGTCGTAGAAGGGCGCACCAGAATCGAGCAGGTTGGCGCCGCGCCGGTCGCTCCACAGACCTGCCGACATGAAGGCGTGTATGGGGGCCGCCAGCATCGAAGCGCCCTCGACCATCGCCGCGTCGACCACCTGGCCTTTGCCGGAGCGCGAGCGCTCGAACAGCGCTGCAAGCACCCCGGCGATCAGCATCATGGCGCCGCCGCCATTGTCGGCGATCAGATTCAGCGGCGGCACCGGCCGACCTTCCTCCCGGCCGATGGCATGCAACACACCCGAATAGGCGAGGTAGGTGATGTCGTGGCCGGCACGACCTGCGAGCGGCCCGTCCTGGCCGAAGCCGGTCATGCGGCCGTAAATCAGCGCCGGATTGCGCGCCAATGCAGCATCCGGGCCGAGACCAAGCCGCTCCATCACACCGGGGCGAAAGCCTTCGACAAACAGATCGGCCTTTTCGGCAAGGCGCAGCAGCAGTTCCGTTCCTTTGGCCTGCTTGAGGTCGACGCGCAGGATGGAGCGGCCGTGACGGTCGAGATTGTACGCATCGGAGAGGGGCAGCAGGGGTTGGTCCGAACCGGTGCGCTCGATGCGCAGCACCTCGGCGCCCATCTCCGACAGCATCAGCCCGGCCAGAGGCACCGGGCCGAGCCCAGCCATCTCGATGACTTTCAGGCCGGCCAGCGGACCGGTCTTCACTGCGCCGGCCGCCATGGCCGTCTATTTCGGCGCCATGCGGATTGCCCCATCGAGGCGGATGGTTTCGCCGTTCAGCATCTGGTTTTCGACGATATGCAGGGCGAGCGCGGCATATTCGGACGGCTCGCCGAGGCGGGACGGGAAGGGCACGGCCGCGCCGAGCGAATCCTGCACCTCCTGCGGCATGCCGGCCATCATAGGCGTCTTGAAGATGCCGGGCGCGATGGTGCAGACACGAATGCCGGAGCGCGCCAGGTCGCGGGCAACCGGCAGCGTCATGCCGACGACGCCGCCCTTGGATGCGGCATAGGCGGCCTGGCCGATCTGGCCATCATAGGCGGCCACCGACGCGGTGTTGACGATGACGCCGCGCTCGCCGCCCTGCAGCGGTTCGAGTTTGGCGGCACGGTCGGCGACGAGGCGGATCATGTTGAAGGTGCCGATCAAATTGATCTCGATCACCTTGCGGTACTGGTCGAGCGGATGTGGACCATCCTTGCCGATCGTCTTCACGCCGATGGCAATGCCCGCGCAATTGACCAGGATGCGCGCTGGCCCAAGTCTCTTTTCCACCTCGGTGACCGCGGCCGCACCGCTGTCGGCGCTGCTCACATCGCACTGGATGGCGGCGCCGCCAATGTCGCCCGCCACCTTCGATGCCCGGTCGATGCCGATATCGAAAATGGCGACGCGCGCGCCCTTGTCGGCCAGCGCGCGGGCGGTTGCCTCGCCGAGGCCGGAGCCGCCGCCGGTTACGATCGCAATCTGGCCGTTCGGGTTCATGCTGCATGCTCCGTGCTGTTCCGGGTCATGCTACGGAGGTCGCCGCCATGGTGCAACCTGACCAATGGGGATCCATCGCGACCGGTGCCGTGACCGATCCTGGAGCTCAGGCCATCACTGGTGCCTGCTCCGCGATCCTGGCAAGGCTGGCATGGCCGACCTCGCCGGAGAGCCGCGCCACGGCACCGGGCACGATCTCGTGCGACAGCAGCCGGTCGAGGTCGACCGGGCGCGGCATGGAGATCTGGCCGCGGGGGATCTTTCTGAAGCCGAGCGGGCCGTAATAAGGCTCGTCGCCGACAAGGATCACCGCCGGCGCGCCGGCCTTGGCGGCCGCCTCCAGCGCGATCGCCACGAGCCGGCGGCCGATGCCGAGATTTTTGAAGGCGGGCCGCACGGCAAGCGGCCCGAGCATCAGCGCGCGGCCGGCGCCGGCGGCGATGCGGGTCATGCGCACCGAAGCAATGACGATGTCGCCATCCATGGCGACAAAGGACAGCGAGCGCTCGTGGCCGCCGGTCTCGCGGATCTTGTAGGCGGCCAGCACGAAACGGCCGGGGCCAAAGGCTTCGTCGTTGATGGCTTCGATTTCGGGATCATGCGCCGGAGTTTCCGGCAGGTATTTCACGTCGGCAAGGCTCATGGTCTTCGCGGTCCGATAAAGAGGAAAGGTTGCTGCAAGCGGCAGCGTTCGCCAGTCAGCGCTTTCTAAGCGCGGGCGCCCTTTCGTCGTCGGTCAAACCGGATCAAGCCAAGATCGAACATGCGGAGTGTCCGCTAGCATCAATTTCCGGCGGCTGCAATCGGCTGTTTTCATCCGGCGTTTCATACGAGTGACGCTCTGTTCAGCAGATGACGGCTTCGGCATTGCCGCCTTGCGACTACATTGGCCAAGGCACGCAAGGAGATTTCGTATGGGATTGCTGGTCGAAGGCAAATGGCAGGACCGTCCGGCCAATGTCGATAGCAGCGGCAGGTTCATCCGCGCCGAGACACAGTGGCGTGACTGGATCACGCGCGACGGCGCGCCGGCGCAAGGTCGTACGCGCGGCTTCAAGGCCGAGCCCGGACGCTACCATCTTTATGTCTCGCTCGCCTGTCCGTGGGCGCACCGCACGCTGATCTTTCGCGCGCTGAAGAAGCTAGAAGACATCATCCCGGTTTCAGTCGTACATCATTTCCTCGGTGCTGAGGGCTGGACGTTTTTGGCCGAGGATGGCGCCACCGGCGACACGCTCTACGGCCTCGACTTCCTGCACCAAATCTACACCAAGGCCGATCCAGCCTATTCGGGCCGGGTTTCGGTGCCGGTGCTGTGGGACAAGAAGGAAGAGACCATCGTCTCCAACGAATCCGCCGAAATCATCCGCATGCTCAATTCGGCCTTCGACGAGTGGGGCGATGCCGCTCTCGATTCCTATCCGCCAGGCCTGCGCGGCGAGATCGACAAGGTCAATGCGCTGGTCTTTCCCGCCGTCAACAACGGCGTCTACCGCGCCGGCTTTGCCACCACGCAAGCGGCCTATGAAGAGGCGTTCGGCGAGCTGTTCGCGGCGCTCGACACGCTGGAGGGCCGACTGTCAAAACAGCGCTATCTCACTGGCGAGCGTGTCACCGAGGCCGATTGGCGGCTGTTCACCACGCTGGTGCGTTTCGACCCGGTCTATGTCGGCCATTTCAAATGCAATCTGCGCCGCATCGCCGACTATCCGAACCTTTCGAACTATCTGCGCGACCTCTACCAGGTGCCCGGTATCGCCGGCACGGTGAACCTGCACCACATCAAAATGCACTATTACGGCAGCCACGAGAGCATCAACCCGACGCGCATCGTGCCGGTCGGGCCTGGGCTCGACTATGGCGCGCCGCACGACCGGGCGCGGTTCAGGCAGGCGGCGTGAGCATCGGATTGACAGCCTACCAGTACGGCGATACCGGCTCGCCTTCAAAAACCTCGGCAAGCCGCCGCAGCGTCGCCGGCGTCGTGCCATGCGGCAAGCGGTCGAGCGGAAAGAAGCCTGCTTCGGCGATCTCGTGGTCCGGCAGTTTCGGCGCGGTCTGGTTGAAGGTTTCGATGAGATAGAGGCCGACATGGTCGCGGCGGCTGGAGCGGCGGTTGAAATGCATCGATTTCAGCACCGGCTGGGCTGTCAGCGCGATGTTGCCTTCCTCGGCCAGTTCGCGCACCAGCGCCTCACCGAGCGTCTCGCCGACTTCGACGCCCCCGCCCGGCAATTGCCAGCCGGGAACGTAGGTGTGGCGGATGAGGAAGACAGTGTTCGAGGCGCGATCGTGGATCAGGCCGCGCACGCCCAGCGTCATCGGCCGCCGCAGCAGGAAATAGAGATGGAACAGCCTTGCCCTGAGGCCTGCCCAGCCGGTCTGGCGAAACGCCTGCTCCGGGTCCGATATAGCCATGACTAGCGAAACCGTGGATGGGCAGGAAACAGTGAGTGGAAAGCGGGGAGCGCGTCGCCTATGAAGGAAGGATGTTCAGGCTCGCGCATATTTCCGATGTCCATCTGGGGCCGCTTCCCGGTGTAACCTATCGCGAACTCGCGTCCAAGCGCGTCGTCGGCTACGTCAACTGGCAGCGCAACCGCCGCCGCCATATGCACGATGCCGTCATCGACACCATCGTCGCCGACATGAAGGCGAGCACACCCGACCACCTCACCGTTACCGGCGATCTGGTCAATCTGGCGCTCGACGGCGAGATCGAGATGGCCAAGCACTGGCTTGAGACGCTGGGTTCGCCGGAGGATGTCTCGGTGGTGCCGGGCAACCACGACGCCTATGTGCCGGGCGCCTTCGACAAGGTCTGCCGCTCCTGGGCGGCGTGGATGAGCGGCGACGGCGTGACTGCGCCGATCGACCGCAACGCTTTTCCCTATCTGCGCGTACGCGGCAATGTCGCGCTGATCGGCGTTTCGACGGCGCGCGCCACGGCGCCGTTCATGGCCAACGGCTTCTTCCTCGAAGGTCAGGCGCAAAGGCTGGCGACAGTGCTCGACGCAACGAACAAACGCGGCCTGTTGCGGGTGATCATGATCCATCATCCGCCGGTGCGCGGCGCCGTCGCCCAGCAAAAGCGCCTGTTCGGCATCTCCCGCTTCCACAAGACCGTTCATAGGCATGGCGCCGAACTCGTGCTGCACGGCCATTCGCATCTGCCGTCGCTGTTCTTCATCGGCGGGCGCGGCGCCAGGATTCCGGTCGTCGGCGTCGCCGCCGCCGGGCAGTCGCCAGGCAGCAAGAACCCGGCGGCACAGTACAATCTGCTCGATATTGACGGGGAGAAGGGCAATTGGCTGATTCGCCTGACGCGGCGCGGCCTGACCGGGCCGGCCTTGCCGCCATCGGACCTGCAGGTCATTGAACTCGGCGCGCAGACACCGAGGCCTCCAGATCGTTGATCAGAAGCTGATCTTCATCGCCATCAGGCGATCCCAAAACAGCGCGGCCGCCACCGCCAGGCCAACAAGCGCGCCGGCGGCGACCAAGCCGAGACCGGAAAGGAACGTCGACCAGCCCCTGCGGGGCACGGCTGCTTGCAAGGGCGGCTCAGCTTCCGGCACGGCGGCGCGTTTCAGGTCGGCGACGGCCGGCTCGACACCGCCCTCCATCATGCGCTGACGCTCGACGATACGCTCCGCCACATAGCGCGTGACCTGATCGGCGACCGGTTTCATATCGGTCGATTCGGCGAGCACGACGCGGCCGATGCGGGTATCCCTGAGAAAGCGGTAGGTGCGGCGGTCGCGCCCCATGGCGACATGGCTGACGGCGTCGATCCACAGGCGGGGCTGCAGGCCGGAGGAGACGACGAAGTCGAAATTGTCCATGTCGGCGGGCACGTCGGCAAAGACCGGGGCGAGCTCGGCGGCGAGCAGATCAAGCCGCATCCGGTGCGCCTCGCGCATGTCGACCACGACATCGTCGCGATCGGCGAAGGCATTTTTCACATCGCGAACGGCGTCGGACAGTTTGCGGGAGGTGTCGATGGGGGTGATGTTTTCGCCAGTGTCCTTCATCGGCGTCGCCTCGCTGATATGGTTAATTGCGAGTTAACACAGGCGGCGGCAAAATGCACTGGCGAGATGCGGGGCGCAAGTAAGTTAGCTCGCCGCGGCCTCGAATGTCGGACGCAGGCGCCTGCCGCGGCGTGCCATGTTTCGGCGCACGGCCTGGGCGACCACATCAGGCACTTCCTCGACCAGCATATGGCCGGCATCGAGCACGTGATGAATATGAAAATGCGCCGGCAGACAATCAGCCTGGGTAAAGGGCAGCACCGGATCGTCCGTTCCCCAAACCACCATCACCGGCATGTCGAGGGTGTCCAGCTGTTCGCGGGGTATGACCCCCTGCCGCTCGTTCCTGGTCATGACGGCCGATATCTCAATCAGCTTGCGCAACTGGCCGGGGCGACGGCGTAGGTCCGCCAGGACGCCAACGATGCGTTCGGGCGGCGGGCTTCGCGGTCCCGACATGGCGGCAAGGCAGGCGCGGATTTCCCGTCTGTCGGCGGCCGCGGCGTAGCGGCGCAACAGCGGTCCGTTGATCTCGGGGCCAACACCGCCCGGCGCCAGAAGCGTCAGCGAGCCTATCCTTTCAGGCTCGGCAAGCGCCATCAGGGAGGCGACCGCGCCGCCCATCGAATGACCGGCGACATGCACCCTTGCTATCCCGCGTGCGGCGATATCGGCGAGAACCGCTCGCGCCGCTGTTTTGGCCGGGCCGCTGCCAGGAAATTCGAGAGACAGTCCGTGTCCCGGAAGATCGTAGGCCAAGGTCCTGACATCGGGCCCTAGCGACGCGGTCACCTCGCGCCAGATATCATGGCAACCACCGAAGCCATGCAGCAGGACGACCGTCTTCGGCCCGGCGCCCCGCTCGGCAACATAGAGGGATGAGACCATGAAAATGTGCGATTATTGCAAGACTGGAGAGGAAATTCGAATCGAGGCTGGATTGCTCCCAGTCCAGACCGATGGCCAGTAAAGTTTTCGCGATCCGGAAAGACTAGCTGGCGTTGCCGAGGCCCGCGGCGCGCAGCGCCTCAACCAGCCGGTCGGTCAGATCGGCGGGATATTTGCGCTCGGCGAAGGCCGCGCGCGGATCGGCGGCGAATTTCGGGAATTTGGTGGTCAGCTCATCCAGAAGCTTGGCTGCCAGCTGTTCGCGGCCGGCAGCCTTGGCGCCGATCAGCCGCGCCGCCAGATAATGCGATTTCATCGCCGTCGTGCGCAGCGACTCGCTGGCTATCGCGGCCTTGTTCATGTCGCCCAGCATGAATTGCCCGGCGAAAAGCCCAAAATCCCACCATGTCGGATGGCCGCTGAACGTCTCGACGGCATGGGTCAGGATGGGTGTTCCCTCGGCATATTTGCCGGCAAAGATCAGGCCATAGCCGTAAGCGGCAGCCATGCCGAGGTCGTAGGGGTTGAGCTCATAGGCCTTGCGCATCCAGCGGATCGATTCCTCGGTGTTGCCGAGGCGCGAATTGAGGTAGCCATAGGCGCGGTGCGCATAGGGGCTGGTCGGTCCCATCTGGATGGCGCGATGGGCGAAAGACATTGCTTGTTCGACCGTCGCGCCAGGCGGATAGGCGTAATGATCGGTGGCGGCCTCAAGGGTCAGGGAGGCCAGTTCCGAATAGACCAACGACGATTTCGCACCCTGGCCGGCGAGGTTGTCCAGGCAGCGATAGGCGGCCTCGTGCGTCCTGGTGCTCTGGTCGAGATAGTATCTGTCGTTGAGGATCAGGCAGCTCGTCAGCCCGGTCTGAATGCCGTTCTGTTCGATGTAGCTGTAGAGCGGGCCGGAGGCGGGAACGGTCGAGCTGAGGATGGCGGCGATACGATCCTCGACGGTGCCAGGTGCGCTGTCGGCGGCCGTCAGACTGCGGGACAAAAGCACGCGGCCGGTCGCCACGCTCTGCAGTTCGAGCGTCACGTCACCTGCCATTGGTCCCGGCAGGACATCGAAAACGAAGCTGGTCGGGTCGGTGCTCGGATCGCGCTTGCTGTCGGCGTCGCGGCCGATGAAGTCGATCGTGTCGAAACCGGCAAGGCCGGCGCGCAGCGAAGCGGCGACGCGGCCGGCCTCGGGGCCGGTGGCCTTCACCGCGATGTAGACGAGGGGCAGGGCCTCCATCGACGGCGATGCGATGCTGCTCGTTACGCCCGCGGTCTCGACCACCGCGGTAGGATCGCTGCTGGCAAGCAATGCGCCGCTGCCCTGGCGCAGGATGAGCACGCCCAGCATGAGAATGACCAGCGTCATGGCGACCCAGAAGAACTGGAGATGGCGCGCCAGCGAAGGCCCAGGTTCTGTAACCCCCGAAGCTGTCGCGGCAGCGGGAACGGCGTCAAGAGCCGCCTGGTCGGGCGATCCGGGCAAGGCGGCTACCGCCGCCGCAAGCGGCTCCTGCCCAACCGGCAGGCGTATGGCGTTGAGCTCATAGGACGGCACGTAGCCGCCGCGCGGAATGGCAATGCGAACCGGTTCGGCTATGCCTTCATTGGCGAAATAATGCTGGAGAAGTTCGCGCAGCCGGCCTGCCTGCACCCGGACAACGGCGTCGGTCGACGAATCGAAATCGCCGTCCTTGCCGAAGACGTCCATGGCGATGGAGAAACCCTTGAGCCTGTCGGCTTCGCCGGCCTGCTCGCGCTCAACAAGATAGCGCAGCAACTTGCGCGCGCGCTCGGAACGTCCGAACGTTTCGCTGGCGAGCAGTCGCTCCAGTGTCTCGCGCACTGCGGGGGCGGCAGGCGTGGCATGCTGCAAGTGTCGATCCTCTCGAAGTCGGCACAGGTTGAGGCGCAATCATATAGAGCCTGCACTTCCATACAAGCATGCTTATGTTATGCGATCGCGTAACACACCGGATAGTTGCCGGTGGTTGACACAAAAGACCGGAATTTCCCTCGGCAAATGGGGGATTTCCGGGCGCCGCGGACATTCGGCGCCCGGGAAAATATCAGCCGGCCTTGCGGCCGATTATCCGGTTGGCGGCCGAAACAACGGCTTCCAGCGAGGCGGCGACGATGTTGGTGTTGATGCCGGCGCCGAACAGCTTGCCGCCGGGATATTCCATCTCGACATAGGAAATCGCCGAGGCGTTCGAGCCGCGCTGGAGCGAATGTTCGGAATAATCAAGCACCGACATGTCGACGCCAACATGACGCGACAGCGCATCGACGAAGCCGTCGATCGGGCCGGTGCCGGAGCCGGCGATTGTCGTCTCCTTGCCGTTGTCGAGGATCACCGCCTCGACCACGCGCCGGCCCTTTTTCTCGGTATCGGGATAGGTGTGATGGTCGAGGAACTTCAGTCGTGCGCCGGGCTGGTCGACATAGGTTTCAATAAAGCGGTCATGGATGCGTTTTGCCGGCACTTCCTTGCCTTCGGCGTCGGTGATCGCCTGGATCTCCTGGCTGAACTCGATCTGCAGGTTGCGCGGCAGATTGAGGCCGTAATCGGCCTGCAGTACATAGGCGATGCCGCCTTTGCCCGACTGCGAGTTGATGCGGATGATCGCCTCGTAGCTGCGTCCGACATCTGCCGGATCGATCGGCAGATAGGGCACTTCCCAGACCGGCGTGTTGGCCTTCTTCAAGGCCTTCATGCCCTTGTTGATGGCGTCCTGGTGCGAGCCGGAAAAGGCGGTGTAGACGAGTTCGCCGACATAGGGATGGCGCTCGGAGATCTTCAGCTGGTTGGAATATTCGTAGACGTCCTTCATCCGGTTGATGTCGGAGCAATCCAGATGGGGATCGACGCCTTGCGTGTACATGTTGAGCGCCAGCGTCACGATGTCGACATTTCCGGTGCGCTCGCCATTGCCGAACAGCGTGCCTTCGACGCGGTCCGCACCCGCCATCAGGCCGAGCTCGGTGGTGGCGATGCCGGTGCCGCGATCGTTGTGGGGGTGCAGCGAGATCAGCAGGTTCTCGCGGTCGTCCAGGTTGCGGCACATCCATTCGATCCGGTCGGCATAGATGTTGGGCGTCGACATCTCGACCGTCGACGGCAGGTTGATGATCAGTCTGTTGTCGGCTGTCGGCTTCACGATCTCGGTGACGGCGTTGCATATCTCCAGCGCGACTTCGAGCTCGGTGCCGGTAAAGCTTTCGGGCGAATATTCGAAGCGATAACCGCCGCCGGCCTTGGCCGCCATGTCGGTGATCATCTTGGCCGCGTCGGTGGCGATGCGCTTGATACCGCCGACATCCTTCTCGAAGACGACGCGACGCTGCAACTCGCTGGTCGAATTGTAGAAATGCACGATCGGATTGGTGGCGCCCTTCAGAGATTCGAAGGTGCGGGTGATGAGTTCGGGACGGCACTGCACCAGCACCTGTAGCGAAACATCAGCCGGCACATTGCCTTCCTCGATGCACCAGCGGGCGAAATCGAAATCGGTCTGCGAGGCCGAGGGGAAACCGATCTCGATCTCCTTGAAACCCATGTCGAGCAGCAGGGCGAACATGCGCGCCTTGCGCTCATGACCCATCGGATCGATCAGCGCCTGGTTGCCGTCGCGCAAATCGACCGAGCACCAGACCGGTGCCTTGTCGATGACCTTGTTGGGCCAGGTGCGGTCGGTGAGACCGACCGTCGGGTAGGGCTGGTATTTTCGGGCCGCGCCCGGCATGTGGCCGGCCGCGCGTTTTACGCTTTCGGCTTCGCCGGTGCGGATGTCTTCTCGTGCGTTCATCGTCTTGTTCTCCCGGCGGCTCGCGGATCGGTCTTCGGACGGATTCCAGGGCGAGCAGCGCCTTATCAGATTTTCGTTCGCTTGATGTGAATTGCCAATTTCTGAACTGGCCAAGGAGCGTGCGCGTAAGCGGCGGTTCGACCGCCGGGCGCTCCTTCAGCGAACCCGGCGATCGCCGATAAGGCCGAGAAGAAGCAGGGTCGATGCCAGCGCGCGCACGGTCTCGCCGGCAAAGCCGGTCAGACGGGAAGCGACGGAGGAGACGCGCGTGTTCATGGCGGGTTTCATACAGGAGCCGCCATGGACAGGCAAGTGGGCTGCCATTCCACCACTCGCGAGCACTCTTCCCCATGCGCGGCAAATGCGCCAGACTTGCGTGTAGCCGGGGCCGCAATGCTTCGCCGTCTGAGGGGTCATCCGTGAATTTCGTTTTCTTCTCGCCGCATTTTCCCGCCAACGGCGCCGATTTCTGCGACCGGCTGAAGAAGGCCGGCGCCACGGTGCTGGGCATTGGCGATGCGCCTTATGAGGCGCTGGACGGCAAGCTGAAGGTGGCCCTGTCGGAATATTACCGCATCGCCGACATGGAGGACTACGATCCGGTGTTCCGGGCGATGGGTCATTTCATCCACAAATGGGGCCGCATCGAGCGCTTCGAGTCCCTCAACGAGCATTGGCTGGAGCTGGAAGCCAACATCCGCACCGACTTCAACATCTACGGAACCAAGCTCGATTTCGTGAGGAATTTGAAGCGCAAGAGCCGCATGCGTGCATTCTTTCGCAAGAGCGGCGTCGACACCATCGCCCAGCGCAAATGCTCCGACCGGGCCGGTGCCATGACCTTCATCCGCCGCGTCGGCTATCCCGTGGTGGTGAAGCCCGATTCCGGTTCCGGCGCCTCGAACACCTTCAAGATTTCCAACGCCAGGGAACTTGACCAGTTCTTCAGAGACAAGCCCGAGGACGTGACCTTCGTCATGGAGCAGTTCATCGAGGGGCTGGTGGTGACCTTCGATGGGCTGGTCAACCGTGACGGCGAGGTGGTGCTGGCGGCCAGCCACCGCTACGACCAGAGCATCATGGAAGTGGTCAACAAGGACCGCCACATGAGCTACACCTGCTTTCCCAAGGTCCGACCGGCGATCGAAGAAGCCGGCCGCAAGATCCTCAAAGCGTTCGACGTGCGCGAGCGCTTCTTCCACATCGAGCTGTTCGAAACCAAGGACGACCGCGTCATCGCGCTTGAGGTCAACATGCGGCCGCCCGGCGCCTGGATGACCGATGCGATCAACTACACGTTCGACATCGACGTCTACGCGGCCTGGGCGGACATGGTGGTGAAGGATGCCGCCGGCGGGCCTTACGAGGGCAAATATTTCACCGCCTATGCCAGCCGCAAGCGGCGCCTCGACTATTTGCACAGCCATGAGGACGTGATAGCCGCGCATCGCGACAAGATCGTCCATCATCAGCCAATTGAAGAGGTTTTCAGCCGCGCTATGGGAAATTACGCCTACCAGATGCGCTCGAAAGACGAAGCAGCACTGCGCGCGGCCGTCGCCTACATCCACGCGGAAAAGGCTTGAACGCGATGGACATCTCCTATCACAAGCATTTCTCCGGCAACCTCGGCCGCGACATGGAATACAAGCGCTACGGCCATGCCGGCCGGCCGGTGGTGGTGTTCCCGACGTCGCAGGGGCGGTTCTACCAGTTCGAGGATTCCGGCGGGGTTGGAGCGCTGGCCGAATTCATCGATACCGGCCGCATCCAGCTGTTTGCGGTCGACGGCGTCGATTCGGAATCGTTCTTCAACAAGCATGCCGGCGCCGCCCACCGTATCGGTCGCCACGAGGCTTATTTCCGATATGTGCGCGAGGAGGCGCTGCCGGAGTTTCTGGCGACCGCTGAGCAAACCAATGGCGGGCGCAAATTAAAGCCGCTGTTCACCGGCTGTTCGATGGGCGGTTATCATTCCTCGAACTTCGTCTTTCGCTTTCCCGAACTCGCCAGCGGCGTCATCGCGCTGTCGGGCGTCTATTCGGCGGGCGACTTCTTCGGCAAGGTGCTGGAAGGCGACATTTTCTACAATTCGCCGCTCGACTATCTGCCCGGCATCGTGGACCCAAAACTGCTTGCCCGGCTGAAGGCGCTGAGGATGATCTTCTGCTGCGGGCAGGGCGCCTGGGAAGAGCGGATGCTGGTCGAGACGCGCAGGCTGGAACAGATCCTGCGCGACAAATCCATTCCCGCCTGGGTCGACTATTGGGGCGGCGATGTCAGTCATGACTGGCCATGGTGGCACAAGCAGCTGGTCTATTTCTTCGGCCGCTGGCTGGATGACGATCTGATGCACCGGCTCGATTGATGGCCACACCCGAACCTATCCGCCGCTTTATCGAGGCCACCAATGCGGGTGATAGCGAAGCCGTTCTCGACACGTTCACAGCCGACGCGTCCCTGACCGAGTGGGGGCGGTCCTTCCAAGGCCGCCAGCAGATCGCGCGCTGGAACCAGTCGGACAATATCGGCGTGAAGTCCAATCTTCGCATTGTCCGCATCGCCGAGGTCGAGGGCAGCTACCGCGTCCGCATTGCCGTGAAAGGCAATGGCTTCAACGGCGAGGGTGACATGACCTTCGTGCTGGACGGCCACCGCATAGCGAGCCTCGTCATCTCCTGACGCGGCTCAGCTACCCTTCCTGGCAAACCGGCAGAGCAATGGTCTCGTGTTCCACCGCCGATCCACGGCGCAAGCCGAGAAAGACGACAAGGGCGGTGACGATGGTGATTGCCGCCAGCACGATCAGCAGCCTGTCGAACGCGATCTCATAGGCCTGGACCAGGACCGTGGCTCCGGCACCCGGCAAGCGGGCTGCCGCTTCGCCGATGTTGCCGGTCACCAGCAGCTGCGCGGCGGCGGTTGCATCCAGGGAAGACGCCGTTCCCTGAGCTGCCAGTTGGGCTGCCGTGAAACCCGACAGGACTGCCATGACGATCGCCAGCGCCACGCCTTCGCAAGCGACGCGGGTGGTGTTGAAGATGCCGACCGCCATGCCGGCACGCTCTTTCGGCACGACGCCGACGGCAAGTCCGTCCATCAGCCCCCAGGGCAAGGCGATGCCGACGCCGATGAGGATCAGCGGCGCCACCAGCGCTGCGGCGACAGGCGGTGTCAGGCTCAGCCAGACAAGGCCGCCGGCGGCCACAAGCAGGCCGACACCGCAGATCGTTGCCGGAGCGATCCAGCGCGCTACCTGGCCGGCGAGCAGTGGCAGGATCAACAGCGGTCCCGACAGGCAGATCATCAACTGCCCCGCCTTGATCTCGCTCATCCCCTCGATGCCGATGAAGCGGATCGGCAACAGCACCAGCAGGACGACGAAGCCATAGGCGGGAGCGGCCGCCAGGAACTGGACGCCGACGAAGCGGGGAAAGCGGAACAGCGAGAGATCGAGCATCGGCCGGCGCACGCGCCGCTCGACGACGACGAAAGCGGCAAAGCAAAGGGCGGCCGCCACGAGAAGCGCGATCACCAGGGGATCGGTCCAGCCGCTCTGCGGCGCTTGCAGCACGCCGTAGGTCAGCGATGCCAGCGCGATCGTAAAGGTGCCGGCTCCCGCCCAGTCGAGGCCGGTCGCATCCGGATCGCGCGATTCCCTGATGGTGCGCAGGCCGAGCAAAGCGGCTGCAATCGCGAGCACTGCCACCAAGACGAAGATCGATCGCCAGCCGAAAGCATCTATGAGCAGGCCCGACGCGATCGGCCCAAAAGCGAGGCCGATGCCGAAACTGGTGCCGAGGAAGGAGAAGGCGCGCAGCCGCAATGGCCCATCGAATTCCTGGGCAAGAGCGGAGGCGCCGCCGGCAAAGGCGGCGGCACTGCCGAGCCCTTGCGCAGCCCTGAGCACATCGAACCAGACGATATCAGGGGCGAACATCGATCCCAGCGATGCCAGCACATAGGTGGCGAGGCCAACAAGGAAGAGCCGCTTGCGGCCATGATTGTCGGCCAGCGCGCCTGATGCCATCAAGGTGGCGGCGAAGGTCAGCATGAAGGCGTTGGTCACCCAGTTGAGCGCGATCGGGCTGCCGCCGAGGTCGGCCGCAATGCGGGAAAGCGCGACGGCCGGGCCGGTGAAGGTCAAGGGCATTGTCATGGCGGCAAGGCATACCGACAACAGGACAAGCCATGGCGCGACCGCGCCGTTTGTGGTCTTCGAGGTCATGGATTTCCTATCTGAACCAGGATCCGCCGGCCTGCCGCAAGCTTGCTGCGCCGGTCGTAACGGGAAGATAGGCTCGCGACACTTCGAGAAGAATAGTGTTAAATCTCCAGATATACCGGACTGAAACGCTCGAATGGAGAGATGCGATGGAACGCCTCAATGGGCTCCTGGCCTTTGCCCGCACGGCTGAGTTCGGCAGCTTCATCGCTGCGGGCCGCACGCTCGGCATCTCGGCATCGGCCGTCGGCAAGAGCGTCGCCAGGCTCGAGCAGGATCTCGGCGTAAGGTTGCTTCAGCGCAGCACGCGCCGCATCGGGTTGACCGAAGAGGGCAAGCTGTTCAACGAGCGGGTGCGGCGCATCCTCGACGACATCGACGATGCCGAGGCGATGCTGTCGCGGAGCCGCGAAACACCGCATGGGCGGCTGCGCGTTTCGACGCCGATCGTGACCTATCATTTGCTGTTCCCGGTGCTGTCGGAGTTCATGGCGCGCTATCCCGAAATCGAACTCGACATCGACTTTAACGACCGCATCGTCGACCTCATCGACGAAGGCGTCGACATCGCGATCCGCAGCGGCGACCTGCCGGATTCGCGCCTGGTGGCGCGGCCGCTTGCACCCTTCCGGCTGCTGTTGTGTGCGGCACCCTCCTATATCGAGCAGCACGGCAACCCGAGCGGCCCGGACGATCTCGTGAACCATTACGGCATCCGCTTCCGCTTTCCCAACAGCGGCAAGCTGCAAGGCTGGCCGTTCATCGGCGGCAGCGCCGAGCCGCAGGTCCGCTCGATGCTGACCTGCAACAACACGGAGGCGCTGAAGGGCGCCACGATGGCCGGGCTCGGCATCAGCTCGATGCCCGATTTCCTGGTCCGCGAGGCGCTGCGTGACGGCCTGCTGCGCACGGTGCTGGACGACCATGTCGACGGCCGCGGCCAGTTCCGGTTGCTGTGGCCGTCCAATCGTCATTTGTCGCCGAAGGTTCGCGCCTTCGTCGATTTCCTTCCCGACCGGCTTGCCGCGACGCTGGGCGGCTCTTAGAGCATGATCCCAAAAAGTGGGTACCGGTTTTTGGAAAAGATCATGCTCCAACAAAGGGTTAGATCATGATGAAATTTCAACGAAATCTCATCATGATCTAGTCCTTCGCGGCCGACAGCGACGGCGACAGCGAGGAACAGCAGCGCTTCTCAGTAGGTGGCGCGGCCGCCGGAGAGATCGAACGTTGCGCCGGTGGTGAAGGAATTTTCGTCCGATAGCATGAAGGCGATCATCGCAGCCGCCTCTTCGACTTCGACGAACCGGCCTCGCGGCACCTTGCCCAGCATGTAGGCGACCTGGGCCTCAGTGAGCTGTTCGAGGATGCGGGTGCGGGCGGGCGATGGGGTCAGCGCATTGACGGCGATGTCGTGGCCGGCCAGTTCCTTACCGAGCGATTTTGTCAGCGCGAGCACGCCGGCTTTGGCGGCGGAATAGGCGGCGGCATTCGGATTGCCTTCCTTGCCTGCGACCGAGGCGATGTTGACGATGCGGCCGTAGCTGCGCGCGATCATGCCGGGCACCAGGCGCTTGCAGCAGTAGAAGACGCCGTTGAGGTCGATGTCGATTATCTGGCGCCAGGCGGCAGGATCATAATCCGCCACCGCCGCTGCCGGTCCGGCGATGCCGGCATTGTTTACCAGCAGATCGACCGGACCAAGCGAGCGCTCGGTTTCGGTCGCGGCGCTGTCGACGGCCTCCATCAGCGATTGATCGCACAGCAAACCCTCGACCCGGCCGAGCGGGGCGAGTTCGGAAACGGCCTTCGCCATGGCGGTCTCGTCCACATCCCAGATGGCGACGCTGGCACCCGATGACAGCAGTCGCCGGGCGACGGCAAGGCCGATGCCTTGCGCGCCGCCGGTCACCACGGCGACCCGGCCTGAGAGATCGACGGCATTCACACGACGTTTCATGGGCACTTTTCCTCTTCCCTGGATATTTGAATCTCAGTCCCTGACGGCTCTCGCCACCAGCCGCGCTATGCTCGGCCCGGCGATGAGCACGACCAGGAAGCGGGTCGACTGCAAGGCCATGACGAAGGATATGTCGACGTTCTGCGCGGCGGCGGCAATGATGGCGACGCTGTCCATGCCGCCGGGGCTGGTCGCGAGATAGGCGGTCAGCGGATCGATACCAAGGACGTGGCTGATCAGCCAGGCTAGCCCGCCGCAAAAGGCGATCAGCACGACGATAGAGCCGACGATCTGCGGCAGCGCCCGTGTCGCATGACGCAGGATCGCCCGGGTAAAATTCAGCCCTATCGACCAGCCGACCATCGCATAGGAGAGCGCCAGCAGCCATGGCGGCAATTGCATCGCCACGCCGAAGCCGAGATGGACGATGGTGCCGATGATGAAGGTGCCGAGGAAGAAGGGTGACGGCAGCCGGCACAACCGGCCGAGCAGGCCGCCGACCAGCGCCACGCCGAGCGTGGCGGCAAAGGCTGCCGGTTCGATCGGCGGGAACCAGACGATGGCTGGTACCTCGATGCCGGAAGTGTCGACCCACATCTTGGCGACGAGTGCTGCCGTCATCGAGACGAAGATGACGCGCAGATACTGCATGAAGGCGACGAGGCGCTGATCGGCGCCGAAGGCACCGGCCATCAGCACCATGGCAGTGGCAGCACCCGGCGACGAGCCCCAGACCGCGGTGGTGCCGGGCAGGATGCGCCAGCGGCTGATCAACCAGCCAAGCAGGCTGGACGCCGCAAGGGTCGCCAGCACCACGACAAGGACCAGCGGCCATTCCTTGTAGAACACCGAAAAAATGTCGGTGGAGATCGACGCCGCGACCAGACAGCCGACCAAGGCCTGGGCGGCGGCGAACAGCGGCCGCGGCACGCGCACCGTGGCGCCATTGGTGCCGGCAAGGATCGCCGCCAGCATCGGGCCGATCAGCAGCGCCGCCGGCAGTGCGGCGTATTCCAGCGCGCCGGCGAACAGCAGCGAGACGATCAGCAGCACCAGCCACTGCCGAACCGGACGCATGCGCGCCATGCGTTCGACGGCCGGTTGGTCTGGCGAAGAGTCCATGTTTGGGTCTTAGACCTGGAAGAGAAAAATGCGAACGCTGTCTCGGACGAAATTCACGACCCCGACCCCGCGTTGGGATGTCACTCGTTCTTGATGGCGGGCAGGCCGAAACCGCCGGCCGGATGGGTCTCGACCTGGAATTCGAAGCCGGCGATGATCGGCCGGGCCTTGGCGATCGCTGCCTGGACCTCCGGCAGCTGCAGCGAAGCCTTGTGGCTTGCGGCGTCGGTCCACACTTCGGTCACCCAGATCGCGTCGGCATCGGCCGGGTCGCGGGCGATGACATAACTCAGGCAACCCGGCATGGCGCCGGTCGAGGCGAGCAGCACATCAATGATCGCGTCGCGCTGGCCGCGCGCCGCCCGCATCTTTCCGATCAATCCGTACATTGCCTCTCCCCTTTCTTCCAACCTCAGCAAACGTGCGCACGACATGCATGGTTGCGAGACGCAGTATGCAATTGCCGGCTCACGGCATCAACTGGCCACCGTTCACCTCGATGACCTGACCGGTGATGTAGCCGCTCAAAAGATCGGAGGACAGAAACAGATAAGCGCCGACGCAGTCTTCGGCCGTGCCGGCACGCCCTTGAGGAATGGTGGCGACCATGCCCTTCATCTGCTCGTCGGTGGAATAGCGCTCATGGAAGGGTGTCGCGATGGTGCCCGGCGCCACCGCGTTGACGCGGATGCCGAAGCCGATCAGTTCCTTGGCCATGCCGCGCGTCACATTGGAGACAAAGGCCTTGGCCGAACCGTACAGCCCGGCGCCGCCGCCGGCGCCGTTGCGCGCCGCGATCGACGAGGTGTTGACGATGAAGCCGCCCTGCTTCTTCAGCCATGGCATCGCCTTGCGCGAGGCCGTCAGCACCGAGCGGGCGTTGAGGTCCATCACCGCGTCGTAGTGCGCCTCGGTCTGCTCCGCATAGGGCACGCGGCCGAGCATGCCGCCGGCATTGTTGATCAGCCCGTCGAGCCGCCCGAATGTTTCGGCGCTCTCCTCGACTACCCGCTCGACATCGGCTGCCTGTGAGAAGTCGCCCTGTGTCAGGAACACCTCACCGCCGCTGTCGCGGATGTTTTTGGCCAGCGTTTCTGCGGCCTCCCGGCTCGAATTGTAGTGCAGGGCGACCCGGCATTTCTGGGCGGCGTAGGCCAGTGCAAGGGCGGCACCGATGCCGGTCGAAGCGCCGGTGACCAGCACCGCTTTGCCGGCAAGATCGGGGATGACGAGGGTGGTCGCGGTCATGAGCACTTTCCTTCGGGCTGTTTGGCCACCCTTCGTAGGCTCTCATGGCCTTCACGTTCAAGCCCGTGGCGGCTCAGGGCCGGAGATAGGCGTAGCCCTGGCGCTGCAGTTCGGCGAGCTTGACGACGCCGCCCTTGTCGGCGGCGTGGAAGCCCTCGAGCAGGTCGGCAAGCGTGATCTCCATGCCTTGCATGGTGTTGCCGCAGGCATGCGGCTCAAGGCCCTGTTGGACAAGGCCGGCAAAGCGTCCCGAGATCGCCGCCGATATGCCTTTCGACTTGAAGCCGGCGAGGGCCGGACCATGCACGACCAACACGATGTCGACATTGCCGCCGGTGCCTTCATAGTGGTTCTTGATGTTGCCGAGCACGAAGTTGACCTTATCGAGGTCGCTGAGGTGATAGGCGACCTTCGGTCTGTCTTCAACGGCGGCGGCCCGGCTCAGCCCGAACAGGCCGGCGGCACCGGCAAGGCTGGCCCGGAACATGTCGCGTCGACGCATGGCATCCTCTCGGCTTGGCGCTCCCCGCAAATTGCGTGGCTGCGGCCATGATACTAGCATAAATTCACGTTACGTCCTGTCGATGCGAGGAGGGGGTCACATGGCGTTCAGGAAGTGGAAGGTTGTTGCCAGCGCTGGATTTGGCTGCGTGCTGCTCGGCGCGCTTGCAAGTTCGGCCCTTGCCGGCGATGCGCTTAAATTACCCGAACTCAGCCCGAATGGCGCCGATGCGTGTTTCGGCCGCGTCTATGATGCGGCGCACCTCAAGGCGCATCCAAAGCAGAAGGTGGCGCGGATCTTCTTCCTCTATGGCCATGATCCGGTGAGCCATCCGAACGAAGAGCCGATGGCAAACGCCGACACCTCCTACAACGGTTTTCTCACCACCACGGTGCGCGGCGCCAAGGCGCCGCAATGGGCCGGCGGCTGGTGCAATCACGAGTCCGAGGACGGCAAGTCAGGTCCGATCCGCTGCGGCATGGACTGCGACCGCACCATGGCGTCGCTGAAGCTCGACGACAAAGGCCGCCTGATCCTCACCGATGTCTCGTCCGATCTCTATCTCGACGCCGGATCGGAGGACGAACTGGGCGAAGCCGAATATGACCGGCAGGCGCTGGGCTCGGAGGACGATAATTTCCGTCTCGACCCGATGCCGGCCGCAACCTGCCAGGCTGAATTCGCCAAGATCGACCCGATCGATCCGGCGCTTGGGGCTCCCTTGCGCGAGCGACTGAAACCGGACCAACCCTTCTGCTTCGGGCGAGACTACGATGCCGCGCATCTCTCCTCGCATCCCGACCAGGTGACGCAGTCGATCCGGGTCTTCCGCGGGCCGGTCGAACTCGCCTCCTTTGCCTCAGGCGATGTCGCCAACTGGCCCGACGGCTCCGATGTCGCCGTCTCGGTGACCACCAGGAAGAACGGGACGAAGGTCACGCAGACCTATTCCTGCCAGGGTGAAGCGGATCAATGGCGCTGCGCGGCCAGTTCGAAGATGAGCAACTTTTCCTGCGATATCGCGCAAAAGGAAATCTTCCTCAAGCGCGGCGCCAACGGCACCCTGATGCTGGCCAACCCCAATAGCAGCCTGGCGATTGTCGATCTGTGCTCGGCGGATGGCAAGACCAAGTCCGATGACAAGGTCTACCGTTTGGAGGCTATGCCGCAGACGGCCTGCACTCGTTGAGTTCGATCTTGTCTATGACGCTACCATGGTATATATCTTTGCTATATCTCATTTGAGGATAGCACATGGACAAGGCAAAGGTGTTCTGGTCAGGCCGGTCACAAGCTGTGCGCTTGCCTAAGGAGTTTCGGTTCGAGGCAGACGAGGTTTCGATCCGTCGTCATGGGCAAACTGTCATCTTGGAGCCGCTTGCGCAGGATTGGGCATGGCTCGACCAGGTCATCGGACCGGTTGACGACGATTTCGTCCAGGGAGCGCTGGAGCGTCAGGATGGTCAGGATCGACCTGCTTTGGATGACCTCTTTAAGTGACCTACCTGCTCGACACCAATGCCGTCATAGCGATCATCGCGGGCGACGAGGGTCTGCTGGCTTTGCTCAAACGGCATGCACCACAAGACTTTGCTCTCTCGGCGGTCGTTTTGCATGAGCTGTACTACGGCGCTGAAAAGAGCCAGCGAAAGGTCCAAAATCTGGCGCGCATCGAAGCTTTGCAGTTCCCGGTACTTGAATTCGGCCGAGACGACGCGAGACATGCCGGCGAGATTCGTGCTGGGCTTGCGGCACTGGGAACCCCGATTGGTCCCTACGATGCGCTGATTGGCGGGCAGGCACGTGCTCGGGACCTCACGCTGATAACCCGCAATATCCGGGAATTCGAGCGGATCAAAGATCTCACTATCGAAACGTGGTAACTCGCCTCACGCGAACGGCACCGCCGTCGTGCCTTTCGGCAGCTTCGCCTCGTCGTCCGGCTCGACATGGATGGTGACGCGCACCGAGGGGATTTCGGCCTTCAGCGCGTCCTCGATGCGGTCGCAAATGACGTGGCTGGCGCCGACCGTCATGTCGGCGTCGACGACCAGGTGGAACTCGATGAAGGTGGCGCGGCCGGCGATGCGGGTCTTGAGGTCATGAACCTCCAGCGCGCCCTTGCAATTGGCCGAGATGATGTCGCGAATGTGGATGTGTTCGGTCGTGTCCACTGCGCGGTCCATCAGCCCGTTCATCGACGAGCCGATGACGTGCCAGCCCTGCCACAGGATGTTGAGCGCGACGATGACGGCAAGCGCCGGATCAAGGATCTGCCAACCGGTCAGGATAGCGCCGACGAGGCCGCCGAAGACGCCGACCGAGGTCACGACGTCGGTCATGATGTGCCGGCCGTCGGCGACCAGCGCCGGTGATTTTGCGCTGCGCCCGGCGCGGATCAGCGTCCAGGCCCAGAAGGCGTTGATGACGGTGGCGACGCCGTTGATCGCCAAGCCCTCCCAGGGTTGTTCGAGCGGGGTCGGCGTCTGCCAGGAGCGCCAGACCTCGTTGAGGATCAAAAGCGCGGCGAGCACGATCAGCACGCCTTCCAGCACCGCCGAAAAATACTCGGCCTTGTGGTGGCCGAACGGATGGTCCTGGTCGGCCGGCTTGTAGCTGACCAGGACCGCCCAATAGGCGGCGGCCGAGGCTATGACGTTGACGATCGATTCCAATGCGTCCGAATAGAGCGCAACGGAGCCGGTGACGTACCAGGCGGCAAGCTTGAGCGCGAGCACCACGCAGGCGATGACAATCGACCAGAAGGCAAGGCTGGCGATCCTTTGCCTGGCCGCTGCTTTCGCTGCGATCGCCGCCATGTTGTCCGTTGCCGCCATCGTTTCTAAGCGGCCTTTTCCTTGGCCTTGCGCGGCAGATGCGCAACGATGTTTTCGATGATGCGCATGCCGGCATTGTGGCCGAGCGTCATGATCGATTCCGGATGGAACTGGACGGCGGCGATCGGCTCCTTGCGGTGTTCGAAGGCCATGATGATGCCATCCTCGGTCTCGGCGGTGACGATGAAATCGTCGGGCAGTCGCACCGGATCGGCAAAGATCGAGTGGTAGCGGCCGACGGTCACTTCCTTGGGCAGGCCGGAGAAGATGATTCCGGGCTTGGAGACGCGGATGCGCGACGGCTTGCCGTGCATCGGCACGTGCAACTGCCTGAGTTCGCCGCCATAGGCCTCGGCCAGCGCCTGCAGGCCAAGGCAGACACCGAAGATCGGCAGGTCGCGGGCGCGGGCGTTCTTGATGGTCGCGGCGCAGTCGAAATCCTTCGGCGTGCCCGGTCCGGGCGACAGCACGACGAGATCGGGCTTCAGCCGTTCGAAGACTTCTTCCGGCACCGGCGAACGCACGGTCGAGACATTGGCACCGGTCTGGCGGAAATAGTTGGCCAGTGTGTGGACAAAGGAGTCTTCGTGGTCGACGAGCAGGATGTTGACGCCGTCGCCGACGCGCGCGGTGGTGCGTTCGGCGCCTGCGGCATTGCCCAATTTGGCGTCGCGAATGGCGGAGAGCATGGCGGATGCCTTCAGTTCGGTTTCGGCTTCTTCTTCCTCGGGGATGCTGTCGAAGAGCAACGTGGCGCCTGCTCGCACCTCGGCAATGCCGTCCTTGATGCGGATGGTGCGGAGCGTCAGGCCGGTGTTCATGTCGCCGTTGAAATTGACCATGCCGATGGCGCCGCCATACCAGGCTCGCGGGCTCTTTTCGTTCTGCTCGATGAAGCGCATGGCCCACAGTTTCGGCGCGCCGGTGACGGTGACCGCCCAGGCATGCGACAGGAAGGCGTCGAAGGCATCCATGCCTTCGCGCAGGCGCCCTTCGATGTGATCGACGGTGTGGATCAGGCGCGAATACATTTCGATCTGGCGGCGGCCGATGACGCGCACCGAGCCCGGATCGCAGACCCTGGACTTGTCGTTGCGGTCGACGTCCGAGCACATTGTCAGCTCGGATTCATCCTTCTTGGAGTTGAGCAGCTTCAGGATCTGCTCGCTATCGGAAATGGCGTCGTCGCCGCGCTTGATGGTGCCGGATATCGGGCAGGTCTCGACGCGGCGGCCATTGACGCGCACGAACATTTCGGGCGAGGCGCCGATCAGATACTCGTTTTCGCCGAGATTGATGAAGAAGGAATAGGGCGACGGGTTGATCGACTTTAGCTTGCGCGAGATTTCGGAAGGCTGCGTCTCGCAGCGTTCGTAGAACATCTGCCCGGGCACGACCTCGAACAGGTCGCCGCGCTTGAAACTGTCCATCGCCTTGCGCACCAGATTGGCATATTCGCCCGGCTCATGGTCGCCGCGCGGCGGGATGCGGTCGGCGGTCTTGAACGGTTCGGCAATTTCGTCGCGCGGCAGCCCCTCGGTTGAAAAACCGTCGCCGGAATAGTCGTAGCGGTCGGTCCAGGCCTTGGTCGAATAATGGTCGACGACCAGGATCTCGTCAGGCAGGAACAGCACGAGATCGCGCTGGCTCTGTTTGCGCTCAAGCTTGTAGTCGACTGGATCGAACTGGAAGGCGAGGTCGTAACCGAAGGCGCCGTAAAGGCCGAGATTGGCGTCTTCATCGGTCTTGAACAGAGCGGTGATGGCGCGCAGCACAGTAAACACAGAGGGGACGCGGCTGCGCTCTTCCTCTGTGAAGACGCGGCCGGGCTTGGCGACATCGAGGCGGATCAGCTTTTTCGAGGTTTCAGCAATCGTCACCTCGGCAACGCCGGCCAGCGTCTTGCCGATCACCGGCAGCAGCACTTCGCCACGGCCATTCAGCGCCTCGATGCGCATGGCGCGGCCACGCGCGGAAATCACCAGCGGCGGATCGATGATGGCCGTATCCCAGCGTGTGTAGCGGCCCGGATATTCGTAATTCGAGGAAAACACCGCACCACGGCGCGAGTTCAAGCCATCGACATAGGCATCGATCGCACCGGCGTAAGGCTTGTCGTGGCGTTCGCGGGTGATGGTGACACCACCTGCGGTCACGAAGCTTTCCGCGCCGTTTTCCAGAGCCTTCATCGTCATTGCCGTCTCCATATGGCTTGTTGGGGCAACGGACCCGGGAATGGCTTTGAAAAAACAAATGGCCGCCCGGACATTCCGTTGCGGCCACCCTCTATTTTCACGCGCACGCGTTCGAACAGGCCGCTGTCAGCGAGCCCACCACCAAATGGTCTTGATCGAGCGCATGTTCATGGGCGAAATCCATAGCGGCGAAAAGCCGGATGCGCAACAGGTTTGAAAGGCCTGTTTGTGGCCGCCGCTTCCGCAGCCCATGGCACATCGCCAAGGCTTGGGGTCCTGCCTAGACTGTTCGTCCAACATCGGAAAGACGGGAAGACAGCAATGACCGAGCAGATCGAGCGCGCACGCAGGTTCCATGCGCTCCACGTCAGGGGCAACCCGATCGTTCTCTACAATGCCTGGGATCCGGGCTCGGCCAAGATCGTCGAGAAGGCGGGCGCCAAGGCGATCGCCACCGGAAGCTGGCCGGTCGCGGCTGCTTTTGGTTATGCCGATGGCGAGAAAATTCCGCTGGAGCTGGCGCTGGACAACATCAAGCGCATCGTGGCGGCAGTCGACCTGCCGGTGACCATGGACCTCGAAGGCGGCTACGGCGTCGAGCCGGTGACTGTCGCCCAGACGGTGACACGTGCCCTGCAGGCCGGCGCCATCGGTTTCAATTTCGAGGACCAGATCGTCGGCGGCGCCGGTCTGCACGACATCGCCATACAGGTGAAGCGCATCGAGGCGGCAGCGGCGGCGGTGAAGGCTTCCGGCATTCCCGCCTTTATCAACGCCCGTACCGACATTTTCCTCAAGGCCAAGCCGGATGTGCATGACAGCGTGCTGCTCGACCAGGCCATCGAGCGGGCGCACGCTTATGAAAAGGCAGGAGCGAGCGGCTTCTTTGCGCCGGGGCTCGGCGACGAGGGTCTGATCGAGGCGCTGTGCAAGGCGACGGCATTGCCGGTCAACATCATCGCGCTGGCGCACGTGCCGCCGCGCCAGCGCCTGGCCGAGCTTGGTGTCGCCCGTGTCAGCCACGGCCCGGTGCCGTACCGGCAGATGGCCGAATGGCTGGAGACCAAGGCGCGGCTGGCGATTTCGGGTTAGCTCAGTCCTCCAGCGTGCCTGACCTCGCGTCGGCGCTCTTCTTGTCGCCGACCAGCTTCAAGAGATCCTCGCCGGCGCGGATGATGCGGCGCGAGCGGCGGGTCAGGATGACGCCGTCCTGCGGCGCCAGCACTTCGGTGCGGCCGCCGGCCTCGCCCGGTGTGTGGACGATGGTGGCGAGGCGCGCGCCCTTGGCGACGCGGTCGCCGGGCTTGACGTCGTAGAGGATGGCGCCGGCCCGGGGCGCCGGCATCATGTCGATGTTATCCAGCGGCGCGACGAGGCCCTTGAACGCGCCGGGTGCGGGAAGGGCGGTATCGGCGATGACGCCGCGCGCCGCCAGCAGCCGGTAAAGGCCTTCGGCATCGGAACTTGCCAGCGCGCCGTCGACATCCAGCATGCCACGGTATTCTACCGTGGTGGCAACGCGGCGGTCGAGCTTCGCCACGTTGGCGGGGACGTTCTGGTAGGGCATGATCGTGGCGCCCTCGAAGGTGCCGTCGGTGTCCTCGCTCCACAACACCACGGCGTCGATACCCATGGCGGCGGCGCAATCGGCCATCGCCGGCCACAGGCTGGCGTGGACGTAGAGATAGGCAAGGCCCTCGTCATCGCAATGCAGGTCGAGCACGATGTCGTGGCCGAGCGACAGCTGCACCAGACGGGTCTTCAATCGCTGGTCGGGGGTGCCAAGCGTGGTGTCGGGCAAAAGCTTGGCGTCCGGTGCTGCGAGCAACGGAAAGCCGCGGTTGAAATTGTTGCGGGTGCCGAGATGAAAGCGGCCCTGGTGCTCGCCGAAATGATATTGCGCGCGGCCGATCGGATTGGCCCAGGGCACGACCGTGATGCTGCCCTTGATGCGGCCTTCCGCTTCGGCCTTGTTCAGCGCCGGCATCAGCGCGTCGATGGCGACGACACCAGGCAATTCACCGGCGTGGAGTGCTGCCTGCAGATAGGCCGAAGGTGCTGCCTTGTCGGCGCCGGCGAAGCGGAACACCGGGAATTCGTAGGAAACGCCTTCGGTATCGCCGGCGATGCGTTCGATCGATTTCTGCATGGGATGCCTCCAGGATAAGAGGCAGAACACATGCACTTTTGCCGAAGGGCTGTCGATTGGTCCAGTTCGCGCCGCCATGGGCGCAATGGAATTATTCGGCGGCGGCCGGAACCGGCCTTATCGGCGCCGATCCTTCGAGCGCCTGCGAGACAACGGCTACGCTGACCGCCAGCAGGGCCAGCACCGCGCCGACCAGCGGCAAATGAGCATAGGAAACGCCGGCCGACAGAGCCACGCCGCCGATCCAGGCGCCGCTGGCATTGCCGACATTGAATGCGCCCTGGTTGAGCGTGGCGGCGAGGTTCGGCCCTTCCGAAGCCGCTTCGACGACGCGGATCTGCAGCGGCGGCACGACGACGAAGATCAGCAGTCCCCACAAGAAGACGATGCCGATGGCGACGCTGGCGATCGCGCCGTACTGCATGAAGCCGACAAACAGAACTGCCATCAAAAGCAGCGTGCCGATGACCGTCGACATCAATTTCCAGTCGGCCAGCCGGCCGCCGATGATGTTGCCTATGGTCATGCCGGCGCCGAACAGCAGCAGGACCCAGGTGACCGCGGAGGTCGACAGGCCGGAGACATCGGTAAGGTAGGGCTTGATGTAGGTGAAGACGGCAAACAGGCTGGCCGAGGCCAGCGAGGCGATCAGCATGGCGAGCCAGACCTGCAGCTTGCCCAGCACGCGCAGTTCGCTGCGCAGGCCGCCGCCGCTCGGTTCGACGACATTGGATGGCACCAGCCAGGCGATGGCGGCAACAGAGATCAGGCCGATGCCGACGACGGCGAAGAAGGTGGAGCGCCAGCCGAAGGCTTCGCCAAGCGCGGTGCCGGCAGGAACGCCGAGAATGTTGGAGAGCGTCAATCCCGCGAACATCATCGCCATGGCGCTGGCGCGCTTGTTGCGCGGCACCAGGCTGGCGGCAACGACGGAACCAATGCCGAAAAAGGCGCCATGACCGAACGCGGTGAAGACGCGCGCGGCCATCAGAAGCCAGTAATTGGGCGCAATGGCGCAGAGCAGATTGCCGACGACGAACATCGCCGTCAGCGCGACCAGCACCGGCTTGCGCGGCAGATGCGCGGTGGCCATGGCGACGATGGGTGCGCCGAAGACGACGCCCAGCGCATAGCCGGTGACCAGCAGGCCGGCCGAGGGGATCGACACTCCGAGATCGGCCGCAACCTCCGGCAACAGGCCCATGATGACGAATTCGGTGGTGCCGATGCAAAAGGACGCAATGGCAAGCGCAAGGATCGGCAAAGGCATGGAAAATCCAGACTGAATCGGTTCAATTCAGACTGAACGAGAAGCCTTGCCGCGCGCAATGCACATTGCTGCAACGCACCAATGCAGAAAGCGCTGAGCTTGACGCGGAGTCATGTCAGGCGAGCGGCTTCAGCTCCTGGGCGATGGTTGGCAACAGCTCCGAGACGTTGGGGTGGATATGCACGGCGCGCGCCAGCGTATCGACCGGCGCCTTGGCGTACATCAGGTCGAGCACGCAGTGCACCGCCTCGTCGCCGCCGGGGCCGAGCACGGAGCAGCCGAGGATTTGCCTGGTGTCGGCATCGACCAGGATCTTCATGAAACCTTGCGTCTCGCCCTTTTCGATGGCGCGGCCGACGCGGGTCATCGGCCGCTGGCCGACCAGCGCCTTGCGCCCGGATTTCTTCACCGCCGCCTCGGTCATGCCGCAGCGGCCGAGCGGCGGATCGATGTAGAGCGCATAGGCCTCGATGCGGTCGCTGACCTTGCGCGGATCGTCGTCGAGCAGATTGGCGGCGACGATCTCATAATCGTTGTAGGAGGTGTGGGTGAAGGCGCCCTTGCCGTTGCAGTCGCCCATTGCCCAGATGCCGGGCACGCTGGTGCGCAGCTGGTCGTCGACGGTGACGAAGCCGCGCAGATCGACCGCGACGCCGGCCTTGTCGAGGCCAAGATCGTCGGTGTTGGGGGTGCGGCCGAGTGCCAGAAGCACATGCGAGCCGACCGCCGGCGGCTTGCCGGATGAGAAGGTCACGGCGATGTCCTTGCCCTGTCTGGCAAAGCGGATGTCGTCGGCGCCGACATGGACTTCTATGGCTTCGTTTTCGAGGATCGATAGGATGGCCGCCGACACGTCCTCGTCCTCGCGGCCGGTCAGGCGCGAACTCTTCTCGATGACGGTGACTTCAGAGCCGAAGCGGCGAAACATCTGCGCGAATTCAAGAGAGATGTAGCTGCCGCCGACGACGATGAGATGGCGCGGCAAAACATCGAGATCCATCATCGAGGAGTTGGTGAGGTAGTCGACGTCGTTGACGCCCGGCAGGTCGGGCACCGAGGCGCGGCCGCCGGTGTTGAGGAAGATCTTTTCGGCGGTCAGAAGGTCGTCGCCGACACGCACGGTGTTGGCGGATTCGAAGCGGGCATGGCCGCGATAAAGCGTGCAGCCCTTCATGCCGGCGATCCACGTCTCCAGATTGCTGCGGGAGTCGTTGGTGACCTTGTCCTTGCGCGCCTTGATCCTCTTGTAGTCCACGCCGACAGGGCCTGAGAACGTCACGCCGTAGTCCGCGGCACGCCGCGCCAGATGCGCGGCATAGGCGCTGGCGACCATGGTCTTGGTCGGCGTGCAGCCGGTGTTGACGCAGGTGCCGCCGACCAGCTTGCGCTCGATCAGCGCCACGCTCATGCCGGCTGACGTCAGCCGGCCGGCGAGAGGAGGGCCGGCCTGTCCGGCGCCGATGATGATGGCGTCGTATGTCTTGGCGTCTGAGGCTTGGGCAGTCATACCACCGCCGCCACGATCAGCAGGCCGCCGATGATCGCCACCGCGTCCTCGATGAGGGCGGCAGGCAAATCCTTGCCGAAGGCGGCGGCCAACCGGCCGCGCGCTTCGGCGCCGCCATAGGTGCCGATGACGGCACCGATGGCGCCGGCAATCAGGCCGCCAATGGTGGAACCGGCAGTGGCGCCGATCACCGCGCCGCTGAAGGCGCCAAGCAGGATGCGGGCGCCGAATTGCTGCGGCACCTTGCGGCTCGGCGTCGAGGGCAGCTGGTCGGTGACCAGTTCGACGATGGCGAGGATGGTGAAGATACCGACGGCGGCCCAATGGCCCATGAAACTTGCCCAGGTGCCGGCCACCGGCAGCCAGCCGAGATACGCGCCCCAGGCGATCGCGGCCGGCGCGGTCATGGCGCGAAGACCGGCAATGACGCCGATCAGAAGTGCAAGCAAATAGAGCATGTCGATCCCCTCGAAAGCAGGCCCGGGACTGGCCCACGAGGGCAAGCTAGCATAGGTCCTGCGTTTGACGAGAGTAGGCGATGGTGCTTCTTCCATCAGTGAGCATTGTACTTTGGTAAACAGTCGAACACGACGAAGGGACGGAGTCGCTGTGATGGCCGATAGCGAACGCACAAGGATGATTGCAGGCGAATGGTACACCTGCATCGACGACGAACTGGAGGCGCTGCGGGTGATCGCGCGCGATGCGGTGTTCGAGCATAATACGATACCGCCCCAGCAACGCGGCAATATCGGTCCAGCGCTATCGGTGCTGCTCGGCAGCACGGGCGAGGGCGGCCGCATCGAGGCGCCGTTCCACTGCGCCTACGGTTTCAACATCCATCTCGGCGACGGCGCCTTCCTCAATGCCGGCTGCACCATCCTCGACACCGCGCCGGTGCGTATCGGAAGCCGGACGCTTCTCGGCCCCAATGTGCAGATCTACTGCGCCGAGCACCACAAGGAGGCCGCGGGCCGTCAGTCGGGACTGGAGATTGCCCGGCCGGTCACCATCGGCAATGACGCCTGGATCGGCGGCAGCGCCATCATCCTCGGCGGCATCAGCATCGGCAATGGCGTCATAGTCGGCGCCGGCGCGGTGGTGACGCGCGACGTGCCTGACAACACCACGGTGGTCGGCAATCCGGCGCGGGCGGTCAAGCGGGGCTGAACTCGTCGTGGGCGGTCAGTATGAAGCCGTGCGTGCCGTACGCTCGTCCGGACCGGCTCGCCGCGAGAATTCACGCCGGTATTGGGCCGGTGACGTCTTGAGCCGTGCGGCGAAATGCTGGCGCAGCGAGGTGGCGCTGCCGAAGCCGGCTTCGAAGGCCACCATGTCCATCGATTTTTCCGTCGCCTCCAGCAGCTGTTGCGCCAGTTCGATGCGTTGGCCGGCCAACCATTCGCCAAAGCTGGTGCCGATCGATTTCTGGAAACGGCGGGTGAAAGTGCGCCGGGTCAGGCCCGCGGCCTCCGCGACGCGGTCGAGGTTGTGCGTTTGTCCGAGCGTTGCCCGCACCGTGTCGAGCGCCAGGGTGAAGCGGTCGGTGGCCGGGGTTTTCGCCAGCGGGCGCTCGATGAACTGCGCTTGCCCACCCTGCCGGTGCGGCGACAGCACGATGTGCCTGGCCAGCCGCAGCGCTACCTCTGCGCCATAGCGGGCGCGCACAATGTGCAGGCAGCAATCGAGCCCGGCGGCGACGCCGGCCGAGGTGACGATGTCGCCGTCGTCGACATAGAGCACGTCGGCGTCGACTTCGATGTCCGGGTATAATGTTTGCAGCCGGTCGGTGGAGGCCCAATGTGTCGTCGCACGCCGGCCCGCAAGCAGCCCGGCGGCGGCAATGGCGAAGGTGCCGAGACAGAGGCCGACGATCACCGCACCGCGCCGGTGCGCGTGGGTGAGCGCTGCCAGGAGCGGCGGCGGAAGTGGGGCCTCGAGATCCTTCCAGCTCGGAATGATGACGATGTCGGCATCGTCGAATGCGGAAAGGCCATACGGCACCGCGATGGTCAGCCCGGCATCGGTGTGGATCGCTCCATCGTCGAGCGCGCAGACGCGAAAGTCGAAACGCGGCAAGCCAAGCTTGGTGCGGTCGGTGCCGAACACCACGCACGGCACGGAGAGGTGGAACGGGCTGATGCCGTCAAAGGCGAGAACGGCAATGATCGGGTCGGCCATGCGTGTTTCCAGCAAGCGAAAAGCGAATTGTCCTAATTCTTTCGAATGATGTCAATCGGGCCACTTTTGGCAGTCGGGCGATCCGCCTATTTTCGACCTATCCCATTCAAGCCCGAAGGAGAACACCATGTCCGCCAATATCACGCCGCGCCGCGCGCTCATCGTCATCGATGTCCAGAACGATTATGATGGCGGCAACCTCGCCATCCAGTATCCGCCGTTCCGCGACAGCGTCGTCAATGTCGCGCGCGCTATGGATGCCGCCGCTGCGGCCGGCGTGAAGGTGGTGGTCGTCAAGCAGATGGCGCCCGAGACCTCGCCAGTATTCGCCAAGGGCAGCCATGGCGGCGAACTGCATCCCGAGATCGCCCGGCGAAGCCGCGACCACTATGTCGAGAAGTCACTGCCTAGCGCCTTTGCCGGCACCGACCTCGAGGCGTGGCTGCGCGCCAATACCGTCGATACGATAACGGTGATCGGCTACATGACGCATAATTGCGACCTGTCGAGCATCATCCACGCCGCGCATGTCGGCTTTGCGGTCGAGTTCCTGTCCGACGCCACCGGTTCGCTGCCTTACGCCAACAGCGCCGGCTACGCCTCGGCCGAGGAGATCCACCGCGTGGTGTCCATCATCCTGCAGTCGCGCTTTGCGGCCGTGCTCAAGACCGCCGAATGGATCGATTGCCTGAAGACCGGTGCTTTGCCCGAACGCGACACGCCCTATGCGTCCAACCAGCGCGCGCTGGCGCGCAACGCTGCATAGGCAAATCTGTCCCCGAAAAGCAAAAGGGCGGCCAGTGGCCGCCCTTCTTGGATCTCGCAACGATCTCGAAATTTCAAAACAGGCCTTCGATCTGGCCGATCTCGTTGAGGAAGATTTTTTCCGAGGACGGCGCCTTGGGCAGGCCGGGCATGGTCATGACCTCGCCGCAGATGACGACGACGAAGCCGGCGCCCGCCGAAAGCCTGACCTCGCGCACCGGCACGGTGTGCCCGGTCGGCGCGCCGCGCAGGTTCGGGTCGGTCGAGAAGGAATATTGGGTCTTGGCCATGCAGACCGGCAGGTGCCCGTAGCCGGCCTGCTCCCAGGCATGCAGCTGGTCGCGCACCGACTTGTCGGCGATCGCCTCGTCGCCGCGATAGATGCGCTGGACGATGGTGTTGATCTTCTCGAACAGCGGCATTGCGTCGGGATAGAGCGGCGCGAACTGCGAGGCGCCGGATTCGGCGATCTCGACGACCTTGCGCGCCAACTCCTCAATGCCGGCAGAGCCATTGGCCCAATGCTTGCACAGGATCGCCTCGGCGCCGAGCGAGGCGACGAAATCCTTCATCGCCTGGATTTCCACCTCGGTATCGGTGGTGAAATGATTGATCGCCACGATCGCAGGCACGCCGAACTGTTTCACATTCTCGATGTGGCGGCCCAGATTGAGGCAGCCCTTCTTGACTGCCTCGATGTTTTCCTTGCCGAGGTCTTCCTTCTTGACGCCGCC
Organism: Mesorhizobium sp. M0862; assembly: GCF_040319795.1. Taxonomy (NCBI): domain Bacteria; kingdom Pseudomonadati; phylum Pseudomonadota; class Alphaproteobacteria; order Hyphomicrobiales; family Phyllobacteriaceae; genus Mesorhizobium; species Mesorhizobium sp. M0862. The sequence goes on from NZ_JAMYOJ010000012.1 coordinate 66,984, forward strand.
ATTCATCTTCATGGCGCGCACGGTGGCGACGATGACGGCAGCCGCCGGCTTCAAACCCGCCTTGCGGCACTTGATGTCGAAGAATTTTTCGGCTCCGAGGTCGGCGCCGAAGCCGGCTTCGGTGACGACGTAGTCGGCGAGCTTCAGCGCCGTGGTGGTGGCGACCACCGAGTTGCAGCCATGCGCGATGTTGGCGAACGGGCCGCCATGCACGAAGGCAGGGTTGTTCTCCAGCGTCTGCACCAGGTTTGGCTGCATGGCGTCCTTCAGCAGCACCGCCATGGCGCCGTCGGCCTTGAGGTCGCGGGCATAGACCGGCGTCTTGTCGCGGCGGTAGGCGACGATGATGTCGCCGAGGCGCTTTTCCAGATCCTTGAGGTCGGTGGACAGGCACAGGATAGCCATCACTTCAGAGGCGACGGTGATGTCGAAGCCTGCCTCGCGCGGATAACCGTTGGCGACGCCGCCGAGCGAGCAGATGATTTCGCGCAGCGCCCGGTCGTTCATGTCCATGACGCGGCGCCAGGCGACGCGGCGGGTGTCGATGCCGAGCTCATTGCCCCAGTAGATGTGGTTGTCGATCAGCGCCGACAGAAGATTGTGCGCCGTGGTGATGGCGTGGAAGTCGCCGGTGAAGTGGAGGTTCATGTCCTCCATCGGCACGACCTGCGCGTAGCCGCCGCCGGCGGCACCGCCCTTGACGCCGAAATTCGGGCCGAGCGAAGCCTCGCGGATGCAGACGATCGCCTTCTTGCCGATGCGGTTGAGGCCATCACCGAGGCCGACGGTGGTGGTCGTCTTGCCTTCGCCGGCCGGCGTCGGGTTGATGGCGGTGACGAGGATCAGCTTGCCGTCCTTGTTGCCCTTCACCGATTTGATGAATTCGGCCGAAATCTTCGCCTTGTCGTGGCCGTAGGGCAAAAGGTGCTCGGTCGGGATGCCGATCTTGGCGCCGATCTCCTGGATCTGCTTTTTCTTGGCGCCGCGCGCGATCTCGATGTCGGACTTCACTTCGGCCATGACGGCTTTCCTTCGGATTGGACGGTGGAGGGGACGGGTTTGATCTCACTCGCAGGCATGTTGAACCAGGGCGCGGGCATGTTCTAACCCTGTCGCTCCCGCGGCGTCAACTTGCATGCAACTATGTTTCCTATGAAGAAAGTGTCTCCGCGGCCGGCCGACCTGTCGCCGGTTCTTCCTGGCTCCGTTGCCGCGCCGTATAGAAGCCAGAGGACGCGACGTTCCGCCGTCTCAAAACAGCCGCCCAATGCACGGAATGCGACAGAGGCGACGGCGCAAATTCGCCATCGCTCGCCGGGAAAGCTGTGGACGCTACTGAGTCAGGACGTTGCTGATCTCGACCATGTTGGAGCGCACGCGAAGCACGTAGAAACCCATCGTCGTCAGGTGCGTCGGCATGATCCAGCCATCCTCGCGGCCATTGGCGATGATGAAGGGCTGGATGCGCAGGGCCGAGACGAATTGCGCATCCATCGTGTCCCACAGATTGCCGAGATGCTTTTCCTTGATGACGTCCTCGAAGTCGGCCTGGGCGCCCTTCATCAGGCCGTAATAGGCATAGAGCTGGCCATAGGCGAACCAGAAGCGGTCGTCGGCGCGGAAGTCGAACCAGCCATTGTTATGGTTTTCGGCGCGCTCCTTGAGGATCGCGGAGGTGGAACCGATGTCGGAGGAGATGCGGTCGATATACTGCTTCAGATTGTCGGCGCGGGCATCGAACGTCGCCTGGCAGCTGCCGAGGCGGGCGTTGAAGGAGCGTAGCTTGGTGACGGCATCGCGATAATAGCTCGGCGTCGGCGTCTTGGGGCCGAACGGGTTGAGGCCGAAATACCAGGTCTCCTCGTCGAACTGCAGATTGCCGCGCGCATCCTGCAGGTCGCCGTCGATCTGCGATGTGGTGCGAACACGGCCGAGATTGTCGGCAAGCTCGGTGGCGGTACGCCGCACCGCCTGGTTGATGCCGCGCTGGAACGAGGCCTTGTTGTCCATGAACGGCGTGTTGTCCCAGTCGATGCCGAACAGGCCGAGTTTGTAGAGGATCATCGACGAGATCCAGGCATTCTGGTTGACGTTGAAGTCCGTCAGGTCGGCCGCCACCTGGGCGATGCCCGAATTGCCGCAGGTCTTGGCGGTGTCGGTGCCGGCGCCGGCGGCGACCTGTTCGCCGGCGGAAATGTTGCGGTTCTCGAAGGTGTATTTGTCGACGTAGTTGGGATCGAACTTGTTCCACCACTGGGTGGCGTAGAAGAAATTGGCGTAGAGGCCGATCAATACCAGAAGCGCGAGGCCGACCACAGCCTTCAGGATCCAGCCGCGCTGCGTATACCAGCGCCCAGCCCAGAGGAACGGCCACAGGATCGCGCCGATGACGAGGCCGATGCCGCGGCCGATCCATTGGAAGATGCGGGTGAAGAAATTCACGATCGGATCAAGCATGGCTCTCGTTCACCCCTCAGTCAGTCAGGCCGTAAAGGCGCGTGCGAAACGCCACTTTGTCTTTCAAATATGTGGTTTTCAGAACGTCCACAACATGCGACCGCCAGGCGTCGCTGTAGCCGTCATAGTCCTTGTAGAAGCCCGGCTTGTTGAAGACGTAACGCGAGACAAAGTCCTGCGGCACGAAATCCGAGATCAGCTGGTTGGTCAGCCAGGCGTCGGGATGGTCGGGCTTGCCACGCACGACCAGGAAGCGCTGTTGCGGAAACACATCCTCGATCTTGAGATGGCCGAGCTGGGCGATCTCACGCTTGGCGGCGTTGAGAAAGGGGAAATTGCCGTCCTTGGTGATCAGATCGGCATGGCCATGGATCCAGGTCTGCAGCCAGACCTTGTCGACCTCGGTCAAATTGCGGTTCGGCTCTGTGTCGCGGATGAGAGAGCGCACCACCATCTCGGCGCGATGCTCGAGATAGCCCGAGCTTTCGACCCATGACGCGCGCGGCAATTCGATGCGGCCGGTGCTGGCCAGGAACTTGAACACCTTGTCGGCATCGTTGATCGAGAGATAGCTGACCTGCCAGGGCCGCGAACGGCGAAAGCCGGGGGCGGCCGGGTCGCCGATGACGGTGGTCATATCAGGATCGACGAAGACGTAGACGCCGCCGAAATGGCTGGTCCAGTAGGCGTTGTGGCGGAAGATCACCTGGTCGGGCACCAGCGCATTCTCACGGATATCGCCGCAGACCTTCGCCAGCTCCACCATACGGCTCAGCATGGTGTTGTCGCGCCAGGCATCGGGCTCCTGCTTCAGCCGGTCGACCAGCTTGCCGAGTTCGGCGGCCTTGCCCAGCACGTCCTCGGCCGAAAGCACCCGGAACTCGACCTGGCTGATCGACAGCAGATCCTCGATGTCGTTGACCAGGGGAACGGAATCCTCGATCTCGCCGTAGATGACATCCTTGATGGTCAGCGCATCGATGGCGCGCTGGTTCTTGGACATGAACTCGAACATCAGCTGCGAGGTGTTGGAAAAGGCGGTGTGCACCACCGGCAGATCGATCTGCGAAGGCGTCAGGATGATGAAGCGGCGGTTGACCTCATTGGGGTCGAGATAATCGTAATCGTCGCATTCCTCGGCCACTTCGGGCGAGAAGCCGGTGCGGTCGATCTGGAAGCTCTTCAGCTTGGTGGGCTTGAGGCCGAAGGCAACAAGCGCCTTGTTGTAGCGCTGGATGAGGTGCGACTCGTCGACGGTGAGCAAGCGGCCGTAGATCAGCTCATTGTCGCGGAGAAGGTCGGGTTTTTTGGCGTGGCTCATGCAGAACGTTCCGAGCGGCGTTGCCTGTTGTGGCGAAGCGCCAACGCTGACGCCTCCCTCTCCCCGTTCTTCACGGGGAGAGGGTAAGGGTGAGGGGCAGCGCTAGCATTCAAGGACATGTCTCCCCATGGCCTTTGGCGTCAATAAATCGAAGATCATTGGTCCGGATGTCCCGATCGAGGCGCTGTTCGATAGCTGCCAGTATGGTCGGAGCGATCTCTGGTCCACGCATGCGCCGCCCCTCACCCTTGCCCTCGCCGCGTGAAGGACGGGGAGAGGGGGGCGTCAGCGTTAGCGCCAAGCCTTTCAACACCCGCGGGCAGCGAAGGAAGTTCACGCATTCCAGAGCCCCTTCTTCTTCATCTCCTCCATCTCGCGCCCCGCCCGTTCGCGCAGGCGTGCGTCGCGCAGCAGCTTCTCCACCGCGGCGTCGTCGGATTTGTCGGAATAGCGGAACTCCGAGTCGGCGTAGCGGTTGATCTCCTGCATGACCATGTCCATCGAGAACGGCCCCCGCAGTTCCTCGATCATGGCCTTCTTTTCGTCGTAGCCCTTGTGCATGAAGACTTCCGGCTTCTCGAACCAGTCGTCGGGCAGCTCGATGTCCATGGCGCGCATCTTGATGGCGTCGGTGACGTTCTTGATGGCTCGGCCGGTGAAGCGCGGCTCGGCATCCTTGATCAGGTGCAGATAAGTGCCGATGTCGGCCATCGATTTCGGCGCGCCATTCTCCTTCATGTAGCGCTCATAGACCTTCATCAGCCCGTCTTCCTGAGGCTTCTCGTGCTCCTCATAGGCTTCGGTCACCGCGCGCTGGATCTCCTGCGCGGCGTAGAGCTTGTGGTCGCCGAGTGGGATCTTGTGGTTCTTGCCGGCAAGCAGGACGAAGATGTCGATATAGTCGTCGCGGCTCTGTGGGCCGTCGACCAGCCAGCGGGCCCCGGCGCGCTGGCGCAGCGCATCGTCGACATTTTCGGGATAGTTGGAAAACATGCCGAACGAGCAATTGCCGCGCACCACCGTGCCGGCGCCGGCAAAGGCGTCCATCAAGACGCCGGTGATTTCCTGTTGGCCGGCCGAGGCGCGGTCGTCGGAGCGGCGGGCCGCCACCTGGTCGATGTCGTCGACGGTGCCGAAACCGATGACGCGTGGGTTCAAGACATTGTTGATGAACTGGCGGCAATTCTGGCCGGATTTGCCCTGGTAGGACGAGATCTGGTCGACGCCGAAATTCTCATAGGCGAAGGGATAGCCGGCAACCTGACAATAATTGTTGACGAGGCCGGCGATCATCTGGATCAGCGTCGTCTTGCCGGTGCCCGGCGCGCCGTCGCCGATGAAGGTGAAGAGGAAGCCCCCGAGTTCGACGAACGGGTTCAGCTCGCGCTCGAAATCGTAGGCCATCAGCATCTTGGCGAGCTTGACCGACTGGTATTTGGCAATGTGGTTGCCGACGACCTCTTCCGGCTTCTTGAAGGTCATCACCAGCGGCTTGGAGCGCTTGCCGGGCGCGACGTCGAAGCCGTCGAGGGTGAAATCGTCGGCGTCGATGCGGATATGGGCGTTCTCGAACGGGCCGATGCCGTCGAAGCGGCCTTTACGGGCCAAGAGCCCGTCAATGGCAACACGGGCGAAAGCACGCGCCCGGGTCGTCAGGTCGCCATCGTCCTTCGACCCGGTGATCGCCTTGTCCAACCCAGCCACGATCGACTTCACCGCGTCCTGCGGCGTGTCGAACAGGAAGTCGGGTTCGGGGATATCGTTGGGCGCCTCGCCATCGCTGTCGATCAGCTGGAACAGATAGGAGGCAAGGCTGAAGGCCGAAACGTAAGCAGAGGCTGACAGAAGCTTCTTGAAGGTCGCGGCTTCATCGCCTTCGAGCGGTGCGCGGGTGTTCTTGGCCTGCAGGCTTTCAAGGTCGGAGCCTTCGGCGAAGACATCGGAAATGGCGAGCGCAATCGCCAGGCCGCGGCGGGCGCGAAACAAAAGCGTGTGCTGCGGGATGCTCATCAACTGGTCGTCGGGATGGATCGCGGCGACGGTCTTGGTAAGCTCGACCTCGCGGGTACGGCGCACCGAGCCGATCGAGACTGTCGAGACGAAGCGGCGATTGGTGCCGGCAAGCGCGGTGCCGGATTCGCGTGAAGGATCCTCCAGCACGACGACGCGAGTGATGAAGCTTTGCGCGGTTGCGCGGTGCTTTTCGATAGCCGCTTCCGGAATGGTGGTCAGGCCGGTGTCCATGGTCAGCTCCTCATAGGAATACTTTTGCTGGCCGACGAATCGCGCGCCTGGCGAGCGGCGTCGAGATACATATCCAACGTCTGGTCCAGCCTGTCCAAAAGCAACTTGTCGAAGGCGGCATGGCCGCCGCCGCGTTGATCGATCTCAAGGGCGGCAATGTAGGCCGGACGGTCCTCGGGACGAATCGCTACCGGCGGATAGCCGGCGCGCGCCAGAATGAGGTTCATCAACAGACGTGCCGTACGACCATTCCCGTCGTTGAAAGGATGAATGCCGACGAACCGTCTATGCGCTTCGAAGGCGGTCTTCGGTGTGTTGCGTGCCGCGCCCAGCCAATGGGAAAAAGCTTCCATGAGGGCCGGGACTTCCGTCGGCGTCGGAAAATTGTGAACACCGGCATCGGTATTCACATAGCGGGCGCTGTCGGCATAGCTGCCTGCAATCTCGGGCCTGGAATTCGCGACAACCAGGTGGTGGAGGTTACGGATATCGGCCTCGATTATCGGCATGTCGCGTTGCGAGGCGATTTCCAGCACCCAGTTCAGTGCTCGCGCATGATCGACTGCCTCTAGATGGTCCTTAAGAGGCTTGCCGCTGATCGTGATGCCCTTCTCGAGCACCAGGGCTGTTTCCCCGGCAGTCAGCGTGTTGCCTTCGATCGCATTGGACGTGTAGGTGATGTCGATGCGCTGGCTGTGCTCCAGACCGTCCAGCGCGCCGGCCCGGACAGTCTTCCTCAGAGCATCAAGCTGTTTCTTCTTTGCGAGGACCGCTGGCATCATCGGCCAGGCCTCGGCTCAGCTTGGCGATTGGCGTCACAAGCGAGACTCTTACACATCTGAAATCACCTGCCCATTTGACAGGATGTGAACCTTGTAGCCGGAAAAGATCTTTTGAGCTTCGCCGGCGGCGTAGAGTGCTTGATAGGCTTCGTGCGGGATCAGGGCGTGGTTCTCGTAACTCGACACACCCTGGCGCGCGGCTTCGAGATCGTCGGTGTTGATAAAGAATTCCTGCGTCGTCTTATCGCTCGAAAACAGCCCCTTGCGGCCGGGTTTCTCGCCCTTGGAGTAGACCTCCTGGATGGTCCAGGTGAGCAGCCAGGCATTTTCCGGTTTGCGCACCTTGGCCAGCACCTCGGTCACGGTCGAATTGTTGTCCGTAATGCCTGCGGAATAAAAGGGGCCGAGCACGACGCGGCGCAGCTGCTTAGGGTGCAGCGGCTCGAAATCCTTGTCGAGATTGACCGCAATCGTTGCGGGCGAAAGCGTGTAGGCGGAATTCTTCTCGGTGAAATCGTCGAAGCGATGGGCGAGTTCGGGGTTGAGCAGGCCGTCCACCGGCAGCGGGATGTCGACCCGTTCATTGAGCTTGCCGTTGCTGTCAACGAGCTGCCGGATCATGCTTTCGGAGGAATCCTCCACCGTCACCATGTAGACCAGCGGCAGGTTGGCGCTGCCGTCGAAGCTCGCCCAGTGCACGAGGTAATAGGGGCGCCCGGTCTTTGGATTGACCGAGACCTTGGCCGTCTGCGCCAGCGAGAACGGGCCAAAAGTCTGTTCGCTCTTGACGTCCTCGAGATAGAGCCGCTCGGCCATCGACTTCTGCAGCGCTTCGGGGAATTCCTTGTGGCGCAGGATGAAGTCGGCCATTTCCTCGCGCAATTCGCCGGCCAGCGGAATGTTGGCCAGCCGCGCCTCGGCCTGGCGGCGGTCGTTTTCCAGTTCGAGCAGGTTCTGGAAGACGGGATAGCCGCTGTCGGCGCGCGAAATGCGGAACGTGTCCATGAAGCCGAGCCGGTTGCGCCAGCAGGAAAACGATTTGTCCAGCCGGGCAATGTATTCGGCGACAATCTTGGCGACGATGCCGTGCCGGTAAAGCGGCGAGCGGTCGTCGCGCATGAACACTTCGAGGCCGCTGAGTGCCGCCGTGATGGCGGAAAAATAGCGCGCCGCCGCTTCGTTTTCGGGAGTCATGCCGGTGTGCCCGCGTGCAGCCGCTCCTTACGACTGCACGTAGTTGGCCGAATTGTGCTTCTTCATCACGTCGTCGAAACGGCGGGCGAAGGCGTCGTCGGCGAGCTTCTTGCGGCGCTGGATGTCGGAGCTGGCGACCATGTTCTTCTCGTGCATTTCGAGGAGATCGCCGATGTGCTTTTGCGAGGCGGCACCAATGCCGGCCATGGTCTCTTCGGCTGTGTTGTCAACCTGGTTGCCCAGCGTGTTGATCTTGTGGGCGACATCCTGCTGGGCGGCGGTCTTCAAGGAATCTTCCAGTGCCTTGTAGAGCACGATGCGCTGCTCGGTATCGATGGTCAGCTTGTTGATCAGCGTCGACTGCGCTGCGATCTGATTGTTGAGCGAATCGACGAAGGTCTGGAACATCGAGGTGTAGCGTTCCAGCGTCTGGCTCTCGGCCAGAAGCTCCTGCTCCTTGGCTTGCTTTTCATTGTATTCGGTCGCCAGTTTCGAGCGCTCGCCCTCAAGCTGCGTGCGCTCCTTCTGACTGGTAGAAGCGGCGATCTTGTTTTCGATGTCGAGCAGCAGCGGATTGACCTCCTCGATGCGCTTCTGCACCGCCTCGAGGTTGGTCATGGTGACCTTGCGGCGCTCGATCACCTGCGACAGGCTGTTTTCCGAGGTCTTGTAGCGCTGGTCGAGGACCTCTTTCTGCGCTTTCAGGATGCCGACGATGGTGTCGGACTTGACCAGAAGCTCCTGCAGATTGCCGGCCAGCGACATGTTGCGGACGCGGTCGGTGCGCATGCGCTGCTTGCGTTGCGCCGAGAAGACACCGACGAAGCTTTCCCAGCCGGTGTAGTTCTTCATGCTCTCGAATTCAGTGCCGAAGACGTTGGTGGCGTCTTCCAGCCCAATGATCAGGTCGGCAATGTTGCCTTCCATCACCTTCTGCTGCTTCAGCACGTCCTCGATGCGGGCATTCTCGATGTCGAAATTGGCGTCGCCGATCTTCTTGTCGGCGGTTGCCAGCGTATCAAGCACCGTGCCGGACTGCTCGATCTTGGAGCGCATGTCCTGCACGACCTGCCTGGTCTTGGCAATTTCGGCATCGAAATTCTGCAATGTCGCCATAGGGGCCTCCCGCTTCGGCTTCCGGTCGCTGGCTGCGAACAGCGGCGAATATATGTGGGGTATCAGGGGATTGAAAGACGCAAGACAAGACCCGCCCCGAAAACAAAAAAATACGCGGTCGTCTTGAAAGGCAATGAAGGCGGGGTCATGGCGTGATTAACCAGCCGGCCAAGTATTGTTCAACTGTCATTGAACTTTGACGGCTGCGGAGAAGTCGGTCTCCGACAGTGTGGGTGTCCTGAATTCGACAGAGGGCCCAATGAGTTGCAGCGCGAGATCACGCTACGCATCGGGCCGTTCAAGGCTTCGGATCGGCCTTCAGATAGGCGATTACGTTGGCGATGTCCTCGTCGCTGCTCAAGCCGGAGAAGCCCATCCTGTTGCCGGGTACTTTCAGCTTGGGAGCGCCAAGATAGGCTTTGAGGTTGGCTTCGTCCCAGACCAGGCCGGCCGCGCCGGCGTCCTTCATGGCCTGCGAATAGTTGAAATTCTGGGCGGTGCCGGCGGTGCGGCCGACGATACCGAGGAGATGCGGGCCGACCTTGTCGCGGTCGCTTGCTGCCTCGTGACAGGCCATGCAGCGGTAGAATACTTTCTTGCCACGTGCTGCATCGCCGTCGGCCTGCGCGGCGAGGATACCGGCCAAGTAAATGACAAGGGCTGATGAAATGGCTCGAAGCATGGCGGGTCTCGGCTGGCTCTTGTTGAGGGCAAAATAGGCAGCAGGCGTTAACAAACGCAGTATGGCGGCTGATAGCGGACCGGGCTCAATCCGTGCGCGGGATCGCCGCAGCCGCCTGCTTGACCTGCTTTTCAATCGCCGCCGACGAATGGTTGTCGCGCACGAAAGCGCGGCCGATCTCCGCCATCTCGGCGGCCGCTTGCGGGCGTGTCGCGAGACCGATGATTTTCGACGCCAATTCGCCGGCGTCGTCGCTGGATAGGAAATGCCTGCCCGCCTGCAGCCCAAGCCCTTCGACGGCCTTTTCTGTGGCGGCGACGACAAGGCCCGCCGCCATCGCCTCCAGCACCTTGATGCGGGTTCCGCCGCCGAAGCGCAGCGGGATCGGCGCATAGCCGGCACGCCCAAGCAATTCCGGCAGATGCGGCGGGTTCTCGATCAACCGCAGACCATGCCTGGTGCATAGACCGCGCACCACATCGCGCGGGTTTCTGCCGGCGACGGTGATCGACCAGGGCCGGCCGGAGGCGGCGAGGCGCGGCGCCATCGCGCGGCCGATCTGCTTGACGGCGTCGATGTTGGGGAAATAGCCGAGATGGCCTATGAAACACAGGCTGAGTTCACTGAAGCGCTCGGCAGCAATCGGCAGGGAAAGCACGCTTTCGTCCGGAATGGGGTTGGCGACGAGCCTGATGTCGTTGACAGGGCCGAGAGCGGACAGCAGCGCTTCGTCGGCCCGCGAACAAACCCAGACCTGGTCGGCCACGGCAGCCGCACAGCTGTCGGCTTCGCGCGCCTCTGCCTTCCTTCGCCTGTTTTGGCGCCAGTCTCGAATTTGCTGCCACAGCGTCAGGCCGGCGATCCGGTCGGACACCGTCCGAGAATCAATGTTGTGCTGGTCAAGGACGGTGCGCGCGCGATGCTTCGGCGCCAGCGTCAGCAGCTGCGAAAGCACGATCTCCTCGATCACCACGAGATCGGGCGCGAATTCCCTCCAGATGGCGTCGGCTTCGGCCAGCTCGTCGTCCGGCATCATATGCACGGTCGGGTGCGGGCTGCGCCTGCCCCAGGGCGCCCTGCCGCGCGCTGCCTCGATGATCCGGTGACGGATGTTCGGCGGTGTGGAGGGTGCCGGGGCGCCAGTCAGGCTTACCGTCAGGACCTCGCCCATCGATGCCAGGGCGCGTGCATTGGCGGCGTTCCGGATCTCTCCGCCGGAGACCGGCGGAAACGGGCAATCAACTGTGAACTGCAGAATTTTCATGTTGTCCCGGCCGTTCAGCCTCTGGTGAAGCCAATGAAATCGTCGGGCGCGGCGCGGCCCATTTCCTCTTCCCAGTGGCGGCGGCAGAGCGAGATATAGACGTCCTTGCCGATCGCCACCTGTTCGCCTTGTCTGGCCACCTTGCCGTCAGCGCCGAGACGCACGACCATCGTCGCCTTGCGGCCGCAGCGGCAGATGGTGCGCACTTCGCGCAGATCGTCTGCGATGGCGAGAAGCGCTCGCGAACCGGAAAACAGATTGCCCTGGAAATCGGTGCGCAGGCCGTAGCACATCACCGGGATGTTCAGCCGGTCGGCGATACGGGCGAGCTGCCAGACCTGCTCTTCCTCGAGAAATTGCGCCTCGTCGACAAAGATGCAATGCACCGTCGTATGTTCGTGATGCTCGGCGACGCGAGCGTAGAGATCGTCGCCGTCGCGGAACATCTCGGCCTCCGTCTCCAGGCCGATGCGCGACGAGATCAGCCCGGTGTCGCCCTTTCTGTAGTGGCCGGCGACGAACAGCATCGTCGTCATACCGCGTTCGCGATAATTGTAGGACGCCTGCAGCAGCATTGTCGTTTTGCCGGCATTCATCGTCGCATAGTGGAAGTAGAGCTTGGCCATGCCGTCCTTTTAAGCCGAGTTGGCGCGGCGCGGGGAGAGGGCACCGCTGCATTTGATGGGAAAAGCCGTCTGCAATCGAAAAAGCGGCGGGCGTGTCGCTGTTTGGCCAGTCCGCGCCGTTGATCGTGATTGTCTTAGCGCTTGAAACCACACCAGAATGGTGTTTGGCTGACGAAACAAGGCGGGCAGAGAAACCGTAACTACGCTTCGCCAAAGAATCACAATGGGAGACTGCCAATGTCGCGTATGAACACCTTCGTCGCCGGCCTCGGCCTGGCGACTTTTCTGTCCACGAGCGCTGCACTTGCCGGCGATCCGGAGAGCTGCAAGGCGGTGCGCCTTTCCGATGTCGGCTGGACCGACATCCAGGCAACCACCGGCGTCGCTTCGGTGCTGCTCACCGCGCTCGGCTACGAGCCGCAGACGATCCAGCTATCGGTACCGGTGACCATGGCGTCGCTGAAAAACAAGGATCTCGACGTCTTCCTCGGCAACTGGATGCCGTCGATGACCAACGACATCAAGGACTACACCGCCGATGGTTCGGTCGAGACGATCGGCACCAACCTGACCGGCGCCGGCTACGGCATCGTCGTACCGACCTATGTCGCGGAGGCCGGCGTCAAGTCGCTGACCGACATCGGCAAGTTCAAGGACAAGTTCAACGGCAAGATTTACGGCATCGAGGCGGGCAATGACGGCAACCGCATCATCCTCGACATGATCAAGAACCCGAAGGACAATCTCGAAGGCTTCGAGCTGGTCGAGTCCTCGGAAGCCGGCATGCTGACGCAGGCCGAGCAGTCGATCAAGAACAATGAGTGGATCGCGTTCCTCGGCTGGACGCCGCATCCGGTGATGGGCGCCATGAAGCTCACCTATCTCGACGGCATGGGCGACAGCGGCTTCGGCGCCGCCACCGTCTACACCAATGTGCGCAAGGGCTACACCACCGAATGCCCGAATGCCGGCAAGTTCATCGCCAACCTGAAGTTCAACCTGGACATGGAAGGCGAGATGATGGACGCGATCCTGAAGGGCGGCGACGCCAACACGGTCGCAGCCGACTGGCTGAAGAAGCACCCTGACGCGGTTGCGCCGTGGATTGCCGGCGTCACCACCTTCGATGGCGGCGATGCGGCAGCGGCGGTCAAGACCGCGCTCGGAAGCTGAGCCGACTAATTCGGCCAAGCCGAACCAGGAAGGGCAGCCAATCTAGAAAAGGCTGCCCTTTTTCATATCCTGTGAGAAGATGACCTAATGAGAGCGGAGGCCGGAAGCAGGCGGTCTCTCGCATGAGAGGGGCGATATGGATCCGATTTCGAAATTCATGGTCGATCACAAGATACCGATCGGCGCCTGGGGAAAGGCGTTCTTCGGTTTCCTCACCGACAATTTCGACACCGTGTTCAGGGCCTTCTCGAATGGCCTCAATTTCCTGCTCGACGGGCTGGTTGGCATCCTTTTGATGGTGCCGCCGGTGCTGCTGGCGCTGATCATCGCCATCATCGCCTGGCTGCTGCAGCGCTCGCGCCCGCTGGCCATAGGCGTCTTTCTCGGCCTGATCTTCATCATCAACCAGAACCTCTGGAAGCAGACGGTGCAGACGCTGGTGCTGGTCGTGGCGGCCGCCGCCATGGCGATGGCCATCGGCGTGCCGCTCGGCATCTGGGCCGCGCACAAGCCGAAGGTCTACCGCATCATGCTGCCGGTGCTCGACTTGATGCAGACGCTGCCGACCTTCGTCTACCTGATCCCGGTCCTGACCCTGTTCGGTCTCGGCAACGCGCCCGGCCTCATCGTCACCATCATCTTCGTCATCCCGACTGCGGTCCGGCTCACCCATCTCGGCGTCGTCTCGGTGCCGAAGTCGATCATCGAGGCAGGCGAGGCGTTCGGCGCCACCAAACAGCAATTGCTTTGGAAGGTCGAGCTGCCCTCGGCCTTGCCGACCATCATGGCCGGGCTGACGCAATCGATCATGCTGTCGCTGTCGATGGTGGTGTTTGCAGCACTGATCGGCGCCGGCGGCCTCGGCACTGAAATCAACCGCGCGCTCGGCTCGCGCCGCATCGATCTCGGGCTCGAGGCGGGCCTCGCGATTGTCGTACTCGCCATCGTGCTCGACCGAATGACGCGTATCGGCGTTGGAGGCAAGAAATGACCGTCGCCGTCGATTTCAAAAATGTCGATATCGTCTTCGGGTCCGACCAGGCCGGTTCGCTGGCGCTGATCGATGGCGGCGCCACGCGCGCCGAAATCCTCGAAAAGACCGGCAATGTGCTGGGTTGCGCCGGCGCCAGCCTGACCGTCCATGAGGGCGAAATCTCGGTGCTGATGGGCCTGTCCGGCTCGGGCAAGTCGACCCTGCTGCGGGCAGTCAACCGGCTGAATGTGGTGTCGCGCGGCCAGGTGCTGGTCAGGGACGGGGACAATATCGTCGATGTCGTGACCTGCGATCAGGCGACGCTGCGGCGGCTGCGCCAGAAGCAGGTGGCGATGGTGTTCCAGCAGTTTGGCCTGCTGCCTTGGCGTACGGTGGAGGAGAATGTCGGCCTTGGCCTCGAACTTGCCGGCGTGCCGGAGCAAGAGCGCAAGGAGCGCGTGCAACGCCAGCTGAAACTGGTCAATCTCGACCAGTGGTCGAAGAAATACGCGCATGAACTGTCCGGCGGCATGCAGCAGCGCGTCGGCCTGGCCCGTGCCTTCGCCACCGAGGCGCCGATCCTGCTGATGGACGAGCCGTTCTCGGCGCTCGATCCGCTGATCCGCACCAAGCTGCAGGACGAATTGCTGCAGCTGCAGGCGGAGCTGAAGAAGACCATCATCTTCGTCAGCCATGATCTGGAAGAGGCGCTGAAGATCGGCACCCATATCACCATCATGGAAGGCGGGCGCATCGTGCAGACCGGGGCGCCGGAAGACATCGTGCTCAAGCCCGCCAATGACTATGTCCGCGACTTCATCGCCAATGTGAATCCGTTGTCGGTGCTGACCGCCTGGAACGTCATGCGCGACAGCCGCGACCTCGAGCACGGCGATAATGGCTGGGTGTGGCTCGACCGGCGCAAGACGACGCGTTTCAAGATCGACGAGCACGGGCTGGTGGCGGCGGCGGAACGCGACGGCAAACCGGCGGTATGGGTTTCATGCGCCGATGTCGAGGCGCAGCCGGAGGAGACGGCGCAAGTGTTCTGGGCCAATCCCGGGACCTCGCTGAAGACGGTGATGCTGGCCATGCACCGCTCGCAGACGGCACCCGTGGCGCTGTTCGACGACCAGTCGCGCTTTGTCGGGGCGATCGGCATACGCGACGTGCTGAGCGCGGTGTTGCGGCGCTAGATCATGATGAGATTTGGTTGAAATCTCATCATGATCTAACCCTTTGTTGGAGCATGATCTTTTCCAAAAACCGGTACCCACTTTTTGGGATCATGCTCTAAGCCAGACCGATGCGCGTGGCGCCGAGCTTGAACAGGGCTGTGGCATCCCGGTCGAAGCGGAAGGTGTGGATGAAGTCGTCCGCACGGTAGTCCGGAAGCGTCTTGCGGATGGCGGCGGCGAAGTTTTTCGCCTCGTCCAGCCGCCCAGCCAACGCCAGGCAGTGAGCGGCGATCGACAGGATGATGACATGGGCGTTGGGGCGGGCAGCCGCTTTCAGCGCCCATTCGGCTGCCTCGTCGAACTGGCCGAGGCGGACATGCGCCATGGCGCGTGCGCCCAGCATGCCGAACAGCATCGGGTCGAACGGCGACAGATGGCGCGAATGATCCGACGATCCGATCGCCGCGTGCGGGTCGCCCGACTGAGAATGCACGAAGGACAGCGCATAGTGGCCAAGCGCGAAGTTCGGGCTGAGGTCGACGGCTCTTTGCAGTTCGAGCACGGACGCGTCACCCTCGCCGCGCAGCCACAGCGCCCGGCCCATCGCCCAGTGCGCGGCGGGATTATGATCGTCGACCAAAAGGCTCTGGCCGGCCGCCTCAAAGGCAAGCACGCTGTCCTGGTCGCGGTCGCCCCAGCGCTGGAAGGCGCTCTGCCAGTGGGTGAAGGAGAGGCCGGCATAGGCGCGGGTGAAGGTCGGATCCTGCCTGACAGCAATGTCGAAGAAATGCCGTGCGAGGTCGTTCTCGCTGCGGGTGAAGCGATACATGTGCCAGAGGCCGCGATGGTAGGCCTCCCAGGCGTTAAGTGAATTGGGCGCTTTCAGCATGGCGCGGTTGCGCTCGACGGTCTCGATCTCGGATGAGACCGAGGCCACGATGCTGTTGCCGATATCGTCAAGCACGGCGAAAAGATCGTCGGGCTTGCGCTCGAAGGTCTCGGCCCAGACGATCCTGGCTGTGCGGACCTCGACGAGCTCGACGGTGACGATCAGGCGGCCGGTCAAGCTGCGCACCGTGCCGGTGGCGACATAGTCGACATTCAGCCTTCGGCCGGCATCTTCCGGCGCGATGTTCTTTTCCGCCAGCGCAAAGACCGAGCCCCGGGCGATGACAAAGAAGTCCCTGAGCTTGGCGAGGCGGGTGATGATGTCGTGGGTCAAGCCATCGGCCAGCCCGCCACGAACGCCGCTAGCGGCGTCTTCGGCAAATGGCATCACGGCCAGCGAAGCCTTGTGCGGCGTCGCGGCTTCTGAACCGGCAAGCATGATTGACGCCTGGTTCGGCCCGGGCGGAGCTGCCGGTTGTGCCGGCAAAATCGCGCAGGGCCGTTCGCTGCGGATGGACAGCCACGCATTGCGCACCGGGCCGAAATCCAGTTCTTCCGACTGGAACAACTCCGCCGCAGCGGCAAGATGATCTTCGCAGGCGCCGAACTGGCCGCGCCGCGCCAGCCTCACCAGGAGTGCGACATGGGCGCTGCTGTCGAACGGGGTCAATTCCAGCCATTTTTCGAGATGAGCGGAGACGTCTTCGGAATCGGCCGGGAGCGTCTTGACCAGACATTCCAGTATAGCCGCGTGGCAGGAACCGAAACGGCGGCGCTGCGCGGTCAGCCAGCTGTTGAAGAGAGGGCAGCGGTCGATCTCCAGCCCTTCGAGGAAGTCGCCGACGAACAGGCCGGAGAGCAACTGCAGTCGCGTCGGCTCGAGCGTTTCGATGCCTGCGGCAGTTGCCGCGCCAACATCCAGCACGTCGACCGAGATACCGTCGAGATCAAGCGCGATCGTATCATCCACGGTTACGATCCGGCCGCGGCCCGGTTCGTCGAGCGCGGCCCGCAGCTTGCTCAGGCACCAGCGAAGCTCACCCCTGGGGTCATTTGGAACGTCCCACAGCAACTCGCAGAGCTTGCCACGTCCGACCGGATGGGGCGCCAGCGCCAGATAGGCCAGCAGCGCGCGCAGCTTGCGCGATGCCGGCAAGGGCACCGGAGCGGCGTCGCGCACAATCGCCAGCGGGCCGAAAAGCCGCAGAGACAGGCCTTTCCGGGTGCTTGCCTGGCTCGATTCCATGCCTGTTTCCACGCCTTTTCCCACGCTTGCCCACCGGACCTTATTTTATCACCGAACGCGACAAAGTGCACACCCGGCTCGCAGATTGTGTGCCGAATGTGGTGCTTTCCACATTGTGGCACTTCAAAGACCTGTAGTGCGGCAAGGTGTCGAAACCTCGTCGCCCAAACCGCCGGTGTGTAACCGGCCCGTGAGCAAGAACCAGGAGTTTACCCATGTTGCATCAGCAGAAAATCAGAACCACGGCAGGCCGCGGCCGCCTTTTCGACAGCATTCTCGATACGGTCGGCGACACGCCGGTCATCCGCGTCAATAATCTCGGCCCGGCGCATGCGACCATCTACGTCAAGGCCGAGTTCTTCAATCCGGCTGCGTCGGTGAAGGACCGGCTGGCGCTCAACATCATCGAGGAAGGTGAACGCACCGGCGCGCTCAAGCCGGGACAGACCATCGTCGAGGCGACGAGCGGCAACACGGGCATCGGTCTTGCCATGGTCTGTGCGCAGAAGGGCTACAAGCTGGTGGTGACGATGGCCGACAGTTTCTCGGTCGAGCGCCGCAAGCTGATGCGGATGCTGGGCGCCAAGGTGGTGCTGACGCCACGCGCCGAGAAAGGCTTCGGCATGTACAAGAAGGCGGTGGAACTGGCCGAAGCCAATGGCTGGTTCCTGGCCCGCCAGTTCGAGACCAAGGCCAACGCCGACATCCATGAAGCAACCACGGGACGCGAGATCGCCAACGATTTCGCCGGCTCGCGGCTCGACTATTTCGTCACCGGCTACGGCACCGGCGGCACCGTCGCCGGCGTGGCGCGGGTGCTGCGCCGCGAGCGGCCTGAGACTCGGATCGTGCTCACCGAACCGGTTAATGCGCAGCTTGTCGGCAGCGGCAAGCCGCAGATGCGTGGCGCCGGCGGAGCGCCGGCCGCCAGCCATCCGGCTTTCGAACCGCACCCGATCCAGGGTTGGACGCCGGATTTCATTCCCAGCGTCCTGCAGGAGGCCATCGATGGCAACTTCTATGACGAGGTGATGCCGATCGCCGGGCCGGAGGGCATGAAATGGGCCAAGGCGCTGGCGCAGCAGGAAGGCATCTTCACCGGCATCTCCGGCGGTTCGGCTTTTGCCGTGGCGCGCCAGATCGCCGGCACAGCGCCGGCCGGATCGGTGATCCTGTGCATGCTTCCCGATACCGGTGAACGCTACATGACCACGCCTTTGTTCGACGGCATCGAGGCCGAGATGAATGCGGAAGAGCTTGCTCTCTCGCGCTCGACGCCCGGTTGCCAGTTCCCGGCATGATGACGCGGGAGCAAATTGCATGGACGCGATGCCTGGACACTCGGCTACCAGTACCGAGGAAACGCTTGACCCCTCGGACTGGGCCGATGTGCAAAGCCTGTCGCATCGGATCGTTGACGATGCCGTCGCTTACCTGCGCGATGTCAGGCAACGGCCGGTGTGGCAGGAGATGCCTGGAGATGTGAGGCATTTCTTCACCGCCTCGCTTCCGCGATCGCCGACCCCGCTTGCCGACATCTATGGCGATGTCGTGGACAAGGTGATGCCCTATCCGATGGGCAACATCCATCCGCGCTTCTGGTCCTGGTATATGGGGTCGAGCAATTTTACCGGCGCGATCGGCGATTTCCTGGCGGCAATCCAGGGCTCCAATCTCGGCGGCGGCAATCATGCCGCCGCCCTGATGGACGGCCAGGTGGTCGACTGGTGCAAGCAGATGACCGGCATGCCGGCTTCGGCCAGCGGCACGCTGGTCAGCGGCGGTTCGATGGCCAACATCATCGGGCTGACCGTGGCGCGCAACACCAAGGCCGGCATCGACGTGCGCGAGCACGGCGTTGCCGCCATCGAAAAGCCGTTGCGTTTCTATGGCTCGGACCAGGTCCATTCCTGTCACCGCAAGGGGATGGAAGCGCTCGGCCTCGGCAACAAGGCGCTGCGGCGCATTGCCAGCGACGCCGGACTTCGCATCGACATCGAAGCTTTGCGGGCGGCGATATCGGAAGATCGCGCGGCCGGGTTCAAGCCGGCCTGCATCATCGGCAATGCCGGCACTGTCAACACCGGCGCCATCGACGATCTGCAGGCGCTGGCCAAGCTGGCGCATGAGGAGGATCTCTGGTTCCATGTCGACGGCTGCATCGGCGCGCTGATCGCGATCGCGCCTGAGAATGCACATCGCGTCGCCGGCATCGAATGGGCCGATTCCATCGCGCTCGATCCGCACAAATGGCTGCATGCGCCTTTCGAGGCAGGCTGCGCGCTGGTGCGGGATGCCTCGGCGCATCGCAAGACCTTCGCGGTGACGCCGGAATATCTGGAATCGACACCGCGCGGCCTCGCCTCCGGCCAATGGCTGCACGATTACGGCCTGCAGACGTCACGCGGCTTCAAGGCACTCAAAGTGTGGATGGCGTTGCGAGAACACGGCGTCGAAAAATTCGGCCGCCTGATCGACCAGAACATTGCGCAGGGGCAGTATCTCTCAGGGCTGATCGCGGCCGAACCAGCGCTCGAACTGACGGCGCCGACCAGCATCAACATCGTCTGCTTCCGCTATCGCGCGGATGGTCTCGATGGCGAGCGCGCGAAAGCGCTCAACACCGAGATCATGCTGAGGCTGCAGGAAGACGGAACCGCCGCCATTTCCGATACCACGGTGCAAGGCCGGCATTGCCTCAGGGTGGCGATCAACAACCACCGGACCCGGCGCGAGGATCTCGACCTTCTCGTCGCCGAAACGGTTCGCCTGGGTAACGAGATCGCTTCTGCCTGACCGGCCATGGGGTAGTTCTCAGCCGCTGGCGGCCTCCTTTAAATCGCCCTCCGTAGCGGGAAACGTCACGCCGGGAAGGTAAAATGTGATCGGCCGGATTTCGTAGACTGCCGAGGGATTCACGCGGCGCAAGTCGCGCGCAGCCGCAATCGCCGCCTCCTGCGTGGCGCAGTCGAGGACATAAAGACCCAGCAATTGTTCCTTGGTCTCGGCAAACGGCCCGTCGATGACGATGCCGTCGCCCGGACCACGCAGCGTCACGGCCTCGGCGGTGGCGGCCAGTCTTGCCGCCGGCCCAAGCTTGCCTTCGCGGGTCAGCCTGGCATTGACCTCGAGCAGGTCGTGCATCAGCGCCGCATCCTGCTGCGGCGTCAGGGACTGGATGGTCTGTTCGACGTGATAGGCCAGGATGGCGTAAAACATGCGGCGATCTCCTCCTGTTCGAGCGGCCGCACTATTGCAAGGTTGGGTTGGCTGATCCAGCCCGGAAGCCCATCGAGACGCTAGTCTGCTGCCTTATGCCGCCAGCGGCAGGCTGAGCTCCGTCAGTAGGCCGCCGCGGGGATGGTTGGACAGGTTGATATCGCCGCCGGCGGCACGCGCAATGTTGCGGGCAATGGTCAGGCCGAGGCCGAGGCCGCCGGTCTGGCGGTTGCGCGATTGCTCCAGCCGCACGAAGGAACCGAACACCTGATCGAGCTGCGCCTGCGGTATGCCCGGCCCCTCGTCGCGGATAACCAGTGTGACCGTGCCGTCCGACTGCCGCAGGCTGACATGGGCTTTCTTGCCGTAGGTCACGGCATTCTGGACCAGATTGTTGACGCAGCGCTTGAGCGCCACCGGCCGCGCCATGCAGATCATGCCGCGGGGCCTTGCACCGTCATGGTCGAACGAGACGTCCTCGAAACTGTCCGCGATCGATTCAACCAGCGACCAGAAATCGATCCGCTCGCTCTTCTCCTCGGTGACTTCGAAGGTGGCGAAGTCGATGACGGAGCTGGCGATGCTCTCGATGTCGGCGAGGTCGTGGGCCAGCGCCTCGCGCGCCGTCGATCTGCGCAGCAGTTCGAGGCGCAGCCGCATGCGGGTCAGCGGCGTGCGCAGATCGTGGGCGAGGGCGGCGGCCAAATGTTCGCGATCCTCGACATAGTCGCGCAGCCGGACCTGCATGGCGTTGACGGCCTTGGCAGCGGCGCGGATTTCGCGGCTGCCGGTCTCGGCGATCGGGGGGCTCTTCAGGTCCGTGCCGATCCGGTTGACCGCCGTTTCCATCATCCGGTAGGGCGCCGTCAGCCGGCGCAGCGACCAGATCGACATGATCACCACCAGGGCCGCGATCAGCGAATAGAGCGGCAGGCTGTCGAAGCTCAATATCGGTCCGACCGGCGTGTTGGGCTCGGTGAAATTCAGCCATTGGCCGTCGGCGAAGCGGACAGATGCCGTCAGCTTGTCGCTCTGGGCGAAGCTGGCCGCCAGCGATAACAGGTCGCGCTCCACCGCGCCGACATCCTTGGTCACGGCCACACCGCCAGGCGCGTTGGCTGCCTGGGTTGCCGGATCGCGCCGGACGCGGGCGTCGGTGATGCCGAATTTCGACAGCCGCCCGACCAGGATGTCCTCGAGTTCGGCCAGTTCGTCGTCGCCGGCGATCGACGAGGTGACCGCGGGCGTGTCCGAAACGGTGAGCGCATAGGTGGCGTTGAACAGACCGGAGGCCGTCAGCTTGCGCTGCTCCGGCGTGTCGTCATGCATCAACTGCACCAGCGAATAGGCGCGGTCGTTAAGCCGGTAGAGATCGACCTCGTCATTGGCGACGGCGCGATCGCGCGAGACGATATAGAGCGTAGCGACCTGGCTGATCAGCAGGCCGGCAATGACGATGAGCAAAACCCAGACCGGCAGGGTTTGCGGCAGGAACCGTCTCATTCGGAGGTGGTCTCGGGCAGGAACTGGTAGCCGCCGCTGCGCACGGTCAGGATCAGTTTCGGCGTCTTGGGGTCGTCTTCCATCTTGCGCCTGAGACGGCTGACTAGGATGTCGATACTGCGATCGAAGGAATAGTCGCTGTCGCCGCCGGAAAGCTCGATGAGCTGGTCGCGGGTGAGCACGCGCTGCGCGCTTTTGACGAAGGTCTGCAACAGGTTGAACTCCGCCATCGTCAGCTCGACCCTGACGTCGCCCGGCGCCATCAGTCGGCGGCGCGAGCAGTCCATCGTCCAGCCGGCGAAATGATAGATCTGCTTGGTGGTGGCGCGCTTCGGCTCGGCAGCACCATTGCGCCTCAAAACGGCGCGGATACGGGCCAGCAGCTCGCGCGGGTCGAAGGGCTTGGGCACATAGTCGTCGGCGCCCATTTCCAGGCCGACGACGCGGTCGGTGGTCTCGGTCACCGCGGTCAGCATGATGATCGGCGTCGAGTAGCTGGCGCGCAGGTCGCGGCAGAGTTCCAGCCCGCTCTTTCCTGGCAGCATCACATCGAGCACGATCAGGTCTACCTGCGTGCGGCGCAGTATGTCTTCCATCTCGACGCCGTCGGCGGCAACCGTGGTGCGCAGGCCGCGCTTCTGGAAGAATTCCTGAAGCAGGTCGCGAATGCCCTTGTCGTCGTCGACGATCAGTATGTGCGCATCGGATTTCACGGCGATCCTGTCATTGCTGGCGGCCGGTCGGCGGCTGCCTTCTGAGTCTGCTTCTGTGGCGTCACCCACACGATAGAATTCTGGCCACATGTTGGCCAGCGGCGATGATCGCCCGCAAAGCCGATTTGCCAGAAACAATCCAGAAACAAAATTCTATAATCCGGAAAAACTCCCGAAAAAAATCAAGGGCATAAAGGGTGTCGTGGCGGTCAGGACATCGGCTGCGACGCGAAGTCTCCGGAGTAACGGACATTACCGATGCACAGGTTCACGATCAGCTTGATGGGTGCGCTGCTCAGCATTCCGCTCGTCACAGCCGCGATCGGAGCCACAACCGCAAAGGTGACGCCGATCACAAGGAGCGAGCGCTGCATCGATCTCAATCGCCAGGTAGACGAAGCCCTCGAAACCCATGCCGCGGCAACGCAGGTCACCGCGGCGAAAGCACTGCAAAGAAAGGGAAACCGGTTCTGCGCCAACAAGAAACAGGCACAGGGTATCCGGATGCTCGCGAACGCTTTGAAGCTGCTTGGAGTGACACCGATCGACCCGGTTCAGTGACACTCGAAACTCGACCCGCACAAAGAAGGAAATGAAGCCATGAAAAAGTCCATCCTCTCCGCCACCGGTCTCGCCGTCGCTCTCGCTTTCGCAATGCCGGCTCTGGGCAATGCCGCTGCCACCACGACCGCTGCTCCGGCTGCTTCCACGACCACCGCTCCGGCGACCACGACCGCCAAGCCCCCGGTGAAGAAGGTCGTCGCCAAGAAGCCCGTCAAGAAGCACAAGAAGGCGAAGAAGGTCGTCAAGACGGACGCCCCGAAGGCCTGATCCAGACAGCCAACAGGTTTGTCTGTAACAAGGCCGCTCCAGCACCCCCCGGCTGGAGCGGCCTTGTCGTGTGAGAGCATGATTACCCGTTGATGGGTGCCGGCCACCCAGGACTTTAACCCGTTTGCAATGCCGGTCCGGTAGGATAGCCCGCATGAAGAAGCGGCTTTCATCCATTCTGCGCTCGATGGCCATCGGCGGCCTTGTGGCCTCGGCCATGGTCAGGGTGCTGATCCAGTTCACCGCCAGCCCGGTGCCCGATCCGGTGAGCGGGCGCACGGAGCCGTCGCTGTTTGCACCGGCAATCTCCAGCAGCTGGCAATACATCACACCATGGCAAAGCCTGCTGCTGACCGTGATCACCGGCGCGGCGCTGGCCTGCTTCTTCGGCTGGCTCGCGGTCGCCTGGGTCGAATACAAGGCGGCCGGATCAAGGCCCGATGCGGCATCCAGCGCACGGCAATTCCAGGCTCGTCGCGTCGCCGACCGCCAGGGCCGTTGAACCGCAGCGCACAGTTCCTAAATTTGTGAACGGCAGCACTTCCGGGAAGCCGGTTTGGCGCGCCGATCAAAATGGACGACGGCTTTCCCCCATGACAAAGTGAGAGCGACCCCTCGCGCGATACCGGTTCCCGATGCCTGAAATCAGCTCCAAACCCCGGACCAAGACCAAGCCGCAGACCGAGCGACCGAAGCTCTACAAGGTCATCCTCATCAATGACGATTTTACGCCGCGCGAGTTCGTGGTGACGGTGCTGAAGGGCGAGTTCAAGCTCAGCGAAGACCAGGCGAACCGGGTGATGATCACCGCGCACCGGCTCGGCGTTTGCGTCGTTGCCGTCTTCACCAGGGATGTGGCCGAGACCAAGGCGACACGGGCCATCGACGCGGCCAAGGCCAAGGGGTACCCGCTGCTGTTTACGACGGAGCCGGAGGAGTAGGTTGAGCGTCTTTCTCCCCGTCACTATACGGGGAGAAATGTCCGGCAGGACAATGAGGGGCAGCGCCGAGTCGATGACAGTTCGCTTGCGCGGGCCGAGGAGATTGCCAACAACCTCAGGCTCGCGCTGCCCCTCATCCGCCCTTCGGGCACCTTCTCCCCGTGAACCGGGAGAAGGATAAGCGGTGCTACCGTCCCTCTCTGTACCACATCGCGCCCATGGCCAGCAGCAGCAGGCAAAGGCCGAGGAAGCCGCCGAACAGGGGTACGCGCGAGACGGCTTTGAGCACGCTGTCGTCGGTGCTGCGCAGGCCGATCCAGTCTGCGCCCGAGGCCGCACCGGAGGCGCGGACCGGGACGATGGAGGGCAGGGCGACACTGCCGGTGATCTGGCCAAGGGTGGAGGAGGCCGCCAGCCGGCGCACGCTGCCGCCGGTGGCCTCAGTCGGAGCCTTCAACCGGTCCTCGGTGGAGACGACGTCGGAGAATTCCGGCGCGTTGACCGGGCCGACATGGGCGAGTGCGGTCAGGTCACCATTGCCGATCTGGTAGAGGCCGATCTCCTTGGTCTCGATGCTGCCCAGGAAAACGCCGGGTTCGGACTTCTCCAGCTTGACGATCAGCGCCTTGCCCGAAGGGGTGATCACCTGCGCCGGGCCGGGATCGTCGCTCATCGTCTGGCGGCGGATTTCCAGCATCATGCCGCGGCCGTCGGCAGTCAGCCGCTCTTCCTCGAGTTCAGGTTCCTTCATCAGCCAGTGGGCGATGCGGCGGTAAAGCTGGACATGCGGGCCGCCACCCTCGAAGCCGCGCGCCCATAGCCAGCCCTGATCGGACAGAAGCATGCCGACGCGGCCTTCGCCCTTATGATCGAGCAGAAGCAGCGGGCGGTTGTCGGCGCCCTTCATCACCACTTCGCCTTCGGGGTTCTGTACGCCGATGGTGCGGAACCAGCGGCTCCAGCGCGGCGGCTCGGTCGCCGAGCCGTCGAGGCCGCGCGTCACCGGATGGCGCTGGCCGAGATCGGTGAGGCGCGGATAGAAGGCCTTGTCGATGACTTCGCCGGTCGGCATTGCCGGCAGCGACGACATTAGCGGGGTGCGGGCGATCGAGGCGTCGCCGGCATATTCCGGCCCGGCGGCGATCAGCAGCGCGCCGCCCTTTTCGACATATTCGGAGATGTAGTCGTAATAGAGGATCGGCAGCACGTCGCGGTGCTGGTAGCGGTCGAAGATGATGAGATCGAAATCCTTGATCTTCTCGACGAACAACTCGCGGGTCGGGAAGGCGATCAGCGACAGTTCGTTGATCGGCGTGCCGTCCTGCTTTTCCGGCGGCCGCAAAATAGTGAAATGGACGAGATCGACCGAGGCGTCGGATTTCAGCAGATTGCGCCACGTGCGCTCGCCGGCATGCGGTTCGCCGGAAACCAAAAGCACGCGCAAGTTCTCGCGGATGCCGTCGATCAGCGCGATGGCGCGGTTGTTGGCGTCGGTCAGTTCACCCGGCTCGCGGTCGATGGAGAGTTCGACGATGTTGCGGCCGGCGCCGGGGATGGTCACCTGCAGCGGCATCGCCTGGCCGATGGTCGCCTCTTCGACCGCGACCTGCTCGCCATTTACCGAGACGCGGACATCGACCGGGCCGGTTTCGCCGTCGGTGGCGATGACGCGGTAGGTCATGTCGAGCGGCTTGCCGACGAGGCCGAAGCGCGGCGCGTTCTCGAAGCGGATGCGGCGGTCCTTCTCGTGCTCGTTGCCGGTGATCAGCGCGTGCAGCGGCGCATTGAAGTCGGGGGCGGCCGGTGCGTCATGCACCTCGCCATCGGTGATCATGATGGCGCCACCGATGCGCGAGGGCGGCACGTCGCGGAAGGCGCCTTCAAGCGCTGCAAAAAGCTTGGTCTCGGTGCGCTCGTCGGCGGCTTCCGACTTGCCGGCCTCGACGACGCGGACGTCGAACTGCTTGAAGCGGCCAAGGCGCTGCTGCAAACCGGCAAGCGCTTCGTCGGTCTGTTTGGTCCGGTCGCCGATATCCTGGCTCTGGCTGCGGTCGACGATGACGGCAACGACGCTCTTCAGCGCCTCGCGCTCCTCATCGAGGAAGACCGGATTGAGGAGTGCTGCGCCCAGCGCAATCAGCGCCGCGAAGCGGAAGATCGCGCCGCGCTGGCGAAACCACAAGCCGACAGCGGCCAGCACCAGCAGCGGTGCGAGCACCAAAGCCAGCAAGGGCCAGGACAGCAGCGGTTCGAACGAAATCGACCAGTTCATCGTTTACCCTCCCTCTTGTGGGGAGGGTCGATCCGCGTAGCGGAGCGGGGTGGGGGTAGGCGACAGAGCGCTGGCTGCACCCCCACCCCGGCCCACTGTCTTCGCTTCGCTGCGACAGCGAGCCGAGCCTCCCCAAAAGGGGGAGGGTGAGGGTGAGGCTGCGCCGCCGGCGCCAGACAGGATCGAGACGAAATTAGCCAATACTGCCATCCTATTGCCCCAACCGTTCGAGCAGGATGGGCACGTGCACCTGGTCGGATTTGTAGTTGCCGGTCAGCATGTACATCATGATGTTGACGCCGGCGCGCAGCGCATAGATGCGCTGCATCGGATCCGATGGCACGGTCGGCAAAAGCGGGTCACCATTCCCGTCGACGGCCCAGGCGCCGGCAAAATCATTGGCGGTGATCAGGATCGGCGAGACGCCGTCGCCGACGCGTACCGGCCGATTCTCGGCATTGCTGGCCTCGAGCGAGGCTTCCACCCAGAGCGGGCTGCCGGAGAAGCGGCCGGGAAATTCGGGCAGGATGAAGAAGGATTTGGTCAGCACATGGTCGGCGGGCACCGGCTCCAGGGGCGGCACGTTGAGATTGCCGAGAATGTCGCGCAACCGTTCCGTCGCCGGGCTCGCCGAATCCGCACCGATGCCGTTGGCGAACTGGTCGCGCGTGTCGAACAGCACCGTGCCGCCCTGCTGCATATAGGCGTCGATGCGGGCGATCGCGGCTTGGCTCGGCATCGGCGCGGAAGGATCGATCGGCCAGTAGATCAGCGGATAGAAGGAAAGCTCGTCCTTCGAGATATCGACGCCCGCCGGCGCGCCCGGCTCGAGCGCGGTCTTCTCGATCAGGAAGCGGGTCAGGCCTTCGAGCCCGGCGCGGCTGATCGAATCGTCACCGGGCACACCGGTCAGCACATAGGCGATGCGGGTCTTGGCAATATCCTCGATTGCCGCGGCATCGCCGGGCTTGGCGTCGTCGGCGTGGGCGAGGTCGGCATGGCCAAACAGCATGCCGAGGCCAAGCAGCAGCGCAGCCGTCGTTGCTGCGGCCGATCGGCCGCGGCGCGGTCGGCGCGACATCAGCCCGCCCATCCAGAACACCGCCAGCGTGTCGAGCAGCATAAGCGCAAGTGCCGCTGTGACCAGCGATCCCTTGAGGTCGCGCGATTCATCGAAAGCGTACTGGATATTGGTCACCGGCACTGTGAATTGCGGGCGCACCAGCGGCGCGAAGGCGGTGGCCGGTTCGAGCAGATTGTGGGCGAAAACGCCGGTTTCCGAGCCGTAGAGGCCGGGCGGGTTCTCGAACGTCACCGGCAGCGTGCCGGCGCCGGGGACCAGCGGTCGCGCGTCCGGCGTCGGCGGCACCAAAGTGCCGTCGGCGGCTATCATGCGATAAGGTGCCAGCGACGTAGCAGCGGCTTCGGCGTTGGCAACCGCCGCACCCTGGTTGCGCGACAGCTGCACGATGCGCCGCAGCATCTCGACGAAGCTGCCGGAGATCGGCAGCGTCGACCATGTCGCTTCCGGGGTGATGTGGAACAGAACCAGCGTGCCCTTGCCCTTCTTCAACCCGGTCACCAGCGGGGTGCCATCGGCAAGGGTTGCCCAGGTGCGTTCGACGATGTCCGGCGTCGGTTCGGCCAGCACCTGCCGGCTCACCGTGACCTCGGCCGGCGGTGCGAGGTCGGCGAACGGGCCGTTCTTCGGGAATTCGGTCACCGCCTGCGGCGTCGTCCATGACAGCGCGCCGCCAAGCGAGCGCTCGCCGGTGCGCAGCCTGACCGGCAACAGATCATCGTCATTGCCGGCGGCGGCCAGCCGCGAACCGGCAAAGCGCACCAGCGTGCCGCCATTGTCGACCCAGTCGACCAGCCGCTGATGGACCTGCGGCGGAATGGTACCGATATCGGCCATGACGATCATCGCCGGCTTCTGGTCGAGAAGCTGCGGGATGGCGTCGGCGAGATCGACGCTCGACGGTTCGACCAGATCGGCGAAAGGCTGCAGCGCGCGCCTGATGTAATAGAGCGGCGACAGAAGCGGCTGCGCCTGGTCGGCCTCGGCCTGCGATAAAAGTCCGACGCGGCGGCGCTTGGAGCTTTCGTCGAGCACGCGCACCGCACCTGCCTGGCGTTCGCCGTCGAGCGCGATCGAGGCGAAGTCGTTGCGCAGTTCGAACGGCACCGCCATCGTGCCGCTGGCGGTAGTCTCACCCGGCGCGAAGGTCAGCGTCGCGTCGGCGATGCGGCGGCCCTTGTCGTCGAAGGCGCCGGCGGTGACTTGTGCCGGCGCCGGGTCGCCGGGCGCGCGGATGGCGGTCAGGGCGAAGCCGTCGACCTGATTTTCGGCGCCAGTGAGCCCAGTCAGCGCCAGCCGGTCGGAATTGGCCCAGACGACACGGGCGGCATTTTTCGACAGCAGTGTGTTGAAGGCGGCCTCGTCGCCCTTTGCCGCAAGGCCGTCGGCGAGAACGGCAACGCTGGCGCCGGGCAAGGTTTCCAGCACGCCGGCGACGCGGGCATAGACGGCGGGTCGGTCGGTTGGGATCGGCCTCGGCTTGGCGGCGCGCAGCCGGTCGAGGGCAGCCGCGGCATCGAAGGGGCCGATCTCGGCGTTCGGCTTTTCGGCGGTGAAGGCGATGACGACCGGTACGCCGTTCGAACCGGCATCGGCGATCAGCCGCTGGGCGGTGGCGACGCGCTTGCCCCAGTCGGCGGCACTCGCCCAGTCATTGTCGATGACGAGCGCCAGGGCGGCGCCCTCGGCCGGCAATTTTTCGCGCGGATTGAAAACGGGTTCGGCTAATGCCGCGACGACAAGGGCTGCCATCAACAGCCGCAGCAGCGTCAGCCACCACGGGCTCTGCTGCGGCGTTTCCTCGCGCTTCAGCACGCGAGCGAGGATCTTCAGCGGCGGAAACATTTCGGACTGCGGCTTGGGCGGTGTGAGCCTGAGCAGCCACCAGATCACCGGCAGCGCGAGCAGGCCCCACAACACCATGGGAGCGCCAAAGGAGAGCGGCAGCCAGCTCATGCGCCGGCCCTTCCCACGAATGCGCCATCGGCGGTCATCGCCATGTGGATGCGCACCAGCGCCTCGGAAGCGAGGCGATCGGTGTGGTTGACGGTGTAGCTCCAGCCGAGGCGCTTGCACCAGCTGGCCATCTCCTGGCGGCGGGCGGTGTAGAGCAGGCGGTATTCGTCGCCGAGCATTTCGGCGCGGCCGGCGGTCAACTTGTCGCCGGTCTCGGGATCGGTGAATTCGGTGCGGCCGGCATAAGGAAAGGTCTCCTCCGCCGGATCGGCAACCTCGATCAGATGCGCACGCACGCCATGCCGCGCCAGCACATCGAGCCATTCCATGGTCTCCTCGACCGGGTCGAGGAAATCGCTCACGACGACGATGTCGCAGAAGCGGCGGATGGCGGACAGGTCAGGCTTTGCTGGCAGGTCCGCGGCGTGCATCAATTGCGCTGCGATGCGCTCGGCGCCGTTGCGGGCGGTGAACGGATCTGTCAGGCCGGGCCATGCGATGCGCTCGCCGCTGCGAGATAGCAATTCGGCCATGGCCAGTGCCAGCACCAGCGCGCGCGATTCCTTGGAAACGCTGGCGCCAGTCGATTTGTAGAGCATGGAGGGCGATGGGTCGGCCCAAAGCCACACCGTGTGGGCTGCTTCCCATTCGCGGTCGCGCACATAGGTGTGGTCGTCCCGGGCCGAACGGCGCCAGTCGATGCGCGAGGAATCGCCTTCGACATAGGGGCGGAACTGCCAGAAATTCTCGCCGATGCCGCGCTTGCGGCGGCCATGCCAGCCGGCAATTACCGTATTGACGATACGGCGTGCCTCGACCAGCAGGTCCGGCACCAGCGAAGCCCGCAACCGGCCCCTGGCGAGCGCGTCGCGCGTCGCTGCCGGTGCCTGGACTTCGCCGATACGTGCCATCAGATTCCTTTGGCCAGTTTCGCCACCACGTCGCGCACAGTCGTGCCCTCGGCGCGGGCGGCAAAGGTCAGCGCCATGCGGTGCTGCAGCACCGGTTCGGCCAGCGCGCGGATGTCGTCCACCGACGGCGCCAGCCGCCCGTCATAAAGCGCGCGCGCACGGGCGCACAGCGTCAGCGCCTGGCTGGCGCGCGGGCCGGGACCCCAGGCGACATGCTTGTCGGTCTCGGCATTGCCCTGGCCGGGACGCGCCGAACGCACCAGTTTGAGGATGGCGTCGACGACGCTTTCGGGCACCGGCATACGGCGGATCAGCGTCTGGATTTCCCTCAGCCGCGCCGGCTGCAGCACGTTTTGCGCCTTGGCGTCCTCGATGCCGGTGGTTTCGAGCAGGATGCGCCGCTCGGCCTCGATTTCGGGATAAAGGATGTCGACCTGCATCAGGAAGCGGTCGAGCTGCGCTTCGGGCAGGGGATAGGTGCCTTCCTGCTCCAGCGGGTTTTGCGTCGCCAGTACATGGAAGGGCGCGGGCAGGTCGTGGCGAATGCCGGCGATGGTGACGTGATATTCCTGCATCGCCTGCAGCAGCGCCGACTGGGTGCGCGGCGAGGCGCGGTTGATCTCGTCGGCCATCAGCAATTGCGCGAAGATCGGGCCGGAGATGAAGCGGAAGGAGCGCTTGCCGGCCTCGTCCTGTTCCATCACCTCTGAGCCGAGAATGTCCGACGGCATCAGGTCGGGTGTGAACTGGATGCGGCGCGAATCGAGGCCGAGCACGACACCGAGCGTTTCGACCAGCTTGGTCTTGGCAAGGCCGGGCACGCCGACCAGCAGCGCATGGCCGCCGGCAAGCAGCGCCACCAGCGTGCGCTCGACCACCACTTCCTGGCCGAAAATGACGCGGCCGACGCCGTCGCGCACCCTGGAAATATCGGCCAGCGCCGTCTCGGCCTGGGCGATCATGTCCTTTTCGCTGATTGGGCTTTCCTTGACCATTACGCTCATGCCGCATCGATCCTTGTGCTGGAAGTACCGGCTTGCACTGTAGAGCCTTAGAATGCCGCGATTCGGCTTCGCCTGGCGCCTACGAATGAATTTAAATCACAGACTTAGGCTGACAAGCGGAACAACAGTGACTATTTCGTGACCATGACGGAACGCTCCGAACATCGCGAACACAGCCTTGCTGCCGCAACCGAGGCGCGCGGTCTCGAAGCGTTGATCTCGCGTGCGGCTCGCGCCGGCAAGGGCGCGGCGCCGGTGGAGCGCTGGAATCCCGACTTTTGCGGCGATCTCGACATGGAGATCAAACAAGACGGAACGTGGTTCTATCTCGGCACGCCGATCGGCCGCATGCCGCTGGTGCAGCTGTTTTCCAGCGTGCTGCGCAAGGACGAGGATGGCAGGACCTATCTGGTGACGCCGGTCGAACGGGTCGGCATCCGCGTCGTGGACGCGCCTTTCATCGCGGTTGAAATGGATGTTTCCGGCGCCGGCGCCGAGCAGACCATCACTTTCCGCACCAATGTCGGCGATGTCGTCGAGGCCGGACCTGGCCATCCGCTGCGCTTCGTCGACGAGAACGAGACCGGCGGCCTGAAGCCCTATGTGCTGGTGCGCGGGAGGCTGGAAGCGCTGGTGGCGCGGCCGGTGATGTACGAACTGGTCGAGCATGGCGAGGAGATCGATATCGGCGGCAAGACGATGTTTGCCGTGCGCTCGAAAGGCGAAATCTATCCGATCATGCCGGCGGAAAAACTGAAGCGGCTGAGCGCATGATGGATCAGGTGAGGCCGCCGCCGTTTTCCACAGCGGATTTTCGCGCGCGGGTCGCGGCGCAAGCTGAAGTCCATGCCGGCGACGATTATGGCGATCATCGCTTCAACCCCGGCCATCCACGGTTGACGCAGCTCAAAGCGCTGCGCGACGCCGCGGTGCTGATCCCGGTCGTCGATCATGGACGCGATGCGACCGTGCTTTTGACCAAGCGGGCGGAAAAACTGCGCAGCCATTCCGGGCAGGTGGCTTTTCCCGGCGGCACCATTGATCCCACCGATGCGACCCCGGAAGCAGCGGCCTTGCGCGAAACCTTCGAGGAGATCGGGCTCGGCCAGGACCGCATTGAGATCATCGGCCGCATGCCCGATTATGTCGCCGGCAGCGGCTATCGCATCGCCCCGGTGCTGGCGATCGTCGAGCCCGGTTTTACGCTGTCGCTCAATTCCGACGAGGTCGACGCCGCCTTCGAAGTGCCGCTTTCGTTCCTGATGGATCCGGCCAACCACACCAGGGACAGCCGCATGTGGAACGACCTGGAATGGTTCTTCTACGATATGCCCTATGGCGGCCAGCGCATCTGGGGCGTCACTGCCGGCATCATCCGCACGCTCTATGAAAGGCTCTATGCTTGAGTGATCCGATATCGCTGGCGGGCAAGGCCGACTGGCTGGGTGAAAAGCATCTGCAGCGGCTGCTTGCCGTGCTGGCGCAAGGCGGCGAGGAAGCTCGCATCGCGGGCGGCGCGGTGCGCAATGCACTGATTGGGCAGCCGGTCGCCGATATCGACGTTGCTACCACTTGCCTGCCCGAGGAAACCGTTCGCCGCGCCGAGGCGGCGGGCTTCAAGGCGGTGCCGACCGGCATTGAGCACGGCACGATCACGGTGATTGCCGGCGGCGCGCCCTATGAGGTCACAACGCTGCGCGCCGACATCGAGACCGATGGCCGCCGCGCCAAAGTGTCGTTCGGCCGCGACTGGAAGGCCGACGCCGAACGGCGCGATTTCACCATCAACGCGCTCTATGCGGAGGCTGACGGGACGGTGGTCGACCTGGTTGGCGGCGTCGGCGATATCGAGGCACGAAGGCTGCGCTTCATTGGCGATGCCGAGCAGCGGATCCGCGAAGACTATCTGCGCATCCTGCGTTTCTTCCGCTTTTTCGCCTGGTATGGCGAGGGTCGGCCCGATGCCGAGGGATTGAAGGCCTGCGCCCGGCTCAAGGACGGTCTCGCCCATCTCTCGGCCGAACGCATCTGGTCCGAGCTGAAGAAGTTGTTATCGGCCCCAGATCCGTCGCGCGCCTTGCTGTGGATGCGCCAGGCCGGCGTGCTCACCAGCGCCCTGCCGGAAAGCGAGAAATGGGGCATCGATGCCATTCATGGGCTGACCAAGACAGAAAAGGATCTGGGCTGGGCGCCGGACCCGCTGCTCAGGCTGGAGGCGATCGTGCCGCCCGATGCGGCGAGGATGAAGACACTGGCCGAGCGGCTGAAACTTTCGACCACTGAGGCGGAGCGCCTGCGCCACTGGGCGCTGACGGCTGCCGTCGAGCCCAAGACAAGCGAAGCGGAACTGGCCAAGAAACTCTATTCCGGCGAGCGCCAGGGTTTTCTCGATCGCGTGCGGCTGTCGCTGGCGTCGGCGCGAGCGCGGGCTCTCGAGGACAATGACGCGCTGGTTCAGGCCGGCGGGTTTTCGCGCCTGCTCGCTTTTGCGCTGAAATGGGAAAAACCGGTGTTCCCAGTCAAGGGCGGCGATCTGACGGCGCTTGGCGCGTCGCCGGGGCCAATACTCGGTGCGATCCTGAAAAACCTGGAAAAGGAATGGATCGGGTCCGGCTTTGCGCTCGATCGCGACGCGCTGCTGGAGCGCGCCGCGGAAGCCTTGAAGGCCAGATAGGACTGCTCAGGCCGCGTCGCGAACTTTCTCGATGCGCGAGCGGATCGCCTCGATCATCGTCTCGCGAATGACCGTTTCGCCATGTGTCTCGCGCATATGGTCGACGGCGCGGCGCATGACCTCGGCTTCCTCACCGGCACGCGTGTGCCACTCACAGCCGGGAACCAGCGAGCCGCAATGGAATTCCTTCATGGGATTTTCTCCTTTCCTCCTTGGAGCCTGTGCCTCTCATGGGCACACGAAGCTCCGCCATCTCTGTTCCGCGCCCTGTCACAGCAGTCGGTTTCGGGGGCACGCACGGGGGAGCTAGCATAACACGGTTCGACCATTTTGGTTGCCGTGGGTGCGAAAAGGGCGGAGCAGCGCTGCTCCGCCCCCTCTTGCCAGGCTAAGCCAAGGCGAGACCGTTCGGTCTTGTCCCGGTCACTTCACGATCTTGACGGACTCGGCAACCTTGTTCTTGCCGCTCATGTCCCAGGAAACGCGGACCTTTTCGCCGGCCTTCAGGCCAGGATCCTTGAAGGTCTTGGGCAGCGTAAAGGTCGATCCATCGTCCAGAACGAGGCTCATGGCCGTGCCATCATAGGTCTTGACCGTGCCCGTGGTGTGCTTGACCGCGGCAAAGGCAATCGAGCCGGAAGCGAGAAGGGCAGCGGCGGCTGCCGAAACAATGAGCTTTCGCATGTAATACTCCTGGAAATGCGGGCATCCGTTTGGAAAATGCTCCGCCTTGTTCAGGGCCGTCCGGTAGCGTCGTGTCGCGGTTCGGGACTGAACCGCCGGCGCTTCCCGGCCCGAAACGACAAATAGTCGTTTTATTTCAATTGCCTATTAGACGAAAAAGATAATGGCGATGCCACATTGGCTGCCCAGATTCGGCGAATGGGACGTCAATGCGGCTCACGTTTCGCTCACCGATTTTTTACGGCCACCTGACCTCCGGCGGCAGGCTGGACAGGATCGAAGCGACATTGCCGCCGGTCTTCAGGCCGAAGATGGTGCCGCGATCGTGAAGAAGGTTGAATTCGACGTAACGGCCGCGGCGAATGAGCTGCTCGTCGCGGTCGTCGTCGGTCCAGTTCTCGTTGAAATGGGCGCGAACCAGGTGTCCGTAGACGACAAGGAAAGAACGCCCGACATCCTGGACGAAGTTCAAATCGGCATTCCAGCCGCCTTTCTCCTCCCCCGAATGCAGCCAGTCGAAAAAGATGCCGCCGACGCCGCGCGGCTCGTGGCGGTGCGGCAGATAGAAATACTCGTCGCACCAGGCCTTGAACTTCGGGTGGTCGGCGACCGCGGCATTCTTCTCGCAGGCGAACTGCATGGCTCGATGGAAGGCGACCGTGTCGGGGTGATCTTCCGTGCGGTTGCGGTCGAGCACCGGCGTCAGATCGGCGCCGCCGCCAAACCAGTGGCGCGACGTCACGACCATGCGGGTGTTCATGTGCACGGCCGGCACGTTGGGGTTCCAGGGATGCGCGATCAACGAAATGCCTGATGCCCAGAAGCTCGGGTCTTCCTCGGCGCCGGGCATCTGCTTCCTGAATTCGGGCGAGAATTCGCCATAGACGGTCGAAGTATGGACGCCGACCTTCTCGAAGACGCGGCCCCGCATCATCGACATGGTGCCGCCGCCGCCCTTTCCATTGTCGCGTTCCCACGGCGTCTTTTCGAAGCGGCCGGGCGACCATTCGGCCAGTGGTCCCTGCAGTTCCTGTTCGATCTGCTCGAAGGTTGTGCAAACGCGCTCACGCAGCGTCTCGAACCAGAGCCTGGCCTTCATCTTCTTCTGTTCGATGTCGGCTGGCAGGCCTGCCGGTATTTCTGGTCGTTCCAAAATGCTGTCTCCGGTCGCAGCCGACAAAGGACCTAGTGGAGTGAATTTGACATTTGCAGACAGCGTGGCGCAGGGCACGACGCAAATGTCAAATTCGAAAACTCTACTAGAAACATAAACTTGCTAGTGGTCCTTGTGATTCCAACATTCGCAACGGCGCTTGGGGATTAGGGAGGCGAATGTTGGAATCGGACCACTAGCCTTTTCCGGGCGCGATCCCTAATCTCTTAGGGGCAAGGGTCAAGTGTCATCTGTTCGGCCCAGGAGTTCTTTCATGCGCACGCCGGCAAGACCGCCGCTGCATGGCCTGAAGAAAAGGCTCGATCGTTCACGCGCCGAGCGCGAGCGCATGCCGCGTGACGGGTTTTTGCGGGAGACCTTTGTCTTGCCGCGCCCCGATGCGCGGCTCAAAGCCAAGGAATGGTTCGAACGCTTTCCCAAGCAGGCCTACTGGACCGAGATCGAAAGCTGGTTCGAACGGCCGGGCGATGTCATAGAATTCACGATACGGCGGCTGCCGGCGGCGGATTAGGATCCCACCAGCAGTCGCCTTGCGCCCGGCCCTTGCGCACTCAAGCGATCTTCCCTGTTTCGCAGCGGGCATTTTTCGATCGACATGCAGCCGCAGCCGATGCAGTCGGTCAGGCCGTCGCGCAGCTTCTTTAGCTGAGTGATCTTGCGATCGAGGTCGTCGCGCCAGCCGGTCGACAACAGGTTCCAGTCCTCGCGCGTCGGGGTGCGGCCTTCTGGGAGCGATTCAAGTGCGGCGCCGATCTCGGCCAGCGAAATGCCGACCTCCTGGGCGATCCGGATGATCGCCACCCGCCGCAGCACGTCGCGGCCGTAGCGCCGCTGGTTGCCCGACGTGCGGTGGCTGCGGATCAGCCCGCGCGCCTCGTAGAAATGCAGCGCCGACACCGCCACGCCGCTGCGCATCGCCAACTGGCCGACCGTTAATTCCTTTACCGGAGCCATCTCGATTTTCCGCTTGACCTCAACTTAAGTTGAGCTTGTAGCCAGGAAACGTCGATAGGGCAATTGAGGAGAAGGCGATGTGCGCCTGGGTGAGAATGATGCAAGACGCAACGGCCGTTGGCGATGACGACAACGCGCTGAAGGGTCTAGCCGAGCTGCCGGATGGCTTCACCGGCGACCATGGCGACCGACAGCGCGACGTTGATGCTGCGCGTGCCCGGCTGCATCGGGATCGTCAGCCGCGCATCCGCCGCCTGATGGACAGGATCCGGCACGCCGGCGGATTCGCGGCCGAACAGCAGGATGTCGCCTTGGGCGAAGCTGAAGCCCGCATAGGGGGTCGCGGCTTTGGTGGTGAGCAGCACCAGCCGGCAGGCTTCGCCCTTGCGCCAATCCTCGAAGGCGTTCCAGTCGACATGGCGGGTCAGGGCAGCCATTTCGAGGTAGTCCATCCCGGCGCGCTTGAGCGCTTTGTCGGAGAGCGGAAACCCGGCTGGTTCGATGATGTCGACGCCAAGGCCGAGGCAGGCGGCGAAGCGCAGGATAGTTCCGGTGTTGCCGGCGATGTCAGGCTGGTAGAGGGCGATGCGGAGACGGTGGTTCATTTCCGCGTCTTTCTAATAAGTGGCAGATCGGCCACAGCGGGTGGCTGGTTTTGGAAATTGCTGGACCTGCGGGTGGCCATTTTCTGCGAAGTCGATTATACCGCACGCATTGTCAACCCGAACCGATGGAGGGGTATTTCATGATGACCATGCACATCCAGCGCCCCTCCCGTGGGCTTACCTGCCTTCCGGCGGTTTCGGTACGACGATTTACCTGATTTTTTAGATCTGATCGCACCGATTCCCGCCGAACCCAATTTTCGGCTCTCGAAGGAATCCTGCGATGTTTTTCAACCGGTTAAAGGGGCCAAGCGCCCCAGCTGAGCATGTCGCGACCGAGGCCTATCCTCGTGTCTCGACGGATGCAATCCGTGCCTCCGGCCGAATGCCGGCGCATGACATTGCTTCGCCTTTTTATGTCTATTTTCACACGGAGGACGGACCGATGTTCGATCCCTATAAGATACCTGGTTCAAGAAGCCTGCACGAACGCAAGACGGCGACCTGGGCGTTGCTGGTCGGCGAGACCTATTCGTCGGCGGTTCATGCCGAGACGCGCCGGCGTCCGCATCGCGGCATGTTGCCTGATGTCGATTTCTCGCGTGCGGTTCCCGACCACAGCCGGCCGTCGCTGGTGCGCCGGATCATCCGGCTGATCCGGCCGGGCGCGAAAAACCGGACTGCTGGCGGCGTGCCGTCAGCTCAGTCGAAGGCTTCTGTCGGTGAAAAGCCCGCAAGTCCCTATATTGCGCGAAGCAGGACCGATGGCCCGGGTGATTCCGGGCCGTCGGTCCCCGCCGACGTACGGTCTGGGGACGCGGAGCGCCCCGGGGATTTTTCCCGCGCCGCATGAGCGGACAAAAGTTTTGTGAGCATCACTATGTTTAGCTGGTTTGAAAGAAGGCTCGATCCGTTCCCCGCAGCGGAACCGGTCGAGCCGCCGAAGACGCTGGTTGCCTTCTGCGTGCACTATACGCGCGGCGCCTGGCCATACATCATCGTCGACGCGGTGCTGGTGACGGCGATTGCCATCGCGGAAGTGTGGATGTTCGGCTTCATGGGCCACATCGTCGACTGGCTGTCCGGGCAGAACCGCGAAACCTTCCTGCAGACCGAGAGCTGGAAGCTCGCCGGCATGGCCTTCGTCGTGCTGTTCGCGCTGCCAGGTACAGTATGGCTGCATTCTTTGCTCAACCAGCAGACGCTGATGGGCAACTACCCCATGCGCATCCGATGGCAGGTGCATCGTTATCTCTTGAAGCAGTCGATGAGCTTCTACCAGGACGAATTCGCCGGCCGCATCGCCACCAAGCTGATGCAGACGGCACTCGCCGTGCGCGAATGCGTCATCAAGGTGATCGAGGTGGTCAATTACGTCATCGTCTACTTCCTCGGCATGCTGTTCATCGTCGGGTCGGCCGACTTGCGGCTGGCGGCACCTCTCGGCGTCTGGCTGCTCGGCTATATCGGGTTGTTGCGCTATATCATCCCGAAGCTGGGCAAGGTCGGCGAGGCGCAGGCCAATGCGCGCTCGACGATGACCGGCCGCGTCGTCGACAGCTACACCAACATCCAGACGGTCAAGTTGTTTTCCCATGCACGGCGCGAAGCAACGTTCGCGAGAGAAGGCATGGCAGGCTTCCTTGACACGGTCTACCGGTCGATGCGGCTGGTGACGGTGCTTTACGGCCTGCTCTATATCCTCAACGCGCTGCTCCTGTTTTCGGTGACGGCGCTTGCGCTGTGGCTGTGGCTCGGCCAGGCGGTGACGATCGGTGCCGTCGCCGTGGTCATCGGCCTCGTGCTCCGTATGTGGGGCATGTCGCAGTGGATCATGTGGGAAATGTCGAGCCTGTTCGAGAACATCGGCACGGTGCAAGACGGCATCGCCTCGATCTCGCTGCCGCGCCTGGTCGAAGACCGGCCGGGGGCGAAGGACATTGCCGTCACCAAGGGCGAGATCCGCTTCGACGACATTCGTTTCCACTATGGCAAGCAGAAGGGCGTCATCGAGAACCTGTCGCTGACGGTGAAGCCCGGCGAGAAAGTCGGCATTGTCGGGCGCTCGGGTGCGGGCAAGTCGACGCTGGTCAATCTCCTGTTGCGGTTCTACGACCTCGAGAACGGCCGGATCCTGATCGACGGCCAGGAGATCGCTTCGGTGACGCAGGATTCGCTGCGCGCGCAGATCGGCATGGTGACGCAGGACACTTCGCTGCTGCATCGTTCGGTGCGCGACAACATTCTTTACGGGCGGCCCGATGCGACGGAGGAAATGCTTGTCGAGGCAGCCGGGCGGGCCGAGGCGCTGGAGTTTATCGGCAGGCTTTCGGATCACACCGGACGTAAAGGGCTCGACGCTCATGTCGGCGACCGCGGCGTCAAATTGTCCGGCGGCCAGCGGCAACGCATCGCCATTGCTCGCGTTATGTTGAAGGACGCACCGATACTTATCCTTGACGAAGCGACGTCGGCGCTGGATTCCGAAGCCGAGGCCGCCATCCAGGAGAATCTCTACAAGCTCATGCAA
Source organism: Mesorhizobium sp. M0862 (assembly GCF_040319795.1). Taxonomy (NCBI): domain Bacteria; kingdom Pseudomonadati; phylum Pseudomonadota; class Alphaproteobacteria; order Hyphomicrobiales; family Phyllobacteriaceae; genus Mesorhizobium; species Mesorhizobium sp. M0862. The sequence continues at coordinate 107,180 of NZ_JAMYOJ010000012.1, forward strand.
GGCAAGACCGTCATCGCCATTGCGCACCGGCTGTCGACCATCGCGGCGATGGACAGGCTCGTCGTCCTCGACAAGGGCCGTGTCATCGAGGAGGGGTCGCACGAGGAACTCGTCGCCAGCGGCGGGCTCTACGCGCAGCTCTGGCAGCGCCAGTCGGGCGGGTTCCTGCTCGATGACGGTCCGGTCGATGCCGCCAATGACGCTGTTGCCAACGACATCGGCGTGAAGGGTGAAGCCGCAGAGTGATGACGTCAGCATGATGACAGCCGTCTATCGCTGGTTCGAGGACTGGGTCTATCCGTTCAGGGAGCCGGCGGACCTTCGGCCACCGTCAAGCGTCGGCGGCTTCCTCTGGCACTATGTCGGCCAGGCGAAGTTCGCCTTCTTCGCCATGCTTGTCATCGGCGGCATCGCGCCGCTGATCGAGGCCGGGCTTTTCTACTTCGTCGGGCGGCTGGTCGATATTCTCGACCAGCTTCCTGGCGAGCGCAGCTGGCACGCGCTGTGGACCGCCGCCGGGCCTGAGCTTGTTTTCATGATCGTCGTGGTGGCGGTCATCCGCACCGTCGTCGTCGGCCTGTCGGCGCTGGTCAACGAACAGACGATCACGCCGGGCTTCTACAATCTGGTGCGCTGGCAGGCGCACCGGCACGTATCGCGCCAGTCCTACACCTTCTTCCAGAACGATTTCGCCGGCCGTATCGCGACAAAAGTCTGGCAGGCGGGGCAGGCGACCGGCGACCTGATGGAGAGCTTCATCGAGGTCATCTGGTTCATGCTCATCTATACGGTGACGACCTTGGCGCTGGTCGCCGGGCTGGATCTGCGCCTGGCCGTGCTGGTGGTGATCTGGATCCTCGCGTTCGCCTGGCTGGCCAAGCTCTATCTGCCCTCGATCCGCAGGCATGCCGAGGCCACGGCTGAAGCTGGCTCGATGATCAATGGGCGCATCATCGATTCCTATTCCAACGTGCAGACGCTGAAGCTATTCTCGGCCGACGGCGACGACCGCTACATCAAGAACGGCTTCGACATCTATCTCGATGCACTACGGCCCTTCACCCGCCGGCTGACCGGCGTGCGCATGGCGCTGACGACGCTGTCGGGCATCATGATCACCGCGATTGGCTGCTTTGCCGTCTATCTCTGGGTCGAAGGGTCGATCACCGTCGGCGCCGTCGCGTTCACGCTGTCGCTGGTCTTGCGGCTCAACATGCTGCTCGGGCGCGTGATGATGCAGCTCAACGGCATATTGCGAAATCTCGGCGTCCTGGAAAACTCCAAGGCGCTGATCTCGCAGCCGCTTGGCCTTGTCGATGCGCCGGATGCGAAAGAGCTTGTCGTCGCCGGCGGCCGCATCGAGGTGAAGAATGTCGAGTTCCACTACGGCAAGGGTTTTGGCGTGCTGAATGGCATCGACCTTGTGGTCAAGCCTGGCGAGAAGGTCGGGCTGGTCGGGCCGTCCGGTGCGGGCAAGACGACCTTAGCCAATCTCATCCTGCGCCTCTACGACCTCGAGAGCGGGAAAATCCTGATCGACGGGCAAGACGTCGCCGAGGTGACGCAGAACTCGCTGCGCGCCAATATCGGCGTGGTCAGCCAGGACACGGCGCTGTTCCACCGCTCGCTACGCGACAACATCAAGCTCGGCATGCCGGATGCAACTGACGCCGAGGTGATCGCGGCGGCGAAGAAGGCCGAGGCGCACGAGTTCATATTGGGCCTGCGCGACAACCGGGACCGTACCGGCTACGAGGCTTTTGTCGGCGAGCGCGGCGTGAAACTGTCGGGCGGCCAGCGCCAGCGCGTCGCGATCGCCCGCGTCTTCCTCAAGGATGCGCCGATCCTGATCCTCGACGAGGCGACCTCGGCGCTCGATTCCGACATCGAGGCGGCGATCCAGGAGAATCTGGCCAGGCTGATGGAGAACAAGACGGTCATCGCCATAGCGCACCGGCTGTCGACCATCGCCGCGCTCGACCGTCTTGTGGTGCTGGACGGAGGCCGCATCGTCGAACAGGGCACGCATGACGAGCTGGTGGCGCTCGACGGGCTCTATGCGCGGCTGTGGAAGCGGCAGTCCGGCGGCTTCCTCTACCACGAGGAAAGCGTGCTGGAAGAGACACGGCCGGCGGAGTAGGGCATGGCAGCGTCGCCTGATATCGGCTACGTCCTCAAGCGGCTGCGGCCAACCGCGCCGGCCTTCGATGCGCTGAAGGAGGAGAGCCGGCTGGAAGGCTACTGGATGCTGGTGCGGCTGGCGGATGGCTGGGCGGGCGGCCGCAACAAGTTCCTGAAACGAGGCGAGGCGCTGTTTGGTGCATGGCATGGCCGAGAACTCGCTGGTGTGTGCGGGTTGAACATCGATCCTTATTTCGAAGGCAGGGACCACGGCCGGGTCAGGCACCTGTTCGTCAGCGCGCGTCATCGCCGCAGCGGCATTGGCCGCATGCTGGTCGAGACCGTCATTGACAGGGCACGTCAGCATTTTGCCGTGCTGAACACCCGCGCGCCACAAGAAGCCTTTGGGTTCTATGAACGGCTTGGTTTCCAGCCGGTGGTGAGCGAAGAATTCGTCACGCACCGCATGATGCTCTCTCAAGACATAAAAGGAGGCTGAGATGTCACTGCGTCCGCCATCCCTAGGCGCCTCGGCTGCCGAAGCCGCGTTCGACGCCCTCGGCCATGAGATACTGGCTGAAAAGGCCGCAGCGCTCGGCCGTGCCGGCCAACGGGTCGAGGAAACGCTGGCCAAGCTCCGTCAGAACAACGGCGACGAGGAGCAGCGACCGCGGCTGCTCAAGGAGGCTGCCGCGGCGGTGCACGCCTATTTCATCCAGCGTGAACTCTGCGGCCTGCGCCGGCATGAGTCGGCCATCCGCGAATACGATATCCCAAGGGCCGTGCTGGTCAGGCTCGGTGCAAGCTAGAGGTCACCAGCCGGCAACAATCATTCCAGCCATTCGGTGATGAAGCTGCCGTTTTCGTGGATGTCGGTCGTTTCGAGCGGGCCTGGGCCAAGATTGGTGAATTTGTGCGGCGTATCGGGAGGGACGATCAGGATCTGGCCGGCCGTGGCCTCGATCTGCTGGTCGCCGATCGTGAACAGGCCGGTGCCTTGCCGGATGATGAAGATTTCACAATAGGGATGCGTGTGCAGGCGTGGGCCGCCGCCAATCTCTTCCTGATAGTTGAAAATCAGGCAGGAGTTGGAGCCGTAGGCGCCGCATTGCAGTTCGCCCTGCCAGCGGCCGGGCGTCCTGGTCCAGGTCTCGCGGTCGATAATATGTGCCATGCCGGCGAGACTAGACCACGGCAACCTGTCCTGTCGAGACAGGCGGGGAGCCTCGGATTTGCTGATATTTCCCTGTTGTTTAGCCGCCTTTGCCGACCTTTGGGCATCTGGCCAACTGACGCGCTGTTCTGTCCCCGCGACAATCTGCCCTTGTGGCTTCAGCCCGCTGGACAAAAACGGGCTTCACGCATAAACCGAAATCCAAATGCCGGAGGAATTCGCTAGCTTGTTCGCCATGCGCTGTCGGGCCGGCGCGATGGAGCGGGGACAAAGCTCGGCCGCCGGCTCGGAAGAGGCGAAAGGATCAGGCACCCGTGAGCGCAACCGACACCCAGGATCCCAACCGTCGTGATTTTCTCTACGTCGCCACCGGCATGGCCGCAGTCGTTGGCGCAGGCGCCGTTGCCTGGCCGTTCATCGACCAGATGCGCCCCGATGCCTCGACGCTGGCGCTCGCCTCGGTCGAGGTTGATGTCGCCTCGCTGACGCCTGGCATGTCGCTGATCGTCAAATGGCGCGGCAAGCCGGTCGTGGTGCGCAATCGCACCGAGCAGGAGATGAAGGACGGCGAAGCCGTGAACCTTGCCGATCTCAAGGATCCTATTGCCCGCAACGCCAATCTGCCCGCCGATGCGCCGGCGACCGATGCCAACCGCACCACGCCCGGCAAGGAAGCCTGGATGGTGATGGTGCAGGTCTGCACGCATCTGGGGTGCATTCCGCTTGGCCAGGAAGGCGATTTCGGCGGCTGGTTCTGCCCGTGCCACGGTTCGGTGTACGATACCGCCGGCCGCATCCGCAAAGGCCCGGCGCCGGAAAACATGGCCGTGCCGGTATTCAAGTTCATTTCCGATACCAAAATCCTTATCGGTTGAGGCAGGGGATAATTCGATGAGCGAGGGACACTCGACCTATACGCCCAAGACCGGTATCGAACGCTGGTTCGACGCTCGCATGCCGCTGCCGCGCATGGTCTATGACAGCTTCATCGCCTATCCGGTGCCGCGCAACCTCAACTATGCGTGGACCTTCGGCGGCATCCTCACGATCATGCTGGTGGCGCAGATCCTGACCGGTATCGTGCTCGCCATGCACTATACCGCTGACACCAATCTCGCCTTCAATTCGGTCGAGAAGATCATGCGCGACGTCAATTCGGGCTGGCTGTTGCGCTACATGCATTCCAACGGCGCCTCGTTCTTCTTCGTCGCGGTCTACATCCACATCTTCCGCGGGCTTTATTACGGCTCCTACAAGGCGCCGCGCGAGCTGCTGTGGATCCTCGGCTGCATCATCTACCTGCTGATGATGGCGACCGGTTTCATGGGCTATGTGCTGCCCTGGGGCCAGATGAGCTTCTGGGGCGCCACCGTCATTACCGGCTTCTTCAGCGCCATTCCGCTGGTCGGCAACTGGATCCAGGAACTGCTGCTCGGCGGTTTCGCCGTCGACAACCCGACGCTCAACCGCTTCTTTGCGCTGCACTATTTGCTGCCGTTCATGATAGCCGGCGTCGTCGTGCTGCACGTCTGGGCGCTGCATGTGGTCGGCCAGTCGAACCCGACCGGCATTGAGGTGAAATCGAAGACCGACACCGTTGCCTTTACGCCCTATGCGACCATCAAGGATGCATTCGGCATGATCGTGTTCCTGTTCTTCTTCGCCTATTTCGTCTTCTACCTGCCGAACTTTCTCGGCCATCCGGACAATTACACGATCGCCAACCCGCTGAAGACGCCGGCCCACATCGTGCCGGAATGGTACTTCCTGCCGTTCTACGCGATCCTGCGCGCGATCACCTTCAACATCGGGCCGATCAACTCCAAGCTCGGTGGCGTGCTGTGCATGTTCGGCGCCATCGTCATGCTGTTCCTGGTGCCGTGGCTCGACACCTCCAAGGTGCGCTCGGCGGTCTACCGGCCCTGGTACAAGCTGTTCTTCTGGCTGTTCGTCGCCGACGCTGTCCTGCTTGGTTGGCTTGGCTCGCAGCCGGCGGAAGGCGGCGGTCTGTTGACCCTCCTGATAGGTGAGGTCTCGGGCAACTATGTTGGCTACGCTCAAGCGGCGACACTGTTCTACTTCGCCTTCTTCCTCGTCATCCTGCCGGTGCTTGGCCTGATCGAGACGCCACGCAGACTGCCGAATTCGATCACCGAGGCGGTGCTGGAGAAGAACAAGGGTGCCGGAGGGGGACATCCGGCCGGTGCGACCGCGGCGCCGGAAACCAAAGGCTGAGTGAGAATCTAAGGGGATTTGGCATGAAAAAGATTCTCACCTCGCTCGCCCTGCTAGGCGTGTTTGCCGCTGGCATCGGAGCCGTCGGCAGTGTGGCGATCGCCGCTGAAGAGGCGCACAACGCGGCGGCACCGACGCATTTCCCGATCCACGAGCCGAAGGAGATGGACTGGACTTTTGCCGGTCCGTTCGGCACCTACGACAAGGCGCAGCTGCAGCGTGGCTTGAAGGTCTACAAGGAAGTCTGCTCGGCCTGCCACTCGATGAATTTGGTGGCGTTCCGCACGCTGGAGGACCTCGGCTATTCGGAAGCGCAGATCAAGTCCCTGTCGGCCGAGTACACCATCCATGATGGACCCAACGATGCCGGCGACATGTTCGACCGCCCGGGCAAGCCGTCCGACCATTTCCCGGCGCCGTTCGCCAATGAGGAGGCGGCTGCCGCTTCCAACGGCGGCGCTGCCCCACCGGATATGTCGCTGCTGGCCAAGGCGCGCGGCGTCGAGCGCGGCTTCCCGCGCTTCGTCTTCGACATCTTCACGCAATATGCGCAGGGCGGCCCGGACTACATCCATTCGCTGCTGACCGGCTACGACGAGACGCCACCTGCCGGCATGGTGATCCCCGAAGGCACCCACTACAATCCATACTTCATGTCCGGCGTGTCGCTGAAGATGCCCAAGCCGCTCTCCGACGGCCAGGTCACCTACGATGACGGTTCGCCGCAGACGATCGACCAGTATTCGCGCGACGTCTCGGCGTTCCTGATGTGGGCGGCCGAGCCGCATATGGAAGACCGCAAGAAGACCGGCTTCCGCGTGCTGGTGTTTCTGCTTCTGTTCGGGGCGCTGATGTATCTGACCAAGCGCAAGGTGTGGGAAGGCGTGGCGCACTAAGCCGCATCTTATTCCTCGGAAATGGAAAGGGCGTCTTCGGACGCCCTTTTTGCTTGCCAAACCGGACATGGTTCGCATCTTGGCGGAGCAGCCGTCCAGTAAGAAGTCCGTTGGCACGGCGCCATGCGATTGGTATTGCACGCGCGCCCGGCGGATCGCCGGCTAGAGGGGCATTTGGATCGATGATGCGGCTACGCGACTGTCACAACTTTTCCGATTTCCGGCGCATGGCCCAGCAGCGGTTGCCGGGGCCAATCTTCAACTACATCGATGGCGCGGCCGACGATGAGGTCACCTATCGCCGCAACACCGAGAGCTTCGAGCGCTGCGACCTCGTTCCCAACGTGCTGCGCGGGGTAAGCGAGATCGACATGTCGGTGACGGTGATGGGCCAGAAGCTGGCCATGCCCGTCTATTGCTCGCCGACCGCCTTGCAGCGGCTGTTCCATCATCAAGGCGAGCGCGCGGTGGCCAAGGCTTCGGCGAAATTCGGCACTATGTTTGGCGTGTCCTCGCTCGGCACGGTCAGTCTTGAGGAAGCGCGCAAGATCAGCAGCAGCCCGCAGGTCTACCAGTTCTATTTCCACCGGGATCGCGGCCTCAACCGGGCGATGATGCAGCGGGCGAAAGCGGTTGGCGTCGAAGTGATGATGCTGACCGTCGACAGCATCACCGGAGGCAACCGCGAGCGCGACAAGCGCACCGGCTTTGCCATCCCCTTCAAGCTCAACCTTGCCGGCATGCTGCAGTTCGCGCTGAAGCCGGGCTGGGCGATCAACTATTTCACCCATGAGGGGTTCAAGCTGCCGCAGCTCGACGAGCATGTCGACATGGGCGGCGGCACGATGTCGATCAGCCGCTACTTCACCGAGATGCTCGATCCGTCGATGACCTGGGACGATGTTGCCGAGATGGTCAGACTGTGGGGAGGTCCGTTCTGTCTCAAGGGCGTCATGTCGGTGGAGGATGCCAAGCGCGCCGTCGAGATCGGCTGCAGCGGCATTGTGCTGTCCAACCATGGCGGCCGGCAGCTGGACGGCTCGCGGGCGGCGTTCGACCAACTGGCCGAGATCGTCGATGCCGTCGGCGACAGAATAGACGTCATCATGGATGGCGGCGTGCAGCGCGGCACCCATGTGCTGAAGGCCCTGTCGCTTGGCGCCAAGGCTGTTGGCGTCGGCCGCTATTATCTGTTCCCGCTGGCGGCGGCCGGCCAGCCGGGCGTCGAGCGGGCGCTGGAGCAGATGCGGGTCGAGATCGAGCGCGGCATGAAGCTGATGGGCTGCAGTTCGATCGAACAATTGTCGCGCAACAACCTCCGTTTCAGGTAATCTCGACCCATGAAATCCTCGCTCGAAGACACGCTGCTCGCCGCGATCCGCACCATTCCGGACTACCCCAAGCCCGGTATCCTGTTTCGCGACATCACCACTTTGCTCGGCAATGCGCGCGCCTTCCGCCGCGCCATCGACGAGCTGGTGCATCCCTATGCCGGCCAGAAGATCGACAAGATCGCCGGCATCGAGGCGCGTGGCTTCATCCTCGGCGGTGCGGTCGCGCACCAGCTTTCGGCCGGCTTCGTGCCGATCCGCAAGAAGGGCAAGCTGCCTTACGAGACGGTACGCGTCGCCTACAGCCTGGAATACGGGCTGGACGAGATGGAGATGCACAAGGACGGCGTTGCGCCGGGCGAGAAGGTGATCCTGGTCGACGACCTGATCGCGACCGGCGGCACGGCGGAGGCGGCGGTCAAGTTGCTGAGGCAGATCGGCGCCGATATTCTTGCCGCGTGCTTCGTCATCGACCTGCCGGATCTCGGCGGACGGGCGAAGCTCGAAGCGCTGGGCGTGCCGGTGCGGACGTTGATCGGGTTTGAGGGGCATTAGGGAGTAGGGAGTAGGGAGTAGGGAGTAGGGAGGGAAGCTCCGCATTCCGTGCAAGGCGCAGCACCCACTGCTGCCTAATCCCTACTGCCTAAAACCTACCCCCTACCCAGCCTTCACCAGCACGGCGCTGTCGAACTCCAGCACCTTGTCGCCCGTCGAATCGAATCCTTCCGAGCGCAGCGCGAGCAGCCGCCAGCCGGGGCGATTGGCGAGCGGGCGGTGGGAGACGGCCGTGCGGGTGAAGGTGACGGTTTCGCCGGCATAGACCGGCTTTGTCCATTTCAGATTCCTGAAGCCGGGCGAGGGGCCGAATTCTGGTACCGGGCCGGGTCCGGTCCATTGAGAAGCGTCCATAGGATTTTTGAGATTGAGCTTCATCCAGGTGGCCGCGGTGTGCCAGCCTGAGGCGCAGAGGCGGCCGAACACGCTTTTCTTCGCCGCCTCCTCGTCGACATGAAAGACCTGTGGATCGTACTTGCGGGCGAACGCCTTGATCGCCTCGGCTTCGAATGTGTGCGAACCGAGGTTGATGGTATCGCCGATGCGGAAGAACGCGTCGAGGCTCATGCGCCGGTCTCGCGGGTCAAGAACATGACAGTGTTCTCAAGTTCGAAGACGCTTTCACCGCGCTGGTTGAACAGTTCGCTGCGCAAGGTGACGAGGCCGAGCTGAGGCCTGGATTTCGACAGGCGCCTGGCAAGCACGCTGGTGCTGCCGGCCAGTGTGTCGCCGGCCAGCACCGGCTTCTTCCATTTGACCTGGTCGATGCCGGGCGCGCCTTGCGCGGTCGAGTCGAGCAGGAAGGCGTCGCACAGCATGCGCATGAAGATCGCGCAGGTGTGCCAGCCGGAGGCGGCCAAGCCGCCAAGGATGCTGGCCTTGCCGGCGGCTTCGTCGAGATGCATCGGCTGCGGGTCGAATTCGGTGGCGAATTCGATGATTTCGGCCGCACTCACCTGCTTGGCGCCGAGGTCGATCGATGCGCCCTCGGTGAAATCCTCGTAGGCCCAGCTTTTTGCGGTCATGATCCCAATCCGGTTGTACGATTACCGGGCATCCGGATGCCGTCCGGGCGGCGTTTGGTCAAGCGAATTCTATTGGGCCTACAACCAGCCGCGGCGGCGGAAATACCAGAACGGCAGGATCGCCGACAGGATCATCAGGCCGATGGCGAAGGGATAGCCGAGCTCCCATTTCAGCTCCGGGATGACGTCGAAATTCATGCCGTAGATCGAAGCCACCAGCGTCGGCGGCAGGAAGATGACGGCGGCGACCGAGAAGATCTTGATGATGGCGTTCTGCTCGATCGAGATCATGCCGAGCGTCGCGTCGAGCAGGAACGAGATCTTCTGCGACAGGAAGGTGGCATGGTCGGCGAGCGACAGCACGTCGCGCGATACGGTCTTGATGCGGGCGCGGACGTCCTTGCTCATCTTGATCTGGGTCGCGACGTGGGCAAGGAAGCCGGTGAGGCGCTGCAACGAGATCAGGCTGTCACGGATCGAGGAGGCGATGTCCTCCTTGCGGCCGATGGCCTTGAGCAGTTCCTGGAAGTCGCGATTGCGCTTGTTCACCTTGGTCGACCGCGCCTCGAAGATGTCGCGCGAGATCGTCTCGATGTCACGGCCGGCGCGTTCGAGAATATCGGCTAGGCGATCGACGATCGCCTCCAGCAGGCCGATCAGGATGGTGTTGCCGGTGGTGCAGCCTGTCGCCACCTTCTCGGCGCGCAGGGGAAAGGTCTTGAACGCCTTCGGCTCATGATAGCGGATGGTGACCAGTCTCGGGCCGGCAAGCACAAAGGTAACCGGTGACATCAAGGGATCATCGATTTCGGTCTGCGCCGGCAAGGTGGCGGTCATGAAGTAGGCGCCGTCCTCGATGTAGAGGCGGCTCGAAATCTCGATCTCCTCCATCTCCTCGCGCGTCGGGATGGCAACGCCGAGCCAGGTCTCGATCGCTGTTTCTTCTTCCTTGGTCGGGTTGAGAAGGTCGGCCCAGACGACCTGATCGCCATTGGCCACGAGATCGTCGGCGAGGCGCAGGCGATCATTGTCGACGACGAAGGCCTTGATCATCGCCGAATCTCCCTTGCCGGATTAAAGGGTGCGTTCAGATTGACGCGTCGTGTAGGACTGCACGGTTCTTCGTCGCGTGCTCCGACCGTGCGCCTGCCGCTTAAACTTATGAGGTGACAAAATCAAGACAGGCGACCGAACTGAGAGATGGCCTCCGGCCGGTTAGAAAATTCGTCGAAAGTGCCGCTGTTAGACTTGGTCTATCTCCACCAAGCTCGTCGTGGTACAGCCAGCCGGTTGTGAACAAATTCCTAGCAAATGTTTAGAACGACGTTTACAATGTCTATGCCACTCTTCCATCAACACGGAAGGTAAAGTGATGGCCGAAACATCAATCGAATGGACAGATGCGACCTGGAACCCTGTCGCCGGCTGCACAATTCTTACTGCCGGATGCACAAATTGTTACGCGATGAGGATGGCTGCTCGGCTGGAAGCCATGGGAGTCGACAAATATGTGGGAGTGACACGCAAAAGCGGTGGCAAAGCGAAATGGACAGGCAAGATTAAGCTCGACCGCGCATCGATTTCCGTTCCGCAAGAATGGAAGAAGCCTAAGCGTGTCTTCGTAAACTCAATGTCTGATCTCTTCCACGCGGAAGTGCCAACTGCCTTCATCGCTGAGATATGGCAGGTCATGGCAGCAACGCCTCGCCACACCTATCAAATTCTGACAAAGCGGCCAGATAGGATGTCGGAAGTACTTTCCTCCCCCGAGTTCAATGTGCTTCCAAACGTCTGGCTCGGCACCAGTGTTGAAGATAGTCGGGTGCTGTACAGGCTGGATGAACTCCGGGCGGTTCCTGCGGCCGTGAGATTTGTTTCATTCGAACCCCTGATCGGGTCTGTTGCCGGCGCCAATCTCAAAAGCATTCACTGGGCAATCGTCGGAGGCGAAAGCGGACCGCAGGCTAGGCCGCTAGATACCCGATGGGTGGACGAGATTTTCGACCAATGCACCGATGCCGACACGGCGTTCTTCTTCAAACAGTGGGGCGGCAAGAACAAGAAGATAACAGGTCGCACCTATCGTGATCGGCTTTGGGACGATCTTCCCGATTTGAGAATATGAGAGGCCATCTTTGTCGCTAGTGCGACTGCGGCCGGACTCGTGTTTGACACGGCGAAAAAGAGTGAAGCCAGTGGCGCGCCCCCTTTATGATGAAGGCGAACTGGCTCCAAAACAGCCCCTTTGAACACTGTGCGCAGGCGCTCCTTCACGTAGGATTCGATAGCGTTCACATCCGCCCGCCGAACTGCTTGCCCCTTCGTTTCGAATAGGTCTTGGCGCGCACTTTCGTGACCATACCAACGCTCCCGCCAGTCAGTTGCCCCTAGAACGCGATCCAGACTTGCCTGCTTGCTCGGATCGAGCTTTGCCGGATCATGGGGAGCGTTTCGGTACAGACCTGACAACGGAAAGAAATACCAACAGTCCAAGGCTTCCGTTGCTGCGATGGCTTTTACCGTCTCCCATGAAACTTCCATGCCATAGGGATCGAGGAAGACAACGCCACGAATCCCACGGCCGACGGTCTCCGCTCCGCGCCAATTTGTGCGCTTGCAAAGGCGTTGGACAAGATCGTTGGCGTCCCCGTTTCGAACAATTATCTTGCGATTGGGATACTCAGAGATCAGTTCACCGAGTTGCGCAAAACGGGAATTATCCCGTTCGATCAGCACGATAGAATGCATCGGCGGGTCGACTTCGATTGCAATCCTAGCCGACCCCTGAGTGGTTACCTCTTCTGGTTCTGCCATTTCTGAACCGAAGAGAGGAAGACCGGGGCGGACTTCCGTACGAGTCCCGGAGCCGGCAAAAGCGTCGATATAAATGCAAGCGAATTCCTGGTCGCGCAGAGCGATAGCAAAGGCTCGGAGATATTCCTGTAAGCAACGAAGCTTCTTAGGGGTGTCTGGCCCCCCAAAGACGTGTGTTACCATCGTCGTCATCCTCCACCCTGGTACATCGATACGCACAATGAGTGGAGTGTCTAGGAGGAACTATGTCATAGCGATATTTTATTGCGCAATCGAGGCTGAGTGATTTCGTCTACCCAGTTGTCGGCCGCCACAGCGCTGCGCTCTACAGTATCGAGGCCGCCACACCCTGCAATCTCGTACCTGCTGCGAGATTTAGGCGCCAGCCTTCTACATGGCCGCGCCGCCATGGGTGGCGTGCTACAAGAAATCAGGTGTTGAACTTGAACAGCAGAACATCGCCGTCCTGGACGACATACTCCTTGCCTTCGTCGCGCGCCTTGCCGGCTTCCTTGGCCGCCACTTCGCCGCCCAGTGTGACGTAGTCGTTATAGGCGATGGTCTGGGCGCGGATGAAGCCGCGCTCGAAATCGGTGTGGATGACGCCGGCCGCCTGCGGGGCCTTGTCGCCCTTGTGGATCGTCCAGGCGCGCGTTTCCTTCGGCCCGGCGGTGAAATAGGTGATGAGATGCAACAGATCGTAGCCGGCGCGGATGACCTTGTTGAGGCCAGGTTCGTCGAGGCCGAGCGAGGACAGGAACTCCATCTCTTCCTCGTCGGAGAGCTGGGCGACTTCGGCCTCGATCGCGGCTGAGATCACCACGGTGCCGGCGCCCTGCGCGGTCGCCATCTTTTCCACGGCCCTGGTGTGCTCGTTGCCGGTGGCGGCGTCGGCTTCGGCGACGTTGCATACATAGAGCACGGGGTGCGAGGTCAAGAGGTTCAGTCCCTGCAGGATGCGCAGGTCTTCCGCTGAAATGCCCTTGAGCAGGATGCGGGTCGGCTTGCCGGCCTGGAGGAGCTCGAGTGCTGCCTCCATCATCGGCAGCACGGTGGTTGCTTCCTTGTCCTTGCTGCCGGCGCGCTTGCGGATCTGCACGATGCGGCGCTCGAGGCTGTCGAGGTCGGCGAGCATCAGCTCGGTCTCGACCGTATCGGCGTCGGCGACAGGGTCGATCTTGCCCTCGACATGGGTGATGTCGTCATCCTCGAAACAGCGCAGCACATGCACGATGGCGTCGACCTCACGGATGTTGGCGAGGAACTGGTTGCCCAGCCCTTCGCCCTTGGAGGCGCCGCGCACCAGGCCGGCAATGTCGACGAAGGAGATGCGGGTCGGGATGATCTCTTTCGACTTGGCGATCGCGGCGATCTTCTGCAGCCGCGGATCGGGCACCGCCACCTCGCCGGTGTTCGGTTCGATGGTGCAGAACGGATAGTTGGCGGCCTGCGCCGCCGCCGTCCTGGTCAACGCGTTGAAAAGCGTCGACTTGCCGACGTTGGGCAAGCCAACGATGCCGCATTTGAAACCCATGTGTCCGGTCCTATCGGGAAACTAGAAATTTGATGAGGGCTATGGGCGATAGGGGTGAGCAACGTCAAGCCCCGCGGTCCCGATCCTATCGACGCTCAGTCCTTCTTGCCGAACAGTTTCTTCAGCATGGCGGCCATAGGGCCGCTTTCCGGCAGCTTGGCCGCCGCCTGCTGTGGCCGTGCCTGGCGGATGTGACTTTGAGCCTTTGGACCTTCAGCCTTCGGCGCCTTGGGCGGCGGCCGGTCGTCGTCGCTGGTCGGCACCAGCTTGTCACGCCAGGCCAGAGTAATGCGGTTCATGAAGGAACTGTCGTCGCCCTTGGCCAGCAGCCCGGCATCGTCGGCGATGGTGTCGAGCAGCACGTCCAGCCACTCGCGATCGGCCTTGGCGAAGTCGCCGAGAACATGGCCATGCACCATTTCCCGGACGCCGGGGTGTCCGACGCCGATGCGCACGCGGCGAAAATTCTTGCCGACATGCTGGTCGAGCGAGCGGATGCCGTTGTGGCCGCCGGCGCCGCCGCCGACCTTGACCCGCAATTTGCCGGCCGGCAGGTCGATCTCGTCGTAGAAGACGGTCAGCGCCTCGGGGCCGAGCTTGTAGAAGCGCAAGGCTTCGCCGATCGGCTGTCCCGACAGGTTCATGAAGGTCTGCGGTTTGATCAGGAGAATCTTTTCGCCGGCAATCGTGCCTTCGGCGATCAGGCCCTGGAACTTCTTCGACCAGGGCGAAAACGAATGGCGGCGGGCAATTGCGTCCGCCGCCATGAAGCCGACATTGTGCCGGTTATCAGCGTATTTCGCGCCCGGATTGCCGAGGCCTGCAAAGACAAGCATCGTGAACTCCGGGCCCGAAAATTACTTCTCTTCGGCAGCAGGAGCCGCCGCTTCGGGGGCTGCCGCTTCCGCCGTCTCTTCCGTCTCCGGCTTCATCGCCGAGGAGCCGGCAATGGTCGCGATGGTGAAATCGCGATCGGAGATCACCGGCTTGACGCCGGCCGGCAAGGTAACCGCCGAGATGTGGATCGAATCGCCAATGTCGGCGCCGGTGAGATCGACGGTGATGAATTCCGGGATCGCATTGGCCGGGCAGTGGAACTCGACTTCGTGACGCACGATGTTGAGCACGCCGCCGCGTTTGATGCCGGGCGACTTGTCTTCATTGATGAAGTGGACGGGCACGTCGACGTTGACCTCGGTGTCCTTGCCGATGCGCAGGAAGTCGACATGGACCGGGAAATCCTTGACCGGGTCGAGCTGGAAATCCTTGGGCAGAACCTGGATTTTCTTGCCGTCGACATCGATCGTGGCGATCGTGGTCAAAAACCCGCCGCCATGGATTTTGTAGAAGACGTCCTTGTAGTTCAGCGCAATCGCCAGGGGAGGCTGTCTGTCGCCGTAGATAACTGCAGGCACTTTACCGTTGCGGCGAACTGCACGGGCGGACCCCTTACCGACCTGTTCGCGCGCTTCGGCCTTGAGCTCGTAAGTATCGTGGCTCATGGCATTTCCTTTCGCGTTTTATGGAGCGTTTGCGGTGGCAGTGTGCCTGGACCGTAAACGTCGAAAGCCGCCAGGCCTGGATGTCCGAATGCCAGAAACCGCATACGCGGAGCTTTGTTCGGGATCACAAGGGAAGGCAGCCTTCCGCCGCGTTGCCTCCAAGGGTGTCTACGCGGGTGGCGGCTCTATAGCGGAAGGCGGGCAGGCGTGCAAGCCATGGCGGGCAAGGGCGGCCGATGCCTGCGTTGGGCGCGCCGCATTGCGCTCAGGCCGGCAGGTCGGTGGGCGGATTTGATCCGTTTCCCTTGGCGCCACCCAGCGTGGACAGAGCGCTCAGCAGTTTCGTCCGGTCCTTGCCGATCATGAGCACGCCGCTGTCGGGCGCCAGCAGCGCCGAGAACGGAAGCATGGCAGCGCCGATCGAGGAGGCCTCAGGGCCGAATTGCCCCGACACGATCTCCGGCGCCACGATGCCGATTGCGCTGGCCTGGTTGAACTGGGTCTGCACCCTTGCCAGCAGTTCGAGATGGATCGGCCTGGGCAGGATCGAGTCGAGAACGATGGCCTCGATGTCGATGATGGAGGTGATGGCGATGATCGCCTCGACCAGCGCGCTCGCACAATCGTCGATCCATTCGAACAGCGGCACGCGCGCTTCGGCTGGCAACGGATCGAGTTCCCGCACACGATTGATCACCACGCCGCGCGACCTCAGGTGATTGACCAGCACATAGATCGAGGCGCGATGCAGCAGGCTCTGGTAGCGCGCAGGCTTCGCCGCCACCGAATCGAGGCTTGAGGGCGAGACCGGCAAGGGTCCGAGGGCAGCGCTGTTGCCATGCGGCCCGGTATGGACCCTGCCGCCTTGCACCAGGCCGCCGCCGACAAAAGTGTCGATCGAGATGTGCATGAAATCGCGAAAGCGGGCGCCGGCGCCCTGGACAAGTTCGGCCAGCGCCGCCGACGTGGCGTCGTTTTCCACGAACACCGGCGTCTTCGCCGGAGTGGCAAAGCATGTCGTCAGGTCGATCGCCTCCCAGCGGCTGCCGAGATCGTCGGGAAAGCCGAGTTCCTCGCTCCAGCCGCCGAGGAAATAGGGTGAGGCAATGCCGACGCCGACGATGCTGGCATCGCCAAGCCCATCCACCAGCTTTTCGAAGGTGGCCAGCGCCATGTTGCCGGCCTTCAGCACCAAATCAGGATCGGGGAAGCGGTATTCGTGCGACTCTCTTGCGCGGATTTCACCGGCGAAGTCGACCAGAACGGCTTCAAGCGCACGCCGGCCGATCTTGATGCCGACGCTGTAGATGCGCTCCGGCGTCAGCCGGTACAGCGTGGAGGGCGAACCGCGCTGCCCGAACCTTTTTCCCACTTGCTTTACGAATCCGGAAGATTCCAGGCCGTCGACGATGGCAGCGACGGCCGCCGGCGTCAGGCTTGCCGCGCGCGCCAGATCGGACTTGGAGGCTTCCTTGAGGCGACGGATGGCGTCGAGCACGAAACGCTCATTATAGTGCCGAACTTTGACAGAATTGCTGCCTTTTCCTGACAAAACCCGCACACTCCCCAAATGTCCCGTTCCCGGCGCGAAGCCCGCAAACCACCTGCGGCCGAGCGCACCCTGCGGTGCCTATGTAGGCGGCGACAGTGCGCGTCGGAACCATGGAAGTCAATTTCGCCGTTGCGCCTTTGCGCTATTTAATATAGCAAATTGAAAAAATAACTAGTCAAGGAGGAGACGTGCTGCACTCGGGCACACAAAGCGAAGCCGACGCTGCGGTGGTGCGGGCTGTTCCTGTTGCCCTGGTTCAGGCGACGAAGGCTTTCGGCGGCACGATTGCGCTCAAGGACGCCTCCTTCGAATTGCGCTCCGGCGAGGTGCTGGCGCTGCTTGGCGAAAACGGCGCCGGCAAGAGCACCTGCGTGAAGCTTCTGGCCGGTGTGCATTCTCCCACCAGCGGTCATGTCGAGGTTGACGGCAAATCAGCCGTCTTCCATTCGCCGCATGACGCGCAGGCGGCCGGCATTGCGGTCATGCACCAGCATCCTGGCCTGTTTCCCGATCTGTCGGTGGCGGAGAACATCTATCTCGGCCACATGCCGCGCGACCGCTTTGGCGGCATCGACAATGCCGCCATGCTGGCCGGCGCCCGCAAGGTGCTGGCTACCGTCGGGCTCGACGTGCCGGCGGCAACGCGGCTGGGAACACTGCGTACCTCTGAACAACAACTGGTCGAGATCGCCCGCGCGCTGTCGCTGGATGCCCGCGTGCTGATCATGGACGAGCCCACGGCGGCGCTGTCACAGCGCGAGGTCGAGCGGCTGTTTTCCGTCGTTGCCGATCTCAGGCTGCATGGCGTGGCGATGATGTTCGTCGGCCACCGCATGGATGAAATCTTCCGCATCGCCGACCGCATCGCCGTGCTGCGTGACGGGCGCCTGATCGGCGTCAAGCCGAAGGCCGAGCTTGGCCGCGCTGCCGCCATCAGCATGATGGTCGGGCGTGAAGTCACCGACCTCTATCCCGAACGGCGCCATGCCTCAGGCGCGCTGGTGCTGGAGGGGAAGGGACTTTCGCGCGCCGGCGGCTTTACCGGCATCGACCTCAAGCTTCACGCAGGTGAGGTGCTCGGCCTTGGCGGTCTGGTCGGCAGCGGACGCACCGAGATTGCGCGCGTGCTGTTCGGTATCGACCGGCCCGACGCCGGCGAAATCCTGATCGACGGCAAGCCCGTGCAGTTCGCCTCGGCGCGCGACGCCATGGATGCGCGCATCGCCTATGTGTCGGAAGATCGCATGGGCCAGAGCCTGGTGATGGATTTCTCCATCCTCGACAATGCGGTGCTACCTGTTCTCGACAAGGCCGCACAACGCGGTCTCTACGGCACCGACCGCGCCATCGGTCTGGTGGCGGACTGGCTGAAGCGCATGAAGCTGCGCTTTTCCGGCTATGGGCAGCCGGTGAAAGAGTTATCCGGCGGCAACCAGCAGAAGGTGGTGCTGGCCAAATGGCTGCGCACCGAGCCGCGCGTGCTCATCCTCGACGAGCCGACGCAAGGCATCGATGTCGGTACCAAGGCGGAAGTGCATGCAATGATCGTTGACCTTGCCGCGCAAGGCATGGCGATCCTGCTGATCTCGTCAGAGATGCCCGAGCTGATCGGCATGTGCGACCGCATTATCGTGCTGCGCGAAGGCCGCCAGACTGCTGAGTTTTCGCGCGGACAAGCCACGCAGGAAAAGGTACTGGAAGCGGCGACCAGGACCGATGAACGTGCCGGCCAGGCAGCGCAGATAGAACGCGCCGCCGAGGAGGAAAAGGCAAAAGGACCGTTCGATTTTCTGAAGCGGCGGGAATTCGGCCTGCTTGCGGCGATGCTCGCCGTCGCCATTCCGGTCACCATCATCAACCCGCGCATGGTGAGCGCGGCGAACCTCACCGCTGTGTCGATGGACGCGGCCTTGCTGATTGTCGCCGCACTGGCGCAGATGCTGGTGCTGATCACCCGCAACATCGACCTGTCGATCGCAGCTGTGATCGGCCTCTCCGCCTATATGGCGGCCAGCATGGTTCAGGCCTATCCCGGATTGGACATCGGCATCGGCCTGATCACCGCCTGCGCGGTCGGCGGCTTTGCCGGACTGCTCAACGGCCTTGTCGTTACCAGGGGAAAGATCCCGGCCATCGTCGTTACGCTGGCTTCGATGTCGATCTTCCGCGGCTTCAACTCGATCTGGGCGGCGGGCGACCAGGTCAGCGCCGACGAAGTCACGCAAGCCTGGCTCGACATGACCGGGCTGAAGATCGCCGGCGTGCCGCTGATCGTCGTCATCGCCATTCTCATCCTGTGCGCCGGCTATGTGCTGCTCTATCGCACCGCAACCGGACGCGAGCTGTTTGCCACCGGCTCCAACCCGGACGGCGCACGGCTGATCGGCATTCCGGTCGACCGGCGCATCCTGCTGGCCTTCGGCATGGCCGGCTTGCTCGGCGGCCTGTGCGGGGCGCTGTGGGCATCGCGCTATGCCACCATCGATGCCCGCGTCGCGCTCGGCTTCGAGCTCACCGTGATCGCCTCCGCCGTGGTCGGCGGCGTCGCCATCCGTGGCGGTTCGGGCACGCTGCTCGGCATCATTCTCGGCGCGCTCACGCTCTTGGTCATCAAGAACGGGCTGACGCTGGTGCGTGTCGACCCGCTCTGGTTGCAGGGCGTCTATGGCCTGGTGATCCTGGTTGCCATCGGCATCGACACCTTCATCGTGCGGCGTGCCGAACAGGCAAGACAGGCGAGGGCGAGATGAGAAAGTTTATCCGCTCGATCGACTTCTGGGATCTGCTGCTGGCGACCGCCTGCCTCGCCGTCTTTATCTATGCGGCGGTCTTCGTGCCGAATTTCGTTTCCGGCTTTAACCTTTCTCAACTGGCGGCGAGCGCCTCGGAAAAGGCGTTGCTGATCCTGCCGATGACGCTGCTCATCATCACCCGCGAGATCGATCTGTCGATCGCCTCTGTGCTGGCGCTGACATCCGTGGTGTTTGGCCTGCTCGTCCAGGGCGGCGTGCCGACGCTGGCGGCCATTCCGCTGACGCTGGTCTTCGGCGGCCTGCTCGGCGCCTTCAATGGCTATCTGGTTTCAGGGCTGGGGCTGCAGTCGCTGGTGGTGACGCTCGGCACCATGGCGCTCTATCGGGGCATTGGCTACATCCTGCTCGGCACCGGTTCGGTCAACATATTGCCGCCGGCGGTCGTCGATTTCGGCATCAACAATCTGCCGGGCACACAAATCCCGTGGACCATCGTGCCGTTCCTGCTGCTGGCGCCGATCTTCGCGGTGGTGCTGCAGAAGACGCCGACCGGCAAGCGCATCTATGCGCTCGGCGGCAGCCCCGAAGTGGCGCGTTATTCCGGCATCGATACGCGCAAAATGGTGCTGAAGCTGTTCGTCGTTTCGGGCATGGTCGCGGCCATCGCCGGCATCGTCTATACCGCGCGCCTCTCCAACGCCCGCGCCAACAATGCGCTCGGCATGGAGCTCGATGTCATCACCATCGTGCTGCTCGGCGGCGTCAGCGTCTTCGGTGGTAAGGGGCGGCTCACGGGGGTCATGCTGGCGCTGCTGTTGATCGCCATCATCCGAAATGTGCTGGCGCTCAACCAGATCGGCGGCGACGCTCAAGGCATGATCATCGGCCTGCTTCTGATCGGCTCGCTGCTGGTCGGCAATTACTGGCGCTCCCTGGAGGAGCGGCTGTCAAGATCGCGCGTCCTGCGCGAAACCAAGGGGTGATCTCGGGCCCCTTTCTTCAAGCCCGAATTCTGACGGAGGAGACACAATGAAAGCGTTTAGAATAGCCCTGCTCGCATCCGCGGTTCTGCTTGCGCCGGCCTCGCTGGCATACAGCCAGGAATGCGCCAAGGAACCTGTAACGGTCGGCTTCCTGCCCAAGCTCGACACCGATCCCTACTTCAAGGTGGCTTTCGGCGGCGCCGAGGAGGCTGCGAAGGAAATTGGCGGCACCGCCACCCAGGTCGCCCCGTCGCAGGCGACGGCCGAGGCACAGATCGAATTCATCAACAGCCTTGTGTCGCAGAAGGTCGGGGTCATCGCTATCGCCGGCAACGACGCCAATGCGGTTGCGCCTGCGCTGAAGCGCGCCGTTCAGCAAGGCGTCCGGGTGATATCGTACGATTCCGACGTCGCGGCCGATGCGCGCGCGGTGTTCGTGAACCAGGTGAAGGGCGACAGTCTGGCCGAAATGATGCTGGAAAGCGCATTCAACCTCAGCGGCGGCGAAGGCGAGTTCGCCATCCTGTCGTCGACGCCGACGGCGACCAACCAGAACGCCTGGATCGACTTCATGAAGGCGAAGATGGCGGCAGAGCCGAAATACGCCAAGATGAAACTGGTGCAGGTCGCCTATGGCGAGGAGAGCGAGCAGGTCAACCAGCAGCAGGCCTTGGCGCTGGTGCAGGCGTTTCCGGATCTCAAGGTGATCATCGTGCCGGCAGGCATTGGCCTTCCGGCGGCCGCGCGCGCACTCGAGGAAGCCGGTATGATCGGCAAGGTCAAGCTGACCGGCCTTGCGCCGGCCACTTTGATTTCGAAATACATCAAGGATGGCGCTGCCCAGGATATCTGGTGGAATGTCACCGATCTCGGCTACCTGTCCTATCAGGCGGCCCAGGCGCTAGCGCAGTGCAAGATCACCGGCAAGGAAGGTGAGAAGTTCACGGCGGGCAGGCTCGGCGAATACACGATCGGGGCCAGCGGCGAACTGATCCTTGGCCCGGCCAAGATCGTGACGCCGGAAAACCTGGCCGAGTTTAAGTTCTAAGCCTCCCAAGGCCCGGCGGGCGCCGGTTCAAGCCGGCGCCCGCTCGTTCAATTGTCAGTCGAAAAGCGTGAGGGCGACGATGAAACTCTTGCTGGCAGGCGAGACCTTCGCGGCGACGACGTCGGTCGCTGCCGGCGGCGACGTTCTGACAAGTGCGACATGGGTGAATGGCGCGACGGCCTTCAATGCCGCCCTTGCCGCAGAGGGCATAGCGGTGACGCAGATCGGTGGCGATCGCTGTGCGGCCGAATTTCCGTATGACCTCGACGCGCTGGCCGAATACCAGGCGGTGGTGATCTCCGATGTCGGCGCGCTGACCTTGCTGGTCACGCCGGAGGCCCGCGCCGGGCGCATCGGCGTCAACCGCCTCGACGTCCTCAAGGCCTATGTCGAAGGCGGCGGCGGGCTGATGCTGGCCGGCGGCTATATGGGGTTCCAAGGCATGTTCGGCACGGCGCGTTTCCACGACACCCCGGTCGAGGACGTGCTGCCCGTGCGCTGCCTGCCATTCTCGGACGGGCTGGAAGTGCCGCAAGGCCTGCAGCCGTCGATCCTTCAGGCGTCGCATCCGATCCTTGCCGGTGTCGCGGGTCCGTTGCCGCCGATCCTCGGCATGAACAAACTCGATTTTAGGCGCGACGGCTCGTCCCAGCTTCTGGCGACCTGCCATTATCGCGGCACGGACTGGCCGCTGCTTGCGGTTCGTGAGCATGGCCGTGGCCGCACCGTCGCGTGGGCGACCGACATCGGCCCACACTGGCTGTCGCAGGACTTTTTGGGATGGCCGCTCTACGGCAAGCTGATGGGCAACGTCGTGCGCTGGCTGGCCGGCAAGGATTAAGCCTGGCGTGTTTGTAGGGCAGCTAGTCCGGCTTGCTGCTCAACGCTTCGCGCAGCGCTTGGATCCGCCGATTCAAGGCATCGAGATCAGCCATCGTCATGCCCGAGCGTTCGATCAGGGTTTCGTTGAGGCAGTTGCACTGGACGAGCAGCGCGCGGCCGGCAGGCGTCAGGTCGACCTGCACTTGGCGCTCGTCCGTCTGGCTGCGCTGGCGGGTGACGAGACCGGCCTGTTCCATGCGCTTCACCAGCGGCGTGATGGTGCTCGATTCCAAAGCGAGCCTGTGCGCAATCGAGCCGACCGACATCCCGCGGGCTTCGGCAAGTGCGTTCAGCACGAGATATTGCGGATAAGTGATGCCCATCTCGTCCAGCATGGGCTTGTAGGTGCGATTGATTGCTATGCTGGTGGCGTAAAGCGTGAAGCAGAGCTGGTTGTCCAACGGGAGAGGCACGAGGCATTCCTTTAGCCGACTGAGCACATCAATATGTACCACGAAAAATGATATCGCGATACATATTTTCTGTAGACAAGGATTTGGACCTGCGCTAGTCGTATGGTTATCGCGATATTGATTATCGCGGAAGCAATCAATGGAGAGCGAGATGACCAAGCCCGGCAGCAGCACGATCACCACCAAGGATGGCACCGAAATTTTCTACAAGGATTGGGGAACGGGACAACCCATCGTCTTCCATCACGGCTGGCCGCTGAGCAGCGACGACTGGGACGCCCAGATGCTGTTCTTCCTGTCCAAGGGCTACCGCGTCATTGCCCATGACCGGCGCGGCCATGGCCGCTCGACCCAGACCGATACCGGCAACGAGATGGACACCTACGCCGCCGATGTCGCGGAGCTTGCAGCGCATCTCGACCTCAAGAACGCCATCCATGTCGGCCATTCCACCGGTGGCGGCGAAGTGGCCCGTTATGTCGCGAAGTACGGCTCCGGCGGCCGTGTCGCCAAGGCCGCATTGCTCGGCGCGGTGCCGCCGATCATGCTGAAGACGGCGTCCAATCCCGGCGGCCTGCCGATCGAGGTGTTCGACGGTTTCCGCTCCGCCCAGGCAGCCAACCGCGCCCAGTTTTTCCACGACGTCGCGGCCGGCCCGTTCTACGGCTTCAATCGCCCCGGCGCCCAGGTGTCGCAGGCTGTCGTCGAGAATTGGTGGCGCCAGGGCATGATGGGCGGCACCAAGGCGCATTATGATTGCATCAAGGCGTTCTCGGAAACCGACTTCACCGACGATCTGAAGGCCATCGAGGTGCCGGTGCTGGTGATGCATGGCGACGACGACCAGATCGTTCCGATCGCCGACTCCGCGCTGCTGGCTGTCAAGCTGCTCAAAAAGGGCGAGCTCAAGGTCTACAAGGGCTTCCCGCACGGCATGGCGACGACCCATGCCGATGTCATCAATGCCGACCTGCTGGCGTTCTTCAAGGCCTAGAATCGTCCAGGCGGATAGGCAAATGCAGCCGCCGTCAGGCGGGTGCATTTGCTTTCGTCGAAATGTCAGCGGGACAGTGCCTATTTATCGAGAAAACCAGTGATCAGTTTGACGGTGTCGTCGGGGTTTTCCTCCATGATCCAGTGTCCGGAAGCGGGCACGATGCCGCCCGTGACATCGGTCGCAACAAGCCGCAGGAGATCGGCCTGCGTAGTGCCGGCGGATTTTTCACCGCCGACAGCCAGTACCGGCATGGTCAGTTTGCCGCCGGCGGCAAGCATCGCCTGGTTGTCGATCGCGTCCTGGTCAAACGCCTTGAACTGCTCGAAGGCGTCATGCATCGCATGCGGGCGGGCATAGAGTTTGGCGTAGTGCCTGCGCGTCGCCTCGTCGATCTTCTTGGGGTCAGCCGACAACTCGTTGTAGAAGCGGTCGAGATAGATGCGCTCGCGCCCCGCGACCAGCCGCTCCATATCAGGGCCGCGGAAGTTGAAGTGCCAAAGCAGCGGGCTTTGCTTGATCTTTTCCCAGTCGCCTATGCCGGGCAGCGGCGCGTCGATGATAACCCATTTGGTGATGCGCTTGGGATACTGAGCGGCGAGCGCATAGCCGACCATGTTGCCGATGTCGTGGGTGACGAGATCTGCCTTGTCGATCTTCAGGGCATCCAACACGCCGGCGATGTCGACGGCCTGGTTCTTCTTGGCGTAGCCCGCTTCCGGGTGGGCCGACAGACCCATGCCGCGCAGGTCCGGCACGATGACGGTGTGGTCCTTTGCGAGGGCGATGGCCGCGGCGCCCCACATGTCTCCGGTATCGGCAAAGCCGTGCAGCAGCACGACGGCGGGTCCCTTGCCGCCAACGCGCACATAGAGTTTGGTGCCGTTGGTTTCGACGGACTGCGTCTTGAAACCCGGCGGAAAGGGAACGATGCGTGCCGTCGCCGGCAAGGTAACAAGAAGCACACCCAATACGGCCAATACGATCTTGCGCATGTCATCCCCCAGAGACGTCGAAGGCCCCAAGCCTTCGTTGATGACTATCTCTAGCAGGCTTTTCAACCAGCGCATGGTGAAAGAATCACAGAGGGCGCAGCAATGCCGCGCCCTGCGTCAAATCCGCAAAATCGACCGGTTTTATCTGGCCGCCGCTTGCGCCTTCCTGGCTTCCTTCATGTTGGGCAGGAACACCGTCAGCAGGCCGAGCAGCGGCAGATACGAGCAGATCTGGAAGACGAAATCGATGCCCTTCATGTCGGCGACGACGCCGAGCACGGCGGCTGCAATGCCGCCCATGCCGAAGGCGAAGCCGAAGAAGATCCCGGCGATGGTGCCGACACGTCCCGGCACCAACTCCTGCGCAAACACGACGATGTTGGAGAAGGCCGAGGACAGGATCAGGCCGATCAGCACCGTCAGCACCATCGTCCATTCGAAATTGGCGTAGGGCAGCGCCAGCGTGAACGGCAGCACGCCGACGATCGAGAACCAGATCATCGCCTTCTGGCCGTAGCGGTCGCCGAACGGTCCGCCGAGCAGGATGCCCAGCGCCGAGGCGCCGAGGAACAGGAACAGCATGACCTGGCTCATCTGCACCGACACGCCGAACTTATGGATGGAATAGAAGGTGTAGTAGCTGGAGAGCGAGGCGATGTAGGCATTCTTGGTCAGCACCAGCAACGTCAGGACGATGAGCGCACCCATCACTTTCTTGCGCGGGAAGGGGGAGACGAAGCTTGCCGCCTTGCGATTGCCCTGCGCGGCGCGCATCCGGCTGTACCAGCCGCCGACCCGCGACAAAACGATGATGCCGATCAGAGACCCGACAGCGAACCATGAAATGCTGGTCTGGCCGAAGGGCACAACGATGAAGGCAGCGAGCAGCGGCCCCATCGACTGGCCGAAATTGCCGCCGACCTGGAACAAAGATTGCGCCAGGCCAAAGCGGCCGCCGGAGGCAAAGCGGGCAATGCGCGAGGATTCCGGATGGAAGATCGCCGAGCCGATTCCGATCAGCGAGGCGCCGACCAGAAGCAGCGCATAGTCGCCGGCATAGGCCAGAACGATCAGGCCAATCAGCGAGGACGCCATGCCGTAGGGCAGCGAATAGGGCATTGGCCGCTTGTCGGTGATCATGCCGATGATAGGCTGCAGCAGCGACGCCGTGACCTGGAAGGTGAAGGTCAGAAGACCGATCTGCCAGAAATCGAGACCGTAATTCTCTTTCAGCAGCGGATAGATCGCCGGCAGCAGCGATTGCATGATGTCGTTGATGCCGTGGCAAAAGCTCACCGCCAGGATGACGGTGAAGGCGGTCGCCTGGGCTGAAGGGAGGCTGGCGCTTGGCTGCGGTGCAATGCTGGTGGCTGTCGTATCGGTCAAGGCAGGCTCCGAGGTCTTTTTGGCGGGTGTTTGCCCGCGGGCAGGCTTGGCGGCCGCTCCCGCGGACCGCCTTAAGGACGCTCGTCTGAAGCGCTTGGGCGACGCCCCTGCGGAGCGCCTTGGGGATGGCTGCCTTATAAGCCGCTTGCGAGGCGACTTCTTTCGTGGTTTGGTCCAATAGTTTCGCAAGTGGGCCATAGCCGATGCCACATGGCAGGGACATCTTCCGCGCCGGCAATGCCGATCTCGGCCGATTGCACGAAAGCCGCTGGCAGTGGCTGGAGGAGGTTTCCGGGCCGGCGGTGGCTTTGCCGACCGAATATCCCGACGGTTACCTCGTGCCGCAACACCGCCACAGCCGCAGCCAGCTGCTGCATGCGCTGGTCGGTGTCGTGCTGGTGACGACCAGGTACGGGCGCTGGATGGTGCCGCCCGACCACGCAATGTGGATACCGGCCGGCACCGAGCATTCTGTCGAAATGCTGGGCGATGTCTCGATGCGCTCGGTCTATGTCATGCCGGGCGCTATCCCCGGCCTGCCGGAAGGTTTGCGCGTCGTCGGCATCACCGAGCTGATGCACAGCCTGATCGTCGAATCGGAAAAGCTGCCGCAAGGCGGCGAACTGGAAGGCCGCGGCGGGCTGATCATGAACCTGTTGCTGCACGAGATCCCGACCTTGCCGGAACGGCCGCTCGGGCTGCCGTTCCCGTCCGACCCGAAGCTGGCGGCGCTCTGCCGACGCTTTGTCGCGGCACCTTCGCCGCACGCCACGATCGACGAGTGGGCGGATGCCGCAGGCATGAGCCGCCGTTCGTTCACCCGCGCCTTTCACCGCCAGACCGGACTGTCCTTGTCGACTTGGCGCCAGCAGGCCTGCCTGTTCGCGGCACTTCCCAGGCTCGCCGACGGCGAGCCGATCACCAGGGTGGCGCTCGACCTCGGTTATGACAGCGTGCCGGCATTCATAACCATGTTCAAGCGCATGCTCGGCGCCTCGCCGCGCGGCTATATGCGCGGCGCCCGCGACGAAGGCATGCGGCGGGCTCAGCCTCGGCTTGAGGCCCCGGCGCCGTAGCGCCAGGAAAAGCCCGCAGCACTTTGTCGTAGGCCCTAGTCCAGCTGAACGCCGCTGGCCTTGACGATCGGTTCCCATTTGGCGAGTTCGGCCTTCACATGCACTCCAAGCTCTTCCGGGGTGGAGGCCACGATCGAGGCGCTGAACTGGGCCATGCGGGCGATCACATCAGGGTCTTTCAGGGCTTCAACTGCCGCCTTCTGAAGAACGGCGACGACCTCCGGCGGCGTGCCTGCGGGCGCGAACAGAGCGTTCCAACTGTAGGTTTCATAGCCGGGAATGGTTTCGGCAATGGGCGGTATGTCGGGGAAGGAGGGAACGCGCTCCTTGGTGGTGACGCCAAGCGCTCTCAGCGTCCCGCTCTTGATATGGCCCGATGAAGAGGGGAGGTTGTCGAACATCATCGGCACCTGATTGCCGATAACGTCGTTCAAGGCCGGTCCGGCGCCCTTGTAGGGAATGTGCTGCATACTGACGCCGGCCATCGTCTTGAAAAGCTCGCCGGAGAGATGCAGCGGGGTGCCATTGCCTGATGAGGCGTAGGCATATTTGTCCGGGTCCTTCTTCAGCATCTCGATCAGTTCCTTGACGTCCTTGGCGGGGAATTCAGGGTTTACGACCAGGACGTTTGGCACCAGCACGAGCAACGATATCGGCGCAAAATCCTTCTCCGCATCGTAGGGCTTTGTCTTCAGGATCAGCGGGTTGAGCGCGTGGGTTGCGACCGTGCCCATCAGGATCGTGTAGCCGTCCGGTTCGGCTCGGGCGACCTGGGCAGCGCCGATGCTGCCCCCGGCGCCGCCGACATTTTCGACGACAATCTGCTGGCCCAGCTTTTCGGACATCTTGTTGGCGACCAGGCGCGCGACCAGATCCGTCGAGCCACCGGCGGAAAAGGGGACAACCATGGTGATGGTCCGGTCCGGAAAATCGGCGGCCCAAGCCGCCGGTGCTGAAAGGGTGGCTGCGATGGAAACCGCGAGCCCGAGCAAAGTCCTACGCCGCATCTGCTACTCCTCCGTTGATTGGAGGGGAAGTATGGCCATGGTGAACTCCTCGCACAATGCAACCATGGACTGACTGCCCGCCTCAGGAGATCGGGCTTGACACCGATGCTTCGGTTGGCGTGCGCGAGAACGCCTCACCCCTCAGTTCAATCAGCCTTGGTCCAGCTGAAAACAAGCCATTTGTATCGTGACGTCTCTTCAGGCTCGGCCGTGTAGGTCATCTGCATGTCGCCGCCCTCGGCGTAGATGTCGAGCCTGGGCGCCGTGTCCAGTTCGAGCCACAGGGAATCGTTCTTGAACGACCATGTCCCGCACCAGACGCAAGGCCCCGATGCCGGGTCACCCGGTTGGTGAAAATTGTAGCGGCCGTCCGCCGTGATCTCCAGATAGTCGAAGGCGCCATAAAAGGCGGTCACAGTCTGCTGAAATTCGGTCGCAGCCGCTTCCTGGTCGGGCTTCGCCGGCTCTTTCAGATCACGCGGTGGCCGGATTGCGGACCCTGCGATGCTCCATTTGCCGATGAAATCCTTTTCGGTGGGAAGATATTCCGTTTGCGCCTGCGCGGTCGAAACCGGAGCGATTGTCGGCGCATAGGCCGCGCTGGCGATGCCGATTGCGAGAAGCATTCCTGCGATGCCTGCAGCCTTGATTCGATTGCGCATCAGCTGGCTCCTTTCACGACGGTTTGGGAGATTCCAAAAACGAGATTACCCCCGAGCTAGGCCCGTGGGCACGCTTTTGGGCAACATGGATTAATCGAACAGGCTCGACACGGACTCTTCGGTCGCTGTGCGCGAAATCGCCTCGCCCATCAGGTCGGCGATGGAGATGACGCGGATATTCGGGGCGTCGAGCACGCCTTGCGTCGGCTGGATGGAATCGGTGATCACCAGTTCCTGCAGCTTCGAGCCGCTGATCCGGGCGACCGCACCGCCCGACAGCACGCCGTGGGTGATATAGGCGGTGACGCTGGTAGCGCCGTTGGCGAGCAGCGCATCGGCGGCGTTGCACAGCGTGCCGCCGGAATCGACGATGTCGTCGATCAGCAGGCAATCCTTGCCGGCGACCGCGCCGATGATGTTCATCACTTCGGATTCACCGGGACGTTCGCGGCGCTTGTCGACG
Organism: Mesorhizobium sp. M0862; assembly: GCF_040319795.1. Taxonomy (NCBI): domain Bacteria; kingdom Pseudomonadati; phylum Pseudomonadota; class Alphaproteobacteria; order Hyphomicrobiales; family Phyllobacteriaceae; genus Mesorhizobium; species Mesorhizobium sp. M0862. The sequence goes on from NZ_JAMYOJ010000012.1 coordinate 136,581, forward strand.
ATGGCCAGTTGTGCGTCGAAGCGTTTGGCGAGCGCGCGGGCGCGCACCACGCCGCCAATATCGGGCGAGACGACGACGACATTGGCAAGCTGTTTGTATTTTGCCTTCACGTCGCGGGCCATCACCGGCACCGAGAACAGATTGTCGGTCGGAATGTCGAAAAAACCCTGGATCTGGCCGGCATGGAGGTCGAGCGTCAAAACGCGGTCGACGCCAGCGCGGGTGATCATGTTGGCGACCAGCTTGGCCGAGATCGGTGTGCGGCCCGAGGCCCGGCGATCCTGCCTGGCGTAACCGAAATAGGGGATGACCGCGGTGATGCGCTTGGCCGAGGAGCGCATGAAGGCATCGATCATGATGAGCAGTTCCATCAGATGATCGTTGGTCGGGAACGAGGTCGACTGCAGGATGAAGACATCCTCGCCGCGCACGTTTTCCTGGATTTCGACGAAGATTTCCTGATCGGCGAAGCGTCTGACGCTGGCCTTGCCCAGCGGGACATTGAGATAGCGGGCGACCGCTTCGGCCAGCACCCGGTTGGAATTGCCCGCGAAAAGCTTCATGCACCGTTCCTGGCGAAGGATGGGGAGGTCCTCTTAATCGGGCTTGTAGCGAGCCGTGCCGGTATTGCAAGCCTCGTTGACGGGAATCCGCCGGCTAATCTCAAAAACGTCAACAGTGAACGGAAGCCGGTAACAGGCGGATCAGCCGGCGCTGCCGCCGAGCCAGGCCGCGAACTGGTCGATCGTCTGGTCGGCGATCGCCTGCATGGTAGCGGGTGCAACCGCGGGCCAGCCTTCGGCGGCATTGACCGAGGGCGCCTTCTGCTGGCCATTGATGCGGTGTAGCCGGTTGCCAGCGGGGTCATAGACGTCCCAGACATAGATAACGGTTGTATCCTTGCCTTCCGTCATGGTCGAGAAGTAGCCCTTCAGCACATGGGTGGCGGCCTGGTCGGCGCTGCCGGCAAGGGTGATGCCGCGCTGCTTGGCGCGTGTCTGCAGTTCGGCCGTCAGCGGCGTTGCCGCTTCCACGGAGGCGCCGACGATCGGCGCGATCTGCAGCCGGGTCTTCGACAAAGCGGCGGCGCTCTGCGCGGGGTTGGCGGGTGTCGTGGCGCCGACGGCCGGCGCTGGTGTGGCGGCGGGCGCGATGCCCGGGGCAGCCAAGGGCTGAGCCGGTTGGGCCGAGGCTGCCGGCGGCGTGATGGCGGACGGCTCAAGGACGTCCTTGGCATTGGTGCAAGCGGCCAGCACAAGCGCTGCGAGCAATGACACGGTCGTCACATGCGATCGTCTCATCTGCCCGAAAACTCCTTAGTCGCGAACGCCCCCGCGTGGACCAACCATTATGGATTCACTGTACGATCAAGTCGAGATCATGGCGCGAAAGCGGCTTCGGCTGGGATTCGGTGGTCAGGTAGGTGCGGCCAAGCGTCATCGCCGTCTCGGTTTCGGAGTCCATGATGATCATGTGCGCGAACAATGTCATGTTGGGCGCGATCGGCTCGGGATTGCCCTGGTAGAACATCGGCATATCCATCCAGGACGGGGTGAAGCGGGCGCCGACGGAATAGCCGCAGGCGTTCAACCGATGCTTGGTCAGGCTGTGCGCCTCCAGCGTGCGGGCATGCGCGTCGAAGACGTCGCCGAAGGTGTTGCCGGGCGTCATCGCCTTCTCGACCGCCAGAAGAGCCGCGCGGGCGGCGTCGAACAGCTCCTGATGGCGCTTCGACGCCTTGCCGGTCAGCACGGTGCGCATCATCGGCGCGTGATAGTGATGGAACACGCCGGCCCATTCGAGCGTCAGCTGATCGTTCTTGGTCAGCTTGCGGCGCCCGGCCTTGTAGCGGCAGAGCAGCGCGTCGATGCCCGAGCCGATGATGAATTCATTGGCCGGATAGTCGCCGCCGCCGGCAAACACCGCGCCCTGCATGGCGGCAAGGATCAGCGCTTCGTCGCCGCCCTGCTTGATCAGCGGCAGGGCCGCGTCGAGCGCGTCGTCGGAAAGGTTGGCGGCCTTTTCGGCCTTGGCGATTTCAGCCGGGCTCTTGAACAGGCGCAGACGGCCGACAGTACCGGAGGCGTCGGCGATCTGGCCGAAGGTCTGCAGCTGCTCGTCGACGCGGCGGCCATTGAAGGCGGTCAGGCCATGGGTGTCGTATTCGACGCCGATGCGGGCGCCGAGGAGATTGAGGTCGTTGAGCAGGTTGCGCAGGTCGACCGCCGGGTTGGCGCCGTCGCGGTCGGTCCACAGCACGATGTTGTCGATGATCGATGTGTGGCGCGCCTGGCGCAAATCGGCCGAGCGGGTGAGCAGCACCATCGAGCCGTCAGCCTTCACAACCAGGCACTGGAAGAAACAGAAGCCGAACGTGTCGTAGCCGGTTAGCCAGTACATGCTCTCCTGGGCGAAAAGCAGTACAGCATCGAGCTTCTTTTCCGTCATCTCGATCATCAACCGGTCACGCCGGGCGTCAAATTCCGACCGTTCGAAATGCAGCGCCATTATCCGTTCTCCAAAACAATTGCCGAAACCTGCCGACCGTAGTCCGGTTCCTTGCGATGCGTCGCGCGCCGGTAGGAAAAGAAGAGATCCTCCTCGGCATAGGTGCAGCGGCCAAGCCCCTCGGCGGTCACGCCAGCCTTCTTCAGCCGGTCGACCGTATAGAGGTTGAGATCGAACATTGCATGCGCCGGATTGGCCGAAGGCGCGAAATAGCCGATGTTTTCGGCATCGGCTTCGACGAAACGGGCGACGAATTCCGGCCCGACCTCGTAATTGTCGGGGCCGATCGAAGGACCGAGAACCGCAATGATGCGCTCACGGCGGGCGCCGAGGCTTTCCATCGCGGCAATGGTGTTTTCAAGCACACCGGTGAAAGCGCCCTTCCAGCCGGCGTGTGCAGCGCCAATGATGCGCGCTTGCGCATCGGCGAACAGCACCGGGCCGCAATCGGCCGTCGAGGCGCCGATGGCGATGCCCGGCCGGTCGGTGACGATGGCGTCGGCCTTGGGCCGCGGGCCGGGAAAGGGTTCCCTGGCAATAACGACATCGGGCGAGTGGACCTGATGCGCGGTCAGGAGATGGCTGGCCGGCACACCCATCCAGGCAGCGACGCGGCGGCGGTTCTCGGCGACCAGCATCTGATCGTCATCCGACCCGGTGCCGATGTTAAGTCCCTGATAGATGCCGCCGGAGACGCCGCCGATACGGGTGAAATAGCCATGGCGGATACCTCGCGGCTTGGCCGCTTCCAGCAGCGGCGAGCGAACAGGATCCGGTTTGGTCTGATTCAGCATGGATGGGTTTGTTGTCCGCGCCGGCGTTTTCGTCAAGGCGAAGTTCGGCCGAGTGATTGCGACAGTGCTGCTGCGTCGACTTTGCATTGGCCAAAAGCAGGCATGCGACCATAGGCGGCGTCGCGGGACGGCTTGTAACGATCTCTGAGGGTCAGACTGGCTGATGCGGCAGTATTTTCAGGATTTTGAACAGCGTGCCCATGCCGTCGGGTCCGGCCAGGCGCTCGACGGCATCGGCAATGGTTTGTCGTGCCTCTTGGCCTGCCTGGCTGCCCAACTGGCCAGCTCGCTCAAGCAATCCCATGCCAAGCAGAAAGTCGCCCTGCGTCGCCAATTCCACATCGAGGCCATGCGCCCGCACGACGGCGGCCAGTGCAGCGAAGTCGACATGGGCGGTGAGATCGGCTTCGCCGGGATTGGCCAGCACATCTTCGGGGGCGTGCCTGCGCACGGCCTGCAATGTGTCGCCGAAACCGGGCTGGAGATGGCCGTAATCGGGGAACAGCCCGGCGCCGCCGTGGTCGGCTATGCGTTCGGCAATGGTCGCCATCAGTGCCGCGCGGGCCGGTGCTATTTCGAAAATAGAGCCTTGTGGCGCCTCGGCGGCGTCTTCCGGCAGCAGCGTCGCCTCGACCGAGCCGGCGCCGGCGAAGAAGCTCAACTCGTCTGAGACATCGAGGCCGATCACCCGTTCGCGCCAGCCGGCGCCGGCGCGGATGAACTGGCGGATCGGCACAGCGTCGAACAATTCATTGCCGACAATCAGCAACGGCGCCTGCGGTAGTGTGGCGATGGTTTCGTGCCAGCCGAGCTCAACCGAAGTTTCGGCAAGCGTCTGCTTCTGGATTTCAGTCAGCCGCGGACTGGTCTCGACCAGGGCGAAGGAGGCTCCGGCGGCGATAGCCGGATCGAGCCGCGTCAGGGTGCGAAGCATGTCCTTCATCAGCGTGCCGCGGCCAGGCCCGATCTCCGCGATGGTGACCGGCAGGGGTCGGCCGATCGCCAGCCAGGCCTGATAGAGCCAGACGGCGACGAGTTCGCCGAACATCTGGCTGATCTCGGGTGCGGTGACGAAGTCGCCGGCGGCGCCGAACGGCTCGCGCGTGGTGTAGTAGCCGTCGCTGGGATCGAACAGGCAGAGCGCCATGTACTCGTTGACGGGGAGGGGGCCGAGCGCGCCGATCAGGTCGACGATGCGGGTCTTCAGCCGTGTCATGCCGGCTGTGGTTGCGGCGCCGGTTTGGCTGTGGCCATCGCCCAGATGCCGGCCAGCACCATCGGCAGCGACAGCACCATGCCCATGGTGAGCCAGCCGCCGAGGAGGTAGCCGAGCTGCTGGTCGGGCTCGCGGAAGAACTCGACGAAGATGCGTGACAGGCCGTAGCCGCAAATGAAGGCGCCGCCGACAAAGCGCGGCGTCTTCAGCTTCAGCCGCGAATGGGTGAGGAAGCGCAGGACCAGGAACAGCACCGCGCCCTCGAGCAGCGCTTCGTAGAGCTGGCTCGGATGGCGAGGCTCCAGGCCCGCGACACAACCCGCCACGGTCTGCTGGAGACGCTCGTTGCAGAAGACGACGCCCCACGACACGTCGGTCACGCGACCCCAGAGTTCGGCATTGACGAAGTTCGCGATGCGGACGAGGCCGAGCCCGACCGGCACGCCGGCTGCCACCACGTCGAACAGCGTCCAGGTGCGGATGCCGCGCTTGAGGGAAAACAGCGTCATGGCGAGGATGACGCCAAGCAGGCCGCCATGGAACGACATGCCGCCCTGCCAGACGGCGAAGATGTCGAGCGGGTGGTCGATATAGCGCTTTAAATCGTAGAAAAGCACATAGCCGGTGCGTCCGCCGAGCACGACGCCGACGGCGGCCCAGACGATGAAATCGTCGAGGTCGATCGGCTTCATCGGCAAGACGCCATCAGGCCACAGCCTTGTGTTGGTGACGAGCCGCTTGGCGTACCACCAGGCGAACAGGATGCCGACGATATAGCCGATGCCGTACCAGTGCACAGCCAGCGGGCCGATCTGAACCAGGATCGGGTCGATGTTGGGGAAGGACAGCGACGCCATCGGCAGCGGGAAATAGTCGTTCAACAGGATCTCCTGGGAGGGCTCGCGTTAGGGCGCGGACCATGCGGCAGGGTTTTGGCGGGGTCAAGGCAAGGTGACGACAGCCTGATCGTCAGAGATAATGGGCTCAACCCTGCGGCTTGCCGGCGACCAATTGCCTGAGCGCATCGTTGATCCTGTCTTGCCAGCCGGGGCCATCTTCCTGGAAATGGTCGAGCACGGCGCGATCGATCCTGATCGAGACAAGCTCGCGAACGTTTGGTGCGGCGGAGGGTTCGCGAATGGGAGGCGCGGGTTTCTTGACCGGCTTGAAGGCCGCTTCAGCGGCTTCCATCGGATTGGTCGGTCGGCGCGGGGGCGTTGCCATTGGTTGATCCTGAATGAGAGTGACTCTTGCCTGGAGCAAGTCGTGAGGAAAACTAGGCCGCTGGTCTGTGAAGACCAGTAACTTCACTTGGTTCTCTCTGCCATTGCCCTGTATTTGGCTTCAAGCCTGTCCAGCACCTCGTCGCCAGGCTAGACCCGGCCCGCACTGGCATCCGAAATGCCCTTTGCGAGTGCTGCATCGAGTGCTGCAAAGCGCTTCTCCAAGTCCGCACTGTCCGTCACGGCAACCGTCGTTCCAAGAATCCATTTGCGATAATAGCAATCTGTCGGCCGGACCGTGAGCCAAATCGCGTCCGACATGAAGCCGCACCAGCTTCAACGTTCTTGCATTCCGCAGGCAGTGCCACTACGTCAATTCCAGCAAGCGAGGATTTGCCATGTCGACCGGACCGAACCGCATTCTCGACGAATTCGCCAAGCTGATGACCGATGCCGCGGGTGCCGCACAAGGCGTGCGCCGCGAGGTGGAGACTGCCTTCAAGGGGCAGGCCGAGCGCATCCTCAACACCATGGATGTGGTGCAGCGCGAGGAGTTCGAGGCTGCCCGCGACATGGCTGCCAAGGCCCGCGAAGAAAACACCAGGCTGGCCGCCCGCATCGACGCGCTCGAGGCCAGGCTTGCCGAATTGACCGGACAGGCCGCACCTGCGGCTGCGGCAAAGCCCAAAGCAAAAAAATAAAATTTGAACTTTTCCACAAAGCACAATCCGAAAAAGTGCTTTGCCGTGAATCGTTTACCGGCAATGCATGAATCTTTGTGACAGCGCCTTTCCACATGCTGATGACGCAGTGCGAAAAATTAGGCTGTTCACGCGACTCCCGATCAATAGACTGAATTTGTTGCATGATTCGGAGCAGGGTCATGCGGCCGGGCGGTGGGGTCCGGTCCGGGGTCTTTGTGTCGTGAAGTCCTGGCCGTCCGAGTTCAAGACAAATTGTTCGTCGTGTGTGCCCCGCGGAGCGTGTGGCGCTCCCCTGAACACAGGAAGCATTCCATGGAACTTCTCGAACTCGAATTCTCCCGCGAAATCCATCCGGTGGATGTCATCGAGCAGGTCGCCCATAACAATGACTGGTCCTTCGAACGGGCCGGCGATGACGAAATCTCGATCTCGGTTGCCGGCAGCTGGACCGATTATCACGTCTCCTTCTCGTGGATGGAGGACTTCGAGGCGCTGCATCTGGCCTGTGCTTTCGACATCAAGGTGCCGGAAGCCCGCGCGCTGGAAGTGATGCGGCTTTTGTCGCTGATCAACGAGCAGATGCTGTTTGGCCATTTCGATCTCTGGGAGCAGGAGGGCGCGATCATGTTTCGCCAGTCGCTGCTGCTCGCCGGCGGGGTCGAACCGTCGAGCCAGCAGGTCGAGGTGCTTTTGTCGTCGGCGCTTGAAGCCTGCGAATGCTATTTCCAGGCCTTCCAGTTCGTTGTCTGGTCGGGAACCTCGGCCAAGGATGCGCTGGCCGGCGTCCTGTTCGAGACCTATGGTAACGCTTGAGCTTCCATGAGTTCGAGCAGCGCGCGCAAGCCCGAGATCAGCTTTGCCGATTTTGATCGTGTCGACATCCGTGCCGGCACGATCGTCGAGGCCGAGCCTTTCCCCGAGGCGCGCAAACCCGCGTTCAAGCTGAAGATCGATTTCGGCCCTGAGATCGGCGTGAAGAAATCCTCGGCACAGATCACGAAATACTATGCGCCGGAAACGCTGGTGGGACGGCAGGTGTTTGCGGTGGTGAATTTCCCGCCGCGCCAGATCGGTCCGTTCATGTCGGAAGTGCTCACGCTCGGCTTCCCTGATGAAGAAGGCGCCGTGGTGCTTGGCGCCATCGAGCGCAAGGTGCCGGACGGCGGGCGACTATTTTAGGAAGATTGCGTCAGGCGGCCAGCTTGCGCGTGGTGCCGAGCGCCTCTTCGACCGTGTCCATGAACATCTCGGCGCAGGCTTTCCAGCTGTAGCGCATGGCGCGTTCGCGCGCCTCGGCGCGGTCGACATTGAGCGCGGCGAGCGAGGCCTTGCGCAGATCGGTCGACACCGCGCCGCCGATGCCGTCGCCGACAATGTCGATCGGTCCGGTGACCGGATAGGCGGCCACCGGCGTCCCGCTGGCCAGCGCCTCGATGATGACGTTGCCGAACGTGTCGGTGCGGCTGGGGAAAACGAAAACATCAGCCGAGGCGTAGATCTCGGCCAGCTCATCGTTCGGGCGATGGCCGAGAAAATGCGCCTGCGGGTATTTCGCCCTGAGCCTGGCCAGTTCCGGTCCTTCGCCAACGATCACCTTGCTGCCGGGCAGGTCGAGATCGAGGAAGGCGCTCAGGTTCTTCTCGATGGCGACGCGGCCGACGCACAGGAATACCGGGCCGGGAAAGCCGAGGTCCTTCTTCTTGTCCGGGCGGAAGTGATCGGTGTCGACGCCCCGCGTCCACGGCCTGAGCTTGGTGAAGCCTCGCGACGCAAGGTCCTCCGCCAGCGACTGGGTGGCGACCAGCGTGCCTTGTCCGGAATTGTGGAAATCACGCAGCCAGCGATAGGCCCAGCTCTCCGGCACTGGCAGGCGGGCGCTCAGATATTCGGGAAAGCGGGTGTGATAGCTGGTGGTAAAGGGACGGCCGGCATTGCGGCAATAGCGCCGCGCCATGATGCCGAGCGGGCCTTCGGTGACGATATGGATATGGTCGGCCTTGCGAGCCTCGATCAGCCGCGCGACATGACCGGGCGTGGTCAGCGCCAGCCTGATGTCGGGGTAGGTCGGCAACGGCAAGGTGCGAAAGATGTTCGGGGTCAGGAAGTCGACCGCAACGTCGAAGGTTTTCAGCGTTTCGGTGAGCCGCTCCAGCGTGTGGACGACGCCGTTGACTTGCGGCCGCCAGGCGTCGGTGGCCATCAGGATGCGCATGGCGGTCCTTTGCTCGGATCAACGGTTGCCTTGATGCGATAGCGGTACGGCCCGGCTGCCCTCGCTTCGCTCCACCGCACCCGGGCAGGCACGAGGTCGAAGTAAGGCGGCTGAGCCGAATCAACTGAGGTCGCGCGCTTCATGCGCGCTCTTGACCATGGTTTCATGACGGGCGGATGAAGGTGGTTTTTGGCCGAGCCCCGCCTTCCAGATCATGCTTTGGTCAGGCGGGCACCTTGATTACCGCCCTTAGGCCGCCGAGCGGGCTGTCTTCCAGCATGATGTCGCCGCCATGGCTGCGGGCAATATCGCGGGCGATAGAGAGACCAAGGCCGGTGCCGCTGGCGTCTAGGTTGCGCGCCTCGTCGAGCCGCACGAACGGTTTGAACACGTCTTCGCGCTTTTCCGGCGGGATGCCCGGACCGTCATCGTCGATGGTGACGACGAGTGAGCCGCGGCCGTGATCGGCGCTGATCTCCACCGTCTTGGCATAGCGCAAGGCATTGCCGGCGACATTGGACAACAGCCGGGCGAAAGCGTGCGGGCGCACATGCACGTCCGGATCACCGGCAAGCACGGTCGATAGCTTGCGCTTGTGCAGCGACGCCTCCTCGCCGAGCTTTTGGAAATAAGCCTCGAGATCGAAATGGCCGGCATCTTCCGACGCTTCGCCGCGGGCAAAGGCGATATAGCCTTCCAGCATCGACTGCATGTCGTCGATGTCCTGGTTGAGCGCGGCCTTGGTCTCGGGCTTGCCGCCGGCCAGCGCCAGCTGCAGCTTGAAGCGGGTGAGGATGGTTCTGAGATCGTGGCTGACGCCGGTCAGCATGGCGGTGCGCTGTTCCAGCTGGCGTTCGATGCGCTCGCGCATCTGGATGAAGGCAAAGCCGGCCCGGCGGACCTCCTCGGCGCCGCGTGGGCGGAAATCGCGCGGCATCGGCCGGCCCTTGCCGAAGCTTTCGGCGGCCTCGGCCAGAGACAGGATCGGCCGGATCTGGTTGCGAAGGAAGGGGATGGCGATCGTCAGCAGCACCAGCGACGTCCCGACCATCCAGATCAGGAAGATGTGGGTGTTGGAGGCATAGGCCTGGCTGCGGCGCACGAAGACGCGCAGCACCTTGCCCTCGAGCTGGATGCGGACCTCGACGATGTTGGAATTGCCGACCGTGTCGATCCAGAACGGGCGGTTGATCTGGCGGGTGATCTCGGTGGAAAGGACGTCGTCAAGGATCGAGAAGAAGGGCTTGGGTCCAGGCGCCGGCAACGGGTCGGGCGGCAAGAGGTCGACCTTCAACTGCATGCGGTCCTGGGCGATGCGGATGATGTTGGCGTAGTCGCCATCATGCGGATAGGTCTCGATCATGTCGATGATCGCGGCGATGTCGCGCACGGTGGCCTGCGACAGGCGCTGCGTCACGGTTGCCCAGTGGCGTTCCATGAAGTCGAAGGCGACGACCGACTGCAGAAGGATCATCGGCGCGATGACGATGATCAGCGAGCGGGCATAAAGCCGCTTGGGCATATAGAACGCAACCAGCCGCCAGAACCGCTTCCAGGCACGCGGCATTGCTTTCAGCGCGCGTGATACGCGCGCGCCAAAGCCGCCTTGTTCCGGCCGTTCCAGTTGCGTGGTCGCCATTTATCCTTCCGCTGGGTCAATGGCCGCTGGTCGATGGCCACATATCTATGGCCAAAGGGCGGCCGTCAGCGGCATTCTATTCCACGCTGAGCCGATACCCAATACCGCGCACCGTCTGCAGCCAGACCGGATTGGACGGATCGCGCTCGATCTTGCGGCGCAGCCGGTTGATCTGAACGTCGATGGTGCGCTCGCCGACTTCCGAATCGTCACCGACAAGCTCATGGCGCGGGATGGTTTCGCCGGCCCGCGCGGCAAAGATCGCCAGGATCTCCTGCTCGCGGTCGGTCAGCTTCAGAGCCTCGCCGCCCCGCTTCAGCTCGCGCCTGGCGATCTGGAAGGTGTAGGGGCCGAAGACCAGCTGCTCGACCTTGGGCGTCGTCGCCGGGCCGCCGCGGCGCAGGATGTTGTTGATGCGCAGGATCAGTTCGCGCGGGTCGAAGGGCTTGGGCAGATAGTCGTCGGCGCCGGCCTCGAGCCCGGTGATGCGGCTGTCGGTTTCCGATAGCGCGGTGAGCATCAGGATCGGCACGTTCTTCTCCGCCCGCAGCGCCTTGGTGAGGTCGACGCCGGTCTCTCCGGGCATCATGACGTCGAGGACAAGGAGGTCGAAGTCGAGCCCGGCGAGCTTGCGCCTGGCCTCGCCGGCATTTCCGGCGACAGTGACGCGAAAGCCATTTTCGGTCAGATACTGCTTGAGCAAATTGCGGATGCGGGTGTCGTCGTCGACCACAAGCAGATGCGGCGCGTCATCGTCCGGCGCCGTCGGCTGGTCCACCCTCTCAATGGTCTCCATGACTTTTCCCTGACATGTTTGCAGGCACAATGTCGATCTGCGCCCTTAGTTCCGGATTGACCATGGCTTCCAGGAATCGTTCGATCAAGGGACGCTCGCTGGCTCCGGAATCTTCCAATGCAGCACGGATGCGGCGTGACTGTGGCCGCGCCAGGGCCAGCGCCAAGGCGCGGCCCTTGGCTGTCGGATAGAGCTCCCGCTGGCGGCGGTCGCGCGGACCCTGCAATTGGACGACATGGTCGGTGTCGATCAGCTGCTTGAGCACCCGCGCCAGGCTCTGCTTGGTGATCTTGAGCACGTCGAGCAGTTCGGCGACCGTCAGTCCCGGCCGGCGGTTGACGAAATGCAGCACACGGTGATGGGCGCGGCCAAAGCCGTAATCGGCCAGGATTTGGTCCGGATCGGAAGTGAAATCGCGATACGCAAAGAAGAACAGTTCGATGATGGCGAAGTCGATGCCGTCCTCGTCGGTGATCGGTGTCTTGATCGGTTTTCCGGCAGCTGGGCTTCGATCCGTCATCATTTCTCCGTCCATAGAGGGAAATTATGTCAGTACTATTGACGTAATTTCCCCGCAATGGTAATTTTTGACAAGCTTTTCGGGTGAATGCGAACGAAAAGGCAAGGGAGTGCGGTTTTTCCGGAACTTCCTGAGTTTGCCAGAGTTCGATTCTCCGCTTACGCTTCAAGGGCCGCCCGACGCGGCTGTCGCGCAACAAAAAACAACACTAATGATGTGCGGGTCGCCGCCCGCGGGAGGTTTCCATGGCATCCGTTCCCTTCGACCAACTGGACGGCTTCATCTGGATCAACGGCGAGTTCGTCAAATGGGCCGACGCCAAGATCCACGTGCTGACCCACGGCCTGCACTATGCCAGCGCCGTCTTCGAGGGCGAGCGCGCCTATGGCGGCGCCATCTTCAAGCTCAATGAGCACACCGAGCGTCTGCATGAATCGGCGCGCCTGCTCGGCTTCAATATTCCCTATTCCGTGGCCGAGCTCAATGACGCCTCGACCACGCTTCTGAAGAAGCAGGGTTTCCAGGACGCCTATGTCAGGCCGATCGCCTGGCGCGGCAGCGAACAGATGGGGGTGTCGGCGCAGAACAGCCGCATCAACTGCGCCATCGCCATCTGGCAATGGCCGAGCTATTTCGACCCGGCGCAGAAGCTCAAGGGCATCCGTCTCGATCTGGCGGAATGGCGCCGGCCCGATCCGCGCACCGCGCCGTCGAAGTCGAAGGCCGCCGGCCTCTACATGATCTGCACCATGTCCAAGCATGCCGCCGAGGCCAAGGGCTATGCCGATGCCATGATGCTCGACTGGCGCGGCCAGGTCGCCGAAGCAACGGGCGCCAACATCTTCTTCGTCAAGGATGGCAAGATCCACACGCCGAAGCCCGATTGCTTCCTCGACGGCATCACCCGCCGCACCGTCATCGGCCTCGCCAAGGACCGCGGCCTTGAAGTCGTCGAGCGCGCCATCATGCCTGAGGAACTCGAAGGCTTCGAACAGTGCTTCCTCACCGGAACGGCAGCGGAAGTGACGCCGGTCTCCGAGATCGGTCCGTACCGATTCGAGGTCGGCGAGATCGACAAGACTTTGATGAACGACTATTCTGCTGCGGTGCAACCTAAGCATGCGATAGCCGCAGAATAACGAAAGTCACAGCTTTTTTCGCAAGCAGGGGCGGTTTTGAGGCCGGCCCCTTTATTTCAGCATCTGTGCATTTGACTTCGTACAATTCAGCGTCTCATGATGGTGTCGGCCCGGGAGGCTGGCAGCTATGGAGGGACTAGGTACATGGATACGAATACGCTCATTGCGCTCGTTGTACAGGTAATTGCAGGTGTTGTCGGTGGTCAGGCGGTCGGCGTTGCGCTGAAGAATGCGGCGATGGGCCAGTTGACCAAAATCCTCGGCGGCGCGGTTGGCGGCGTTGGCGGGGCGGCGATCCTCGGCAGCCTGCTCGGCGGCACGGCCGACCCGGCAGCGGCTGCAACGGCAGCGGGCGGATTGGGCGATACGCTGAACCTCAAAAACCTGCTCGGCGGCGCCGGCGGCGGCGCCATCCTGACCGGCATCATCGGTGCGGTCATGGGCGCGATGAAGAAGTAAGCCAACTAGATCATTCACCGTTTCACGGCGAATGATCTAGTTTGTTGTTTTACGCAATTCCGGACGGAAAACCGCTTTACACTTTTCCTGGAATTGCTTGAGACTGAGGCTTCGTCAAATGGGCGGCCGTTGGGCCGCCCATTTCTGTTTTAGGACGGACTGTTTGCCTTTCAGCAGTGGACGGCCTTCGCCCGCGCCTCTACATCACGCTGGAACAGCGAAAGGACAATCATGGGTCAGCTCAATGCCGGCATCGTGCCGGTCACGCCTTTCCAGCAGAACTGCACCATCCTGTTCGACATGGATGACAAGCATGGCGTCGTCGTCGATCCGGGCGGCGACATCGACAAGGTGCTGGCGGTGCTGAAGGACAATGCGATCACCGCCGCTGCGATCTGGATCACCCATGGCCACATCGATCACGCCGGCGGCGCCATGGAGCTGAAGGAAGCACTCGGCATCGAGATCATCGGCCCGCACGAAGCCGACAAGCTATTGCTCGACAATCTCGAGAACCAGGGCCAGCGCTACGGCATTGCCGGGGCGCGCAACTGCGTGCCCGACCGGTTTCTCGCAGAGGGCGAGACGGTTTCGTTCGGCTCACATATGTTCGAGGTGCTGCACTGCCCCGGCCATGCGCCCGGCCATGTCGTATACTACAATCGCGCGGCGAAGTTCGCTCATGTCGGCGACGTGCTGTTTCGCGGCTCGGTCGGGCGCACCGACCTGCCGGGCGGCGACCATGCGGCGCTGATCGCCTCGATTAAGAACAAGCTTTTGCCGCTCGGTGATGAGATCGGCTTCATCTGCGGCCACGGCCCGGGTGGCCGCTTTGGCGAGGAGAGGCGGACCAATCCCTTCCTGACTTAGCGATGTCTTTCTGCCAAAAAAAAGCGCTGGCCTTGCGGTCAGCGCTTTTTGTGGGACAGGGAAGCTCAATTCGCGACGCAGAAATGCTGCTCACCGTCATTGCCGGTGAACGTGCCGCTGCGGGCATTGAAGCTCCGGTAGCGGTCCGAGCAGTATTCGTACCAGTCGCGGGTCCACGGCTCGGCATAGCGGTCGGCATAGACGACCCGCGGTTCGGCATAGTAACGGCGCACCGGCGCCGGCCGCACTTCGCGGTAGTCGTAATCGTCATCATAGCTGCTGTAGCGCGGCTGCGGGTTGCTCAGCGCACCGGCGATCAGAGCGCCGGCCGCAAGGCCGACGACACCGGCCGCAAGCGCGTCGCCATTATGATGACGACCATGGCCATGATGCCAGCGGTTCCAGTCCTTGGCATTGGCGGCAGGCAAGGTGGCGAGGGTGGTCGCGGCGAGAGCGGCGCCCAGGATGGCGGTCTTGAAAATGCGATTCATTTTGGTCTCCTTCGTGCCGGCCCGGATAGTTTTCGGGGATGCGGTCCAGCCTAGGGGACGATTAATAGAAGACCGTGGCTGAACGGGGGCTGAACGGAATTGGCTGATACGATCCAGTTCTTGCGGCAAAACCAAGCGCGTACGCAAGGCGCTCCGCCTCGTCAATCTCCGTCCGGACTGTCTTGAGCCGGCTTAGCCGACCGACAGGTTGACGGCCTTTGGACCCTTGCCGCGCTTGTCCGGCTCGGTGTCGAATGTCACTTTTTGTCCATCCTCCAGACCGGAAAGACCCGAAGCCTGCACGGCCGAAATATGAACGAAGACATCCTTCTGCCCGTCGTCGGGCGTAATGAAGCCGAAGCCTTTGGCATGATTGAAGAATTTGACGGTGCCGGTCTGCGGCATGGGAAGCTCCCTTTGATCCCATAAAGTCCAGTTTCGGGCCGGCAAATGCCCGAAGGGAAATTTGTCCTTTATTTTAGCGCTATCGGCAAGAGAAAGTTTTGGCGACGGCGGCAACGCTGAAGGCTGGTCAAATAGATCGTGGCACCGAAGGCAATTCGCGCCAGACGATTGCTCCGGCGATCAGCCACGGCATTGACCGATAAAGCGTCCTTTGCCTCCGGCGACGGCGGTCATGAAAAAGGCGCAACGGGAAACGTCGCGCCTTCGAAACTCTGGACGGCTGACAAAGCCGGTTCAAACACGCTTTAGGTGCTTTTTCGAGCGCCCGACGGGCGCGCGGGCACCGCCGGTTCAGGCCGCGCGGAGGTTGACCGCCTTCGGACCCTTGCCCATGCGGTCGGGTTCAACGTCGAAGGTGACCTTCTGGCCGTCGACGAGGGTACGCAGGCCCGAGGCCTCGATCGCGGAAATGTGGACGAACACATCCTTGGCGCCGCCGTCGGGCGTGATGAAGCCGAAGCCTTTGGTCGCGTTGAAGAATTTAACGGTGCCGGTCTGGGCCATTGGGGAAACTCCTTCACCCGTGTCAGTCTTATGGTTTGCCCGCCGCCTGGCATCGTGGGCAAGTCCCGGTGGTTGCTTCGGCAGTCCTGCATTTGCGCATGGTAAAACCCCCCGCCGAAAATGGGGCCGTCAGAGATTCACAGTATCGGGGAAAGGTCGTCCAAAACGTTCCGCTCTCCGGGTCGCAAATGCCCGAACACAAAATTTATCGCACGGAAACGTGATCGTTGCAAGATAGCGCCGCGGGCCGCGTCCATCGACGCATCCCAACGAAGGCGCTTCGATAAACCTGGGTTCTTAAGTTTCATCAGCCAGAGCCCGGCCACGCATGGTCCAGCGGTTTGGTCCAGGGCCAAAGCAATGCGCGGGCCGGGCATCGCATGGCTCCCGCGCCGCAAACGGGGGTTGCATTTGGCAAGGGAATGGCGAGGATCGACAGGCGCGTTTTGCGCCGGGGACGGGGGTCTCGAGGGAGGCATATTCATGAGATTTCTTGCGACGATCTTCTCGCGCCAGGGTTTTACTATTCTCTTCCTGTCGGGTCTTCTTGCGGCCTGCACCGTCGTCGTCGATGACGGGCCGGGACCACGTCCGCGCCCGCCACGGCCGGAACCGGAATTCTGCACCAGGCAATACGAGCCGGTCTGCGCGCGGCGCGGCGGTGACCGCCAGACCTTCGCCAATGCCTGCCTTGCCGAACGGGAAGGCTACCGCATCGTTCGCGACGGCCCTTGCCGCGACGGCGGCGGTGGTGGCGGTGGTGGCGAAGAGCCGACATTCTGCACGCGCGAATACGCCCCGGTCTGCGCCCGCCGCCATGGCGAGCTGCGCACCTTTCCCAACGCCTGCGAGGCCCGTGCCGCCGACTACCGCGTCGTCGAGGACGGCCCCTGCTGATTTTTCCTTCTCCCCTGTCGGGTGAGTCCGCCGGAGGCGAATTCACCGTCCCACTGGCACGATAAAAAAGGCGGCGAATGCCGGGACCCTGCGAAGCAGCGGGGACCGGGCGGGTGGACCGGACCACCCTTGGTCCTTCGCAGGCTCAGGGCGTTCGAAACTCGAAAAGCCAACAATTGGCTTTTCGTCCGCTGCGCGGACCGCTTCTCACCTCCAAGGGAAGAAGGATACCTTGTCGAGCGTGGCTTCGTCGACGTCGCGCGAGCGGCTCGACGAAGAACGTCAAGCAAGCCTCCGTTGCAGAGTTTTGGGCGAGATCGTCAGTCCGAGATCGTCAGTCCATTGCCGGCAGGTGCGCCAGGCGCGCCCTGCCTGGTCAGCCCTTCGACTTCGGCTTCAGGCTGCTCTCTGCCTGCTTGACCGAGGAACCGAACGGGGAGGCGGCCTTGGCCACCACCTTGTCTTTCTTGGGCTTGCGCGTTTCGCGATTGCTGCGCTGCTGACCCTTGGCCATCTGTCTGCTCCTTCGTACGTGCTGGGTGGGTGCGGTGTCAGACTGCCTGGCTGTCGGGGACAGCCGGGGCGTCCGCTACTTCGAGGTTGTCTTCCGTGGTGACCCGCTCATAGGTCTCCTCCTCGCTGCGGATGCGATATTGCGGCGAGCCATCCTTGACCGGCAATCTGCTCTTGATCTGAAACAGCTCGGCGGTCTTCTGGGCGAGCCCGCTGCGGCTCTTCATGCGCACGGTCTGGCCGATGGCGAAGAGGTGCGAGGGCGTGTCGGTGCGCGGACGCGCATTCTGCTGGAAGCGGATCATGCTGCGTTCTCCTGGTCGCGCCTCAGCGCTGTTTCGAGTTCGAGGTAGTCGATGGCGACAAGCTGGCTGGTGGCCGGGTTCTTCACCGCCCTTGCCGGCAAATGGATGAAGGTGGCGACGCGACGCCAGGCAAGCCGCGACATGCCCTCGATCAGCTCTTCGTCGTGATCGATGTCATAGTCGCCGGCCGGCAGTTGCCCTTCCAGCCCGCCAAGCACGAAGGGTGCCGCGAAATGGGCGATGGAACGGGTGGTGCGATCCGGCATTGGCTTGGCTCTGGTTCGTCGATGCTTTCCGGCATCAACCGGGAACTCAACCATCGGCGATTGGAATGAGTTTGGCGGGTCGAGTATCTCCGACGCCGCTATATGCCAAGCTTGACCCAAAAAACGATCTCAGATCAATAATCCGAAATTGTTGGCTATTCAAGCTGATTTCCGCCACGGCTCGACCGGTATAAAAAATTTCTCGTATAAACCCCTAATAAATCTGCTATCGTGGAACAATATCAGCCAATTTCTTATTTAGAGCGCATCGGAATAATTATTCCGGTGCCCCTAAGATTATTTTTTACGAAAGGCAAAAATATATGAGATTCATGAAAACGCCGGATCGTCCGACCGCAACAATCGAGCCAATCGTCCTCTTCCCCAAGGCAATATCAGTGCGCCTGACGATAAGAAGCGACGAAGCGGCACGGCGCAAGATTGCCGACACCGACGGCACGCAACGGCGGGAGCGCCGGCTCGCCGAGAGCAACCGGCTGATTTGAACGCTACATTTTCCTGGAATTCCTCTAGAGTTTCGAAGAGGTCCGCGCCCTTGGCGAGCCCACTCTTCCCTTGAACCTGCAGCGCCGATGGCCTAGATCGCGGCAAGCGGACAAAACACGGCAGGTTTCCCATCAACAGAGATCAGAGAAGAGCGGCGGGTGCTGGAGCTGGCGGACAGCCGCCGCTGGGCCTCGACCAATATGTGCAGCAGGCGCTGCAGCTGCATCAGGCCGGGCGCCGGCAGGAGGCCGAGACGCTGTACCGGCAGGTGCTGGCGCGCAAGGCCAATCACCCGGCAGCGGCGCATTTCCTGGGCCTGTTGCTGCACCAGACCGGGCGCAGCCCCGAAGGGCTGGAGCTGATCGAGCAGTCTGTGCGTCTGCAGCCGAAGAATCCCGATTTCCTCAACAATCTCGGCACGGTGATGCGCGATCTCGGCCGCGTTGCCGCGTCCGCCGATTTCTTCCGCGGCGCGGTCGATCTCAAGCCCGACCAGCTCGCGGCACGCGACAATCTGGGTTCGGCGTTGAAACAGCTCGGCCAGTTCGAGGCTGCGGAGGACATCTATCGCGGCACAATCGGGCGCAATCCCTTCCATGTCCGCGCCCGCATCGGGCTTGCCGAAACGTTGCAGGAAGCCGGTCGTCTGGATGAGGCGCTGGCGACCTTTCGCGAGGCGCTGACGATCCGGCCCAAGGATGCCGACCTGTTGCATGGGCTCGGCGTCGGGCTGATGGAAAAAGGCAAGCTCGATGAAGCGGCAGACCTGTTTCGGCAGGCGTTGGCGATCACGCCAGGCATGGCAAAGGCCTGGCTGATGCTGACGCAGGTCAAGCGCCAGAAGGAGCGCGACGCCGAACTCGCCGGCATGGAGGCCCAGCATGCCAAGGCGCCGGCCGACAGCCTGGCGCGCATGCAGCTGTCCTTCGGTCTCGGCAAGGCCAATGACGATTTGAAGGACTACAACAGGGCCTTCGACTATTTCGCTGAAGGCAATGCGATCCGCCGCAAGGGCATCGATTATGATCCGGTCAGGACGCGGGCCGAATTCGAGGCGATGAAGACGGTGTTCAACGCCGGCTTTTTCGAAAAGCACAAGCCAAGTGCAATCTCCGACGACACCCCGATTTTCGTCGTCGGCATGCCGCGCTCCGGCACCACGCTGGTCGAACAGATCATCGCCAGCCATCCACAAGTCTATGGCGCGGGCGAGCTCA
Organism: Mesorhizobium sp. M0862; assembly: GCF_040319795.1. Lineage (NCBI taxonomy): Bacteria > Pseudomonadati > Pseudomonadota > Alphaproteobacteria > Hyphomicrobiales > Phyllobacteriaceae > Mesorhizobium > Mesorhizobium sp. M0862. The sequence goes on from NZ_JAMYOJ010000012.1 coordinate 155,826, forward strand.
GCATGTTGAAAACCGCGGTCGGCAAGCAATTTCCGCTGACCATGCCGGGAGGTTTCCCCTGGGGACTGGTCGATGTATCCGACGCGGAGTTTGCGGAGGCGGGCCAAGCCTATCTCGACATGCTGCATGAGCGCTATCCCAACTTCAGGCATGTCACCGACAAGATGCCCGGCAACTTCCTGCTCATCGGCTTCATCCATATGATGCTGCCGAAAGCCAAGATCATCCATTGCGCGCGCGATGCGGCGGCGACCTGCCTTTCGATCTACAAGGTGCATTTCCGCGGCGACAACCACCGCTACGGCTATGATCTGGGCGAGCTCGCCGATTTCCACAATATCTACACCGACATCATGGCGCATTGGCACGATGTTCTGCCGGGCGTCGTGCATAACGTGCGTTACGAGGATTTCGTGGCCGACCAAGAGGGACAGACGCGGGCGCTGATCGGGCATCTCGGCCTGTCCTGGGACGACAAGGCGCTGTCGTTCCACGAGACCGACCGCCCGGTGCGCACGGCCTCGGCCGCGCAGGTGCGCCAGCCGATGTATCGGGGCTCGGTCGATCTCTGGAAGCGCTATGGCGACAGGTTGAAGCCGCTGCTGGACAAGCTGGCCTGAGCAGCGGCTAAAGCTCGATGAAGGGCTGGAAGCCGCCGAAGATCATGCGCTTCATATCGAAGGGCATGGGCCCCAAATCGGGTGTCAAACGGGGATCGGCCATCACCTTGGCCATTACCGCGTCGCGGCTTTGCCTGGACGAATAGACGGCCCAATCAAAGACGACGATCTCGTCGTCTTTTGCCTGAACGGCACGCGGAAACGAGGTCAACTCACCATAGGGCACGTCGTCGGCGGTACATTCGACATAGGCGAGCGCTCCGTGTTCCTTCCATATCGGGCCTGCGAGGTTGGCCAGCTTCTTGTAGTCATCGATATTTGCCTTCGGCACGGCGAGCACGAAACCATCGACATAGGACATTGGGTTTTCCTTGGAGTATCTCACAAAGCTCCTTACCGGCGTCAGCCGGTGAGGAGCTTTGTCAGCGGTGGTCAGTCTTTCTTCGCCGGCGCGTTCATCGCCCATTCGACCCCGAAGGGATCGCGCATGTTGCCCCACTGGTCGCCCCAGAACATCAGCTGCAGCGGCACTGCGACTTCGCAGCCGGCATCGACCGCGCGCTTCCACCAGCCATCGATCTCGTCGGCGCCGAGATGGAGCTGCATGGTATAGCCCTGCGGCTTGACGGCAGGCATGCCGTTTTCGGGGTAGAAATCGGAAATCATCAGCGTCGAGCCGTTGATGTGGAGATGGATGTGCATGGTGCGGCCCTGCTCATCGGGCGGATAGAAGAACACCTGCTCGGCGCCGAAGGCCTTCTTGTAGAATTCGGCGGCCTTGAAGGCGCCGTCCAGCTGCAGATAGGGGGTCAATCCACCGAGAACTTTCGCGGCCGGCTGAATGGGGGTCTGGTCGGTCATGTCTTGTTCCTCTTTGGGTTTGGTCTGGGCGCTTGGTCTGGCCTTTGCGAACCTCAGGACGAACGAGGCGGCGGCAATCCTACATGTCTGATGCGATTTTTTGGGCCGATGCGATTTTTGGGGTGAAATGAACTTGCGTCGGCGGCGCCCAATCAGAGCGCAATCCTCGGTATGAGCAGGCTAGAAAAGGGGACTGCTTCTCCAACCCGCTGAGACGACAATGATCCTCTATTACCAGACCCATTCGCCCTTTGCGCGCAAGGCGCTCGTCTTCGCCCATGAGGTCGGGCTTGCCGACCGGCTCGAGGTCATTCATCACGAGACCAGCCCGACCTTGCGCAATGCCCGTGTCTACGCCGAAAACCCGCTCGGCAAGGTGCCGGTGCTGCTGCGGCCGGATGCGCCGCCGCTCTTCGATTCCGATGTCATCTGCGCCTATCTGGATACGCTGCATGACGGCCGCAAATTGCTGCCGCAGGACGGCGAAGCGCGCTGGCAGGCGTTGCGGCTGCAGGCGGTCGCCCAAGGCCTGGCGCAGACGGGCATAGGCCTGCGCTGGGAGACGGAAAGGCGGCCCGAACAGTTGCGCTATGCAGCGCTTGCCGAAGGCTACCGGGAAAAAATCGAGGCCAGCTATGACTGGATCGAAAGCGCGCTGGACGCCGAGACATCGCTCCATGTCGGCCATATAGCGCTTGCCACCACGCTGTCCTGGATGGCGTTCCGCCAGCTGCCGTCCTTTCGCGCGCGGGCGCGGCTGACGCGCTGGTTCGAGGCGTTCGAAAAGCGTCGATCGATGCAGGCGACGCCGCTGTCTGGCGATACGCATGACTGAGCAACGGTCGCCCCGCGGCGGCCTGCATCGATCTTTCCCGACCGCATGGTCAGGGCGCCCTGCAGATCCGCGGGCCGTTTTGCGCGTCGATGAGGATTTCCGGCCAGCCGATATCCTTGCGCAGTTCGATCGGCAGGGCCAGAAGCTCGCGCTCGCTGCGATAGCGGGCGCGGTTCTGTGCGTATCGGGCGGCGACGCGGCCTATGGATGACAAAATGGACATGATGCGTTCTCCTCAGATGAAGCCGGCATCATCGTGTCGGCATCCCAAGGACGCAGCAGGTTCAGCCGATCCGACAGAACGCTGAAAATATTTGCGGGAGATGCGAAAGCATGGACCGCAACACGGTGCGGCCCATGGTGGTAGTTCCTCAGCCCGCCGTTTCAGCCACCGAGCGGAAGAAATCCTCGGGGTCTTCGACTTCGGTCAGCTTCCGCTTGTCGACCAGCCAGAAGCGGTTGCCGACGGCGCGGATGAAGGAGCGGTCATGCGAGGCGAGCACACAGCTCGCCTGGTGCTTGAGCAGTTCCTCCTCCAGCGCTTCCTGGCCGTCGATGTCGAGATGGTTGGTCGGCTCGTCCAGCAGGTAGAAGTTGGGGTGGGTGAGCCTGAGCGCCAGCATCATCAGCCGCGCCTTCTGGCCGCCGGACAGCACACCGATCTTTTTCTCCTGCATCTCAATGACCACGCCAGCGCCGGCAAGCAGCGAGCGGGCGCGTTGCTCGCCGACATCGTAGCGGTGCGAGACCAGGGCCAGCGGGGTCTCGTCGCCACTGATGCCGGCCAGCGCCTGGTCGCTGTAACCGAGCACCGTCGACGGCGTCACTTTGACGTTCGGCACCGTGTCCGGCTCGGCGATGGCGTTGCGGATCAGATCGACGAAACGCGACTTGCCGACGCCGTTGCGGCCGAGCAGCACGATGCGGTCGCCCTGGCAGATGTGGCGCTTGCCGGTCTTGAACAGCAGCGTGCCGTCCGGCGTTTCCACCGCGGCGTCGTCCAGCGTAATCAGCACCTTGGCATGGGTGCCGCGGTTGGCCAGCCGGATCGCGCCGGCTGATTTCTCGCGATGCGCCGATACCGCGGCGTCTTCCAGCTTCTCCGCCCGTTCCCTGAGTTGCTTGGTCTTCACCGTCAAAAGGTCGCTGCCGGAATTGATGCCGATGTTGTTGAGCTTGGCGGCCTGCTTGCGCAGTTGCTGCGCCACCTTCATGTCGCGCTCGAACCGGCGCGCCGTCGAAGCGTCCAGGTCGTCGAGCGCTTGCCTCGCCCTGGAATAGGGCAGTGCAAACACCGGCGAGTCCTCCGGGCGCAAGAACAGCGTGCGGTTGGTGACAGCGTCGAGAAAGGCGCGGTCGTGACTGGCGATGACCACCGGCACCTCGCGCGGCAGGGCGTTCAGCCAGCTTTCCAGCTGGCTGATCTTGGCGAGGTCGAGATGGTTGGTCGGCTCGTCGAGCAAAAGCACATCCGGATCGGTGACCCAGACGCGGGCGATCAGCGCCAGCCGCTGCCATCCGCCGCTCAGCGCCTGCATCGGCCGTTCGCGCATCGGCTCGGGCACGTCGAGCGAATCCAGCACCACATCGACGCGCCACATCTCGCTGTCGGCCTGCTCGGCCGGCAAGGCATCGGCCACCACCTGATGGAAGGTGCGGCTAAGAAGGGCAGGTGGAACCGACTGCTCGACATGGCCGACACGCAGGCCGCGCGTGCGAGAAATGTCGCCCGAGGTCGGCTCCAGCGCGCCGGTCAGGCATTTAAGCAAGGTCGACTTGCCACGGCCATTGGCGGCGACGATGCCGAGCCGGTCGCCGGCGCCGATGGTGAGGTCGAGGCTGGAAAACAGCGGCGCACTCATGGTGACGCCGAGGGATTTGAGGCTGATCAGGGCCATTTTGATTTCTCTGGTCTTGCCGGAGAGAACTCCGGATCCACTTTGACGGTGTGCTTGCCGGCCATCAGGCTCAGCTTTGCGCACCACGAAGGGCAGACCAAAAAAATCGAGCGGGAAAAAACCCGTGATGTCCCCGGTCAGCCCTGCAAGCGAACTCGCAGGGCAGAAATCGGGCCACGCTGACGATGGTGATCGATAGACACGCAGCCCTCCTTTCAAGACAAGACGTCGAGTGTGCGGAGCGATTACACCAAAGGCGGGGGTGGAGGCAAGTGGGCGACGGATGCGGCGGCGGTGGAGCGCTCTCCCTTCTCCCACAAGGGGAGAAGGAAAGAGGTGCTACTTCCCCGGCCGTCCCGTCTTTCCCGGCCGACGCTTTTCGCGGCGGGCGTCGGCGGGGTCTTCGTAGGAGCCGATGCCGGCGCGCTGGCGAATGATTGGCTTGGCGTCGCGTTCCTTCGCGCCCCCCTCTGCCCTGCCGGGCATCTCCCCCACTCGGGGGGAGATTGGCTGGGGCTTGGCCGGCACTTTTCCTTCGACCGGCTTTTCCGTGCGCCGCACGGTCATCTCGTCCAGCGAGTTTTTCTTGAACAGCGGCTTGGTGGCATCGCCCGGAATGCCGAAGTCGGAGCCGTGCGCCTCTTCGGCCGACTGTTTCTTGAACAGCGAGCGCGATACCGCTCCGGCCGGTGTCGGCATGTCGGTGCCTGGGCCCATGTCGTCGATCGAGGGCTTGGCGAACAGTGGCTTCTTTACCGGCACGGCGCCGTCGGCGCCCATTTCGTCGAGCGCCGGCTTGCGAAAGAGGTTGGACCGGGCAGCCCTGGCCGCCTCTTCGGCGGCACGTGCCTCATCGAACTTGCGGAACCGCTCCTGTTCCTCAGCCGTACGGTGCTTGGCCACGCCCTTGTTGTGCTTGCCCTTCTCGCGGCCCGAAACCGGGCTTTCCATGTCGGCATATTTGGCCAGCGGGTCTTCCGAGATGGACAGTTCCATCTCGCGCAGCCGCTTGATCTCGTCACGGATGCGGGCGGCCTTCTCGAAGTCGAGATTGGCGGCGGCGTCGCGCATCTGCTTTTCCATGGCGTCGAGATGAGCCTTGAGATTGTTGCCCATCATCGCACCGGCGCCGTCGGTGAACTGCGAGATATCGGCGCGGACATGGTCCTTCTCGTAGACCGAGTCCAGAATGTCGGAGATGCGCGACTTCACCGATTCCGGGGTGATGCCGTTGGCCGCGTTCCATTCCATCTGCTTTTCGCGGCGGCGGTTGGTCTCGGCCATCGCCCGCTCCATCGAGCCGGTGACCTGGTCGGCATAGAGGATGACCTTGCCGTCGACGTTGCGGGCGGCGCGACCGATGGTCTGGATCAGCGACGTCTCGGAGCGCAGGAAGCCCTCCTTGTCGGCGTCGAGGATGGCGACGAAACCGCATTCGGGAATGTCGAGGCCTTCGCGCAGCAGGTTGATGCCGACCAGCACGTCGAAAGCGCCGAGGCGGAGATCGCGCAGAATCTCGATGCGCTCCAGCGTGTCGATGTCGGAGTGCATGTAGCGAACGCGCACGCCTTGCTCATGCAAATATTCGGTCAGGTCTTCGGCCATGCGCTTGGTCAAAACGGTGACCAGCGTGCGGTAGCCGGCGGCCGTGGTGTCGCGGATTTCGCCGACGACATCGTCGACCTGGCTTTTCGCCGGGCGGACTTCGACCGGCGGATCGATCAGGCCGGTCGGGCGGATGACCTGCTCGGCGAACACGCCGCCGGCCTGTTCCATCTCCCAGGCGCCGGGTGTCGCAGAAACCGCGACGGAGAGCGGACGCATGGCGTCCCATTCCTCGAAGCGCAACGGGCGATTATCCATGCAGGAGGGCAGGCGAAAACCATACTCCGCCAGTGTCGCCTTGCGCCGAAAGTCGCCACGATACATGCCGCCGATCTGCGGCACGGTAACGTGGCTTTCGTCGATGAAGACCAGCGCATTGTCGGGGATATATTCGAACAAAGTCGGCGGCGGATCGCCCGGCTGGCGTCCCGTGAGATAGCGCGAATAGTTCTCGATGCCGGCGCAGGAGCCGGTGGCTTCCAGCATCTCAAGATCGAAGCGGCAGCGCTGTTCGAGCCGCTGTGCCTCCAGCAGGCGGCCGGCGCGCTCGAGCTCGACCAGCCGGTGCTTGAGCTCCTCCTTGATCGACTTGATCGCCTGGTTGAGCGTTGGACGCGGCGTCACATAGTGCGAGTTGGCGTAGATCTTGACGCTCTTCAGCTCGCCGGTCTTCTGGCCGGTGAGCGGATCGAATTCGGTGATCGCCTCGATCTCGTCGCCGAACATCGAGATGCGCCAGGCGCGGTCCTCAAGGTGGGCCGGGAAGATTTCGATCGTGTCGCCGCGCACGCGGAACGAGCCGCGCACGAAATTGATGTCCTGGCGCTTGTACTGCTGGGCGACGAGGTCGGCGAGCAGCGCCCGCTGGTCGAGCCGATCGCCGATCTGCATCTGGAAGGTCATCGCCGTGTAGGTCTCGACCGAGCCGATACCGTAGATGCAGGACACCGAGGCGACGATGATGACGTCGTCGCGCTCGAGCAGCGAACGCGTCGCCGAATGGCGCATGCGGTCGATCTGCTCGTTGATCGAGGATTCCTTCTCGATGAAAGTGTCGGTGCGCGGAACGTAGGCTTCCGGTTGGTAGTAGTCGTAATAGGAGACGAAATACTCCACCGCATTGTCTGGGAAGAATTTCTTGAACTCGGAATAGAGCTGCGCGGCCAGCGTTTTGTTGGGCGCCAGGATCAAAGCAGGGCGCTGCGTCTGCTCGATCACCTTGGCCATGGTGAAGGTTTTGCCGGAGCCGGTGACGCCGAGCAGCACCTGAGTGCGATCATTGTTGTCGACGCCCTCGACAAGATCCTTGATGGCGGTCGGCTGGTCGCCGGCCGGCTCGAAATCCGACACCATCTTGATGGCGATGCCGCCTTCGGATTTTTCCGGGCGGGCAGGGCGGTGCGGCGTCCACAGCACGCCGTCCTTGTGCAAGGGGTTGCCGGATTCGATCAGCGCCGACAGCGCCGCGACCGTGGCGGTGACGCTGCCCGAGGCCATGGTCTCGGCGTCTTCCAGCGAGATGTCGAGGCCGGCGACCGGATTGAGGCCGGCTGCGGTGCGTTCGCGGGCCGTGGCCGCGCCGCCCATCGAGGTGCCGCGCGAACTGCGGCCGGGCGCAGCGGACCGCTCCGGGATCTTTTTCGCGGACTTTGGCGATCTACCATCGCCCTTACCGGTGAGACGCCCTTCCTTCTCGGCCTCCTGCTCTATCTGCTCTGCCCAGTCGGCAATCGAGCCGCTCAGCGGCGTGCCGGTGAAATCGGCTTGCGGCGCTTCGGCGAAGCCGCCCTTGTGCAGGGGCTCCGAGGCATCGAGGAAATCGGTCAGCGGGCTGCGCCGCTTGGGCGGCGAAGCGCTGTTGTCACCCGCCGGAGACGGTGTCTTTTTCTCGGGAAGTTTGGCCATGCCCCAAATATGGGCAGAGTCCGCCAAAATGGAAAGAGTGCAGTGGCAAGGGACACTAAGCGGGTCGAAGCTCCTGACACAAGGGTGTCAGGAGCTGTGTCACGCAAAGCCGGGCCACCTGCTCAATTGAACCACAGCGCGAAGGTCAAAAACCCACCGCCACCGAACTGACGCTGGATCTGGTCGAACTCGCCGCTGGTCACGATCTCACCGCTCTCGAGGTAGGGCGCGATGGCCGGGCCGGTAATCGACAGCACGAGGTCGAAAGGCTTCGGTTCTTCGAAGAAACGCTTCATGTTGATGCCCTGGCCGGTGCTGGCCGTGATGCGGAAATGCGGCAGCAGCTTGCGGCCTTCCAAAAGGTCTTCGGCCATGGTCAGAGTGGCGAGCCAGGCCTCGACCTGCTCCTCGCCGACTTCGAGCCCGGTGAGCGGGTTCTCGCCCTTCTGCTGCGGTCCCGGCAACCATTCGCGGTCATTGTCGGTCTCGGCGCGGATCGCCTTCCAGTCCTGGCGCGACAGCCGGATCATTTCGAGCAGATGGCGGCGCGCCGCTTGACGTCGCTCGGGCTCGACCACCGGCCAGTTGACGAGGTGAACCATGGAGATGAAATCCGCGATGCGCCATTCCGATGAGAAGATGCTGCTGCCCATGTCCCCGGCGGGAGGCACGAGAATGTCCTGCAGCGGCAGTTTGGCGCGCGGAAACAGCATGTGGAACGAGCCGTCGAACATGGTCCTGAAATCATGCGCCAGCCAGAAATCGGCCTGCGCCATCAGGAATTCGGCATAGCCCTGCAGCCAGAAACCGTCGGCCCGATCGAAGCGGAATGTGAGCGAGGGAGCGGCGCCGTCCGACGAGATACCGCCGCGCGACAGCGCGGCCATGACCGCCGCGATGCTTTCATCCGGCGTGATACTGCCGTCCTCGTTGAGATCGATGCCGGCATGGGTGAGGTCGACGACCATGCCGATAGCGGCTCCCGCGGGCACCGAACCCAGTGTCGCCGCCGACCGTTCCAACCGGTCGCGAAAGGCGACCAGGATGGCGCGGAACTGCTCATAGGTCAGCGGTTCGGGATTGGGATTGTCCGGAACCGGCAGCCGCATCAGCGGCAGCATGAAGGATTGCGGGCTTTCGAACCCGTGGCGGTGCAGGCCGCCGGCCAGGATTTCCAGGGCGGTGAAGAATTCGCCGGCGCCGGCGGCGAAGGCTGACGCCGGATCGCCTTTCGCTGCAGACTCAAGCGTTGTGAGCGCACGGTTGCGCTCAGCCACCGTTTTGGCCTCGAACAGCGCGGTCGCTGCTTCGGGCGCGGCGGCGTGGGCCGAAGATAAAGGCAGCAACAGGAGGAAGGCGGACGCCAGCAGGCCTGCAAAACGTGTCATCTCATTCCTCCACTATGCCATTGCGCAGACATTACACGCATTTGGCGCCGTGTCTGCCGGCGGCAGTGTTCAAGGACTGACGGTCGACACTTCCCGGGCAGACCGTCTACACAAGCTAACCGATTGGGCAAACGATTGGGCGTCGCGTGTCGAACTATCCGCTTTCCTACAAACTGTCATGGCTGCCGCGCTTCCTGAAACCATCTCTCGGCGGCGATGTCAGGGATTTTGCACCGAGGGCGACGACGACGATCATCGATCCGCCGCCGGGGCGGAAGGTGCGGCTGGCCTTTGTCGGCGATATTTCGGCGGTGGCCAACCGTAGTGCGCCGGAGTGCGATTCGGAAATCGCAAAGCTCTTGGGCTCAGCCGATCTGGTGATCGGCAATTGCGAAAGTCCGGTCGTCGAGCGGCCGAGCGTGGCGTTTGGCACGCGGCTTGGCACGCACCATGCGATGAGCGAGCGGTTTCTTGCCGCGGCGCTTGCCGCCGTAGGCATCGCGCGTGAAAAGCTCGTGCTGTCGCTGGCCAACAACCACGTGCTCGACCAGGGCGTCGCCGGTTTCGACGAGACCGTTGCGGCGTTGAAGCGGCTTGGAATCCGCACCATCGGCACCGCGAAAAAAGGACCGGTCGAGCAGGTCAAGGCCGGGCCGCTGACGATCGGCTTTGCCGCCTTCACACTGTGGCGCAATGGTGACGCCGGGCCATTCACCGAGCTTGTCTCGATGCAAGGCGATCCGGCGGCATGGCCGAGAGGCGCGGCCGACAAGAACATCGATCTCACCTGTGCGGTGCCGCACTGGGACTGGGAGTTCCGGCATTTTCCGCAGCCGCAAACGCAAACGCTGGCGAGGTTGCTGGCCGGTCACGGCGTGGGGCTGATTGCCGGGCACCACGCCCATGTCGTGCAGCCGGTGCAATGGGTCGGCAAGACGCTCGTGGCTTACGGGCTTGGCGACTTCCTCGGCACGGCGCTGGCGCGACAGCCCTGGCCCGGCCGCATCGGCGGCATTTTCGTCGTCGATGTCAGCGCCGATCTCGGCAAGCGCGGCGCGATCGCCGGCTACCGGATGCATCCCTTCATGCGGCTGCGCTCAGGCGGGCATGAGCGGTTGGTTCCGGTCGAGGCGCTGACTGGCCGGATGAAGGGCAAGGTCGAAGCCAGGCTGAAGGCGATCTTTGGCGACTGACGACTTTCCCGCTATTATAGGCATAAACGGACTTGCGAGGGGGCGATGGAAGCAGCTGAGTTCATGCCTGATGAAGCGGTGGTCGCCGGCATCAGGAAGAATATCGAGATCTATGAGGCTGGACGGGCTTCGGCCTACCGCCAGGTGCGCTGGCGGGTGCCGGTGTTTCTGGGGCTGCTGCTGGTTTTTGTCGTGCTGGTGGCCTGGCTGTTCAACAAGGTCGCTGACTTGAACGAGCAATGGTTCTCGACGCCGCATGTGTTCCTCTATGCCGGCGGTTTCTTCGCGGCGCTGCTGCTGTACTTCCTGGCGATCAGGCCGGCGACGAGGCTGCAGCAATCGTTCCGTGACACGCTGCTGCCGATCATCTTCGGCTTCATCAGGGATGTGCGCTATCAGCACAGCGTGACGCCGAATTCCTTCGACCGGCTGCCGCGCGCCGTGGTCGGCGCCTTCAACCGGCAGAGCTTCGACGACATCGTGTCAGGCCGCTACGAGGATTTTCCGTTCGAGCTCTACGAGGCGGAGTTGCGCCAAGGTTCGGGCAAAGGCTCGTCGACGGTCTTCAAGGGCGTCATCGTTGCGTTCGAGACGATCGCGCCGTTCCCCGGCATATTGGTTGCGACGCGCCGCAGCAACGCGGTGGTCGGTTTCTTCCGCGGCATCTTCGCCGGCAAGATGCAGGAACTGTCCAGCGGCGATCCGCTGCTCGACGGCGACTACGAATTTCGCACCGACAATGTCGCCGCCGCGCAGCCGCTGGTGAGCGGCCGGTTGGCGCAGGCGCTGAAATGGCTGCACGAGACATGGCGCGATGATCCGGCGCGGGTGGCACTTAATGGCAGCGATGGCTTCCTGCTCTTGCCGCAGCCGAAGAATTTCTTCGAACTGCCCGCCATTTCCGTGCCGCTCGATTACACCAAGCACATCGCGCCGATGATCGCCGATATGGGCGCGATCTTGGCGACGGCGGCGCTGGTGCGCAAGATCGGCGCGACGGATGGCGAGGCCTAAAGCGCCGCGCGTCGAAACGAATTCATGCGACGCGCTTCAGGTCTTGTTTTCATGCATATCGTTGCCCCAAAACGGCGGTCCTGTTTGGGCGCATGCATTAGCCAGGCTGCCGCGCGTCAGCAGGCGAAGCCGTAGTTCTGGCGATAATATTCGACGTCTTCTTGCGCCATCGTCTTGAACATCACGCAGACGGTGAAGCTGCCGACCTGGCGACCGTTTTTGGTGTAGCCCCAGTCGGAAATATCGTCCGGTTGAATTCGAGTTCCTGGCCGGCCACGACATTGTGCACCGCTTGCGGCTCATTGGCCAATGTTCCTGCAAAGCCGGTCGCGGTCTTGTGGAAGGGGATGATCCAGAAATGCTCCGAGGCGTCTCCGTCCCTGACCTCGACTTTCAATTTGTAGCTGGTTGTCCCGGCTGGCGGCGCATCCGACAAGGACAGGAATTCATCGAGGCTGGCGCGCGCCTGCGCAATGGCCGCCGCCATGTCCGGATCGTCCCTGGCGACGCCTACAACCTTGTCGCCGCCCTGGCCGGAATCCTGCGCACCGGCCGGAATCGGCGCCAAGGCCAGCACCAGGGACAGCACGGTTCGAACTGCATGCTTCATGAAATGGCGCTCCTGCGTGTCGATGCCTGACACCATCATGCATCTATCTGGAGTTTTCAACGGCAGTGCGACAGCGTGGTATGGTCCGAACGGCAGGCCGCTCACAACCCGCTCGGCACCAGCCCTGCCAGCCAGTTCGCGGACCGCTTGGCAATGCCGACCGTTGCCGACGCGACGCGGCTGAGATCTGTCTTGACCACGGCGTAGCCGTTCCTGGTGCGGTAGAGCACGCCTGTTCCGCCATCGACCACTTGCTCGTAGGCGACGGGCCGTACCGCTGCTGCCTCCATGGCCGTCGTCGGGGAGCCGACGGGAACGCTCGGCCGATGGCTCAGTTCCGGCGGCAACGGGGTTTGGACATTCCGGCTGGCCGGCTTCAGTTCCGGGCGGGATGCGGCCGCCGCCAGTTGCGAAGAAGACGCCGACCCCTTGCTGCGGCAGATGCCGGAGACCAGCGGATAGTCGAAGTTCTTCTGGTGCAGCATCTGGCTTTTCATCGCCGCTTCGCAGTCGGCGATAGTCGCCCACTTCGCCGGCGTCTCGCCGATATATTCGCAAAGCTTGGCGTCGCAGTCGCAGCCGACAATGGTCATGGCGACAAGGGCGGTCTTGATCACGGTCTTGTCCTTCGGATTGCCCCCCGGCAGCCAGTCCTTCCATCGCGCGCGAACAAGGCGGGATTTTGGCCGCGATCACGCGATGAGCCGGGGGATGCGTTTTTCGGGTACGGCTCACTATAGGTGGATTTCGAGACACCCGGTAGCAGATAGGGCGGGAGCGTGATGCATTTGCAGGAAGAAGCCTGAATAAATCTTGTCGGCTATGGCCGCGACAACTGTTTCTTGGCCCGGTTTTCTACTACGATACTCACGGGGCGATACAACAATATAGGAGGGGTTTGTCATGGGAAGAATTGTCCGGTCCGCTGAGCCTGTGCCGAAAAGGGATTCAACGCTCGAGGGCATTCCAGGCGATGCTCCGCTCGGCGTCGACGATGACAAGCAAGAAGATCAAGGATCGAAAGGCGGCGACGGCTATCTCGACCGGGTTGCGAAGTACGTGCCTGCCGAAGTCGTGGCATTTTTCATCTTCGTCAACTCCATCCTGGTCAATGCCACTGAGCAGCCGGTTGCCAAGGCGTTGACCGATGCGGTGGCGGAAGAGACCAAAGGCAATCCGGGGGACATTCCGGGTAAGGTGCAGGCAGCCATCTATAAGATTGAAATGGCCGGTATCAGCGTCTGGACCATTTCATGGATCATGTTGATCGTCGCGCTGGCGATGACGCCGGTGTATCTGAAATCGGTCAGCGATTCAGCCGACAATGCGGAGGCTCCGGGAGCCAACATCGTCATGTCGATGCTCGCCTTCCCATTCTGGGCCTATGCCGTCAACGCGCTGGCCCTCAGGCCATGGCATGACGGTGCGCTGGCCAGCATCATGCTCGCCACCTTCACGCTCATCAGCGGCGCCATACGGCCGGAATATATAAACGCTGGCCTCAATTTGATCCCGGGCATCGGCCCGAAGAAGTAGCTTGGCCCGCCGGGCAGGCCGCGGTGCAGGGCGCGGCTTCAGTTGTAGACGCGCTCCAGCCTCGCGCCTGCTTCGAACAGCGCCGGCAGCACGATGTGCAGCTTGCGCACGGCGACGATCAGCCCGGTGCGACGGGTGGCCGGATCGATCGGAACGGTTGGCTGAACAGCGCCCGGGCGCCTTCGGGCGGAGCGAAGTCTGCCGCCGAAAGCACGGTGAGCATGATCGCGTCATTGCCACCGATCTCGACGAAGGACACGCCTCTGTCGATCAGGCGCGGGATCATGTCGGTGAATTGCTGATCGCGCCTGGTGATGAAGATGGTTCCGTCAGCGCCGAAATCTCGTTCCAGCAAAGTATCGGCTTCTTCACGCGTCGCTTCGCCGACCGGACCTTGGCCCAAAAGACAGTCGGCGCCGGGATTTCTCCCAGCGCCTCCCTGTCAGATCAGGACACGGTCGCGGCAGCAACTTCCGCAAAGTCGTCGCGCCATGCCGGCCTTGATTTTGACGGTCCTGCCAGTCACCGCCCGAGGGCAGTGCCCGTTCCAGACCACGCCGTTCTCCACCCTTGCGAGCTTCGTTCGGCGCGCCATCGAAGGTTTTCGCCGTCCTTCATGGCAGCATCGGTCCGCCGTTGGCGTTCGCACGCTTTCCGCGGCCCCGTAGGTCTCGGCATCCGTCCCTCGAACAAGCAAGCCTGCTCTCGCTTCGGGCCGTACGGGCCTCAGGAAATCCGCCTTTTCGCTTTGCCTTTCGGCGTGGCGATCGGTAGCCGCCTGAGATGGTTAAACTTACGCGGGGTAAGGGTTTTGGGGAATGGGCGTGAGCCTGTGGATAACGGGATTATCGGGGATCGTTTGCCACAAAGCTCGGAATTTCGACTCCAGCTGCATTAGACAGCCCGCCCGCTTTTTGGCGCCTGATCGGCTGTGCCCCTTGCTCCGCCGGCTGGCGCGGGCTTCAATGCAGGCAAAGCATCGAGCCTATCGGCTCATGCGGGGAGGGTGCGCATTGAAAGTCGGGGTGGTGCTCAATCCGATTGCCGGCGGCGGCCGGCTGAAACGGCATTGGCCGGAGGTCGCCGCATCGCTGAAAAAGCATTTCGGCGAATTCGAGCTGCGCGAGACGCAGGCCGAGGGCGACGCCGAAAGGCTGGCGCTCGACCTCGCGGCAAGCGGCTTCGAGCTGGTGATCGCGGCCGGCGGCGACGGCACCGCCAGCGAGGTGGCCGACGGATTGCTGCAGGCATTCGATGAGAGCGGCCGGACAACCGAACTTGCCTTGCTGCCTTGCGGCACCGGCATCGATTTCGCGCGCGGACTTGGCCTGCCGAAAGAGGTGGATGCGGCGTTGAAGCGGATCGCCGAAGCCAAGGCGCGCAAGGTCGATGCCGGGCGCATCTGCTACATCGACGACCATGGCGCGCTGGCCAGCCGGCACTTCATCAATATCGCCAGCCTCGGCCTGTCCGGCGCCACGGACCGTGCGGTCAATGCCGACAAGCGCAAGGGCAGGATGTCGGCCAAGGCGCTGTTTTTCTGGCGCACCGTGGTCGAGTTCATCCGCTACCGCTTCCAGGACGTCAGGATCACCGTCGACGATGGCACCCCGGTCGAGGCGCGCATGGCGCTGGTGGCGGTCGCCAACGGAAAGTTCTTCGGCGGCGGCATGATGATCGCCCCGGACGCCGAACTCGCCGACGGCCAGTTCGACATCGTCATCCTGCGCGCGGCCGGCAAGCTGAAGCTGATCTGGGATATTCGGCTGCTCTATGGCGGCCGGCACCGCAACCATCCGGCCATCACCATATTGCGTGGCCGGAAAGTGGTGGTCGAACCTATCGGCGATGTCGAGAAGAACGGCGCGCTGGTCGACATAGATGGCGAGTCGCCGGGGCGTATACCCGCGACGTTTGAGATCCTGCCCGGAGCGCTGACGCTGAGACATTGAATCAAGGCGTTGAGGGATTGATTCAGGTGGTTTGAGCGGCGATTCCGGCGAACCGGCCAAGGGCCTGAATCGCAGGACATATCTACCCGGCTTAGCTTTCCAGCTTGGCTGGGAAACCGGGCGCGCGCAGATCCATGTCGACGGCATCCTCGAGCAGTTTGACGATCTGGGTCGACCAGGCGCCGCCGCCATATTCCTGTTTGCCCATCAGGAAAATCTCACTCACAAGCGGCGCCAGTTGGAGTGGCAGTCTGAACTCCCTGCCCATCGCAAGCGCAAAGCCGAGGTCCTTCAGTACCAGGTCCATGGTGAAGCCAATGTCGTAGGAGCCGTTGAGGATGAGCTGGCTTTCGGTCTCATGGACGAAGCTGTTGCCGGAGGAGGCGACGATGGCGTGGTAGGATTGCGCGAGGTCGAGGCCGCCTTGCTTGGCCAACATCAGCGCCTCGCCGGCGGCGACGAGATGGATGAAGGCCAGCATGTTGGTGATCACCTTGATCACCGCCGCCGAGCCGACCGGACCCATCAGGAACGACTTTGCGCACATCGCTTCGATGGCCGGACGATGGCGCTCGTAAAGCGCAGCATCGCCGCCGACAAGCGCGGTGATCTTTCCGACCGCGGCCAGATGCACGCCGCCGGTGACCGGGCACTCAAGCGTTTCGACGCCCTTGGCCGAGGCGAGGGCGGCGAGGCGCAGAATCTCGTCGCGGCCATTCGTCGACATCTCGATCCATGTGCCGCCCTTGGGCAATCCTTCCAGCAGTCCGCCGGGACCAGCCAGCACCGCTTCACTGACCTTGGGCGAGGGCAGGCATGTGATGGCGTTGCCGGCTAGCGCTGCCGCTTCAGCCGGGCTGTTCGCTGCGATGGCGCCGAGCGCAACCAGGCGCTCGACGGCGGCGGGATCGCGGTCGAAGACGGTGACGGCAAAGCCATTGCGGAGCAGGCTGGCGGCAAGGTTGGCGCCAAGGTGGCCAAGGCCGACGAAGGCGTAGTTTTCGCGCGTGCTCACGGCATCAACGGCATCTGCATCATCTGCAGATGCAAATCCTTGCCGGTGTAGGGATGGGCATCGCAGACCGCCTCGTTCAGCTCGACACCAAGGCCGGGCTCTTTCGAAGGGATGACATTGCCGTCCTGCCACTCGATCTTCTTTTTCAACAGCGTGGCATGGAAACCATCCCACTGCTTCAGCGATTCCAGGATGAGGAAGTTGGGCAAGGTCACCGCCAGCTGGATGTTGGCGGCGCCAACGATCGGCCCACAATAGCAGTGCGGCGCGATCTGGATGTGGTAGGCCTCGGCCATGGCTGCGATCTTCTTGGTTTCGAGAATGCCGCCGGAACGGCCGAGGTCCGGTTGCAGGATGGTGGCGGCGCGGTTTTCGATGATTCGGGCGAATTCGAACTTGGTCGTCAACCGCTCGCCGGTGGCGATCGGGATCGACGTGCCTCGCGCCACCTGAGCCATCACTTCAGGCATGTCGGGCGGCACCGGCTCTTCGAACCACAAGGGATCGTAGGGCTCGATGGCGCGCGCCATGCGCAACGCGCCCGACGCGGTGAACTGGCCATGCGTGCCGAACAGAATATCGGCGCGGGTGCCGACGGCTTCGCGGATCGCCTTGACCATGCGGGTGGAGACATCGATGTCGATCAGGCGCGGCTGGTGGCCGTCGAAGGCGGTGTAAGGACCGGCCGGGTCAAGCTTGACGGCGTTGAACCCCTGCTCGACATATTCGAGCGCGCAGGCCGCCGCCAGTTCAGGGTCGTTATAGACGTTCCTGCCGTCCGGCGCGTCTTCCGAATGGACGCTGCCGGTATGCGGATAGAGATAGGTGTAGGAGCGCAGCGTCTCGTGCACCTGGCCGCCGAGCAGTTTGTAGACCGGCTTGTTGGCTTCCTTGCCCACAATGTCCCAGCAGGCCATTTCCAGCGCCGAGAAACAGCCCATGCCGGTAACGTCGGGGCGCTGGGTAAATCCTGAGGAATAGGCGCGGCGGAAGAAGGTCTCGATGTCATGCGGATCGTGGCCGATCAGGTAACGCTCGGCCATGTCCTCGACCAGCTTCGCTGTTATGTGAGCCGAGAAGGTGGCGTTGTAGGCCTCGCCGTAACCGACGACGCCGCCATCGGTGGTCAGCTTGACGAAGATGAAATACTTGCCGCCGATGCCGGGCGGCGGGTTGCCGACTACCCAGGTCTTGACGTCGGTGATCTTCATTTTTGGTCCTCCAGAACCAGTTCGGCGCCCTTCCATCCGGTCATGACCGAGGCGGCGTTGGTGTTGCCGGTGATGTTGGCGGGAAAGATCGAGGCGTCGATGACACGCAGACCTGCGAGCCCGTGCACTTTCAGGCGCGGGTCGACGACGGCGGCCCCGGCGCCCGGCCCCATGCGGCACGTCGAGACCGGGTGATAGACGGTGCCTGAGCGCTTCCTGAAATCCTGGATCAGATCGGCATCCGATTGGATCGATGGGCCCGGCAAAACCTCCTCAGTGATGATCTCGGCCATGGCGGGCATCGAGGCTATCTTGCGCACGAATTTCACCGCCGCCAGCATCTCGTCGACATCGGCGTTGGTGGAATAGGCGTTGGCGACGATCCTGGGATAGTCCAGCGGATTGCTGGAGCGGATCATGATCTCGCCGCGGCTGGACGGGCGGCAGTTGGAGAGGCCGATGGAAAAGCCCGGCCACGGATCTGGCGTCAGGATCGGCCGCTCGCCGCTCTTCGGAATGACGGTCGAGAAAGCCTGGAAATAAAGCTGCATGTTGGGGCGCGAAAACGCCGGGTCGGATCGGAAGAAGCCGCCGCCATGGTTCATCGACAGCGACAGCGGGCCGGAGCGGGTGAGGATGTACTGCATGCCGACCAGCAGCTTGCCCCACCAGGGCCGCAGGATTTGGTTGAGCGTCGGCACGTTTCCCTTGAAGGTATAGTTGATGCCGACATGGTCCTGCAGATGCGCGCCGACATTTTCGTTGGCGTGGACGACCGGGATGCCAAGCCCCATGAGCAGTGACGAGGGGCCGACGCCGGAAAGTTGCAAGAGCTGCGGCGAGTTGATCGAGCCGGCGGACAGGATGACTTCGCGGCCGGCCCGCGCCGTCTTGGTCTCGCCGTTCTGCAGATATTCGATGCCGACGGCTCGCTTGCCCTCGAACAGGATCCTGCTCGCCAGCGCATTCGTCTCGACGCGGACGTTTTTGCGCTTCATCGCGGGGCGCAGGAAGGCGCGCACGGCCGACATGCGGCGGCCGTTTTTGGTGGAGATCTGGTAGGTGCCGACGCCTTCCTGGGCGGCGCCGTTGAAGTCAGGGTTGAGCGGCAGCCCAGCCTGCTGGCCGGCTGCGAGGTAGCGCCTGGTCAGCGGATGGACGGCGTTCGTCGTGTCGGTGATATGCAGCGGCCCGCCGGTGCCGCGCCATCTGTCGGCGCCGGCCTCATTGTCCTCAAGCGCCTTGAAGCCCGGCAACAGATCGTCATAACCCCAACCGGGATTGCCGGCATCGCGCCAGTCATCAAAATCCTCGCGCGCGCCTCGGATCCAGACCATGGCGTTGATCGAGCTTGAGCCGCCAAGCAGCTTGCCGCGCGGCCAATGGTCGACATTGCCGGCAAGGCCGGGGTCCGGCTCGGGCTTGTAGTTCCAGTTGACCGCGGGGTCGAAGAAAGTCTTGCCGTAGCCAAGCGGCATCTGGACATAGAAGCGGCGGTCGCTGCCGCCGGCTTCCAGCACCAGCACGGAGTAACGGCCGGAAGCCGACAGCCTGTCGGCGAGAACCGAGCCGGCTGAGCCGGAGCCGACGATGATGAAGTCATAGGTCTGCATGATTGGTGTCGGCGGCTCCGCAAAACTGGCTGCAGCCTATCCGCGGCAGGCTTCCGAAGTCGCGGTGCCTTCCGGCATGCGTTGTGAAAAATGCGACCGTGAGACGCCTGGCCGGAAAAGCTGCCATGGAACCGACATTGCGCCGGGAGCCTCGCCCGTCGCGTTGACCTCTTGGGTCCATGACGCTAGGGGATCGAGGGCAATCGTTTCAGGGGATCCGGCAGATGGTGCATTACGCGGACGGACGGCCGATCGGCGATCTGACCTTGCGTACGCTCGCCATGCCGGCCGATGCAAATGCGGCCGGCGACATCTTTGGCGGTTGGGTGATGGCGCAGATGGATCTTGCCTGCGGCATCCGTGCGGCCGAGCGGGCCAAGGGTCGCGTGGTGACGGCGGCTGTCAAGGAAATGTCCTTCGCCAAGGCGATGAAGATCGGCGACACGCTGTGCATCTACACCCATGTCGAGCGCGTCGGCCGCACCTCCATGACGCTCAAGGTCGAGGCCTGGGCGCAACGCTACCTCTCCGACCTGATGGAGAAGGTCACCCACGCCGATTTCGTCATGGTGGCGCTGGATAGCGACGGCAAGCCGAAGCCGATTCCAACCGAAAGTTGACATCGTCGATTCTGCCAAGCTTGCGCTTATGTAACATCCCCCGCGCGGGCGATGCGCTGCGCGACATCCAATGGTTGCCTTCACATCCGATTCTGCGGGCGGCGGAGGGAAGACAATGCGTCAACACATGCTGAACGGCTGGCTCGTGGCGGCCCTCGTCGCGGTGATCTGCCTGCTTGGCACGACCGCTTATACCGAGATCAGGAAAGAGCTTCCAAGCGTTGCCTGCACGCACGACCGGACCGTTGGCAACGAGCGGACTGCCCAGCGGTCTGCAAGGGTAGAGACGTGCGGCGCAGTGTGTTGCAGCAACCCTGCGTCAAAGGCCTGAGGGCCCGTCAGCGGAAGACCTCGTCAGCCTCAAAATGATGATGCGCCGGCGAACGAAACGCTGCAGCTATGTCGCCATGGCGTGACCAACGATGCAAGGGCGGATCCAGTTAAACCCGGGTACGCGTCGTGGACGGCAAAATCCGTAAACTATTGCTGAGCAACGGTTTTCAGGCGTGCACGCCATCGAATCTTTCACGCGCCGCCTGGACCCGCGAGGTGTTCTTCCGCGCCCATTCGCCGAGCGCGCCGACCGGCACCAGCAGCTCATGGCCGAGCTCCGTCAGCTCATAGTCGACGCGTGGCGGGATGGTCGGGAACACGGTTCGGGTGACGAAGCCGTCGCGCTCAAGACCGCGCAAGGTGGTGGTCAGCATCTTCTGCGAAATGCCGCCGACAGCGGCGCGCAACTCATTGAAACGCAGCGGTCCGCCGCCCAGCTTGCCGACGACCAGAACGGTCCATTTGTCGCCGACGCGCTGCAGGATTTCCGAGACGGCGCGGCAGTCTTCGGTGTTGTGCGGGTGCCTCAGTAACATAACGGTGCCTCCTTGCGCTGCCATTTGTCAGTATCTCATATAGCGCCGGTATCCAAACGATACCAGCTTTTGCATATATGGAGAGCCCCATGTCCAAGCCCAAAATCGCCATCGTCGTCGGTTCGACACGCGCCGCGCGTTTCGCCGATGTGCCCGCCCAGTGGATCGCCAAGATCGCGAAATCCCATGCCGACATCGACGTCGAGACCGTCGACCTGCGCGACTGGCCGCTGCCCTTCTTCGACGAGGTCGCCTCGTCCGCCTGGGCGCCGTCGCAGAACGAAGTTGCCCAGCGCTGGCAAAAGAAGGTCGCCGAATTCGACGGCTTCATCTTCACCGCCGCCGAATACAATCATGGCCCGACGGCCGTGCTGAAGAACGCCATCGATTACGCCGCCAATGAATGGAACAAGAAGCCGGCCGGTTTCGTCGGCTATGGCAGCGTCGGCGGCTCGCGCGCTGTCGAACATTTGCGTCTTGCCGCGGTCGAATTGCAGATGGCGCCGGTCAAATCCGCCGTTCACATTGCCTGGAGCGATTTCCTGGCGGTGCGCCAGGGCGAGAAGAAGCTCGAGGAGATCGAGCATCTGAACCAGGCTGCCACGGCGCTGGTCAACGACGTTGCCTGGTGGGCCCGCGTGCTCAAGGCAGCGCGTCAGGCCGACGCGATTGCCGGCGAAGCCCAGGCGGCCTGAGCCTTATCCTCCCAAGGACCGATGATTTTTCCAAAGGGCGGCGTTTGCGCCGCCCTTTTTCATTCACGTGAAGAGGCGCTCTCGGCTCCCTTGGCCGGATGGTGGAGTCGGACCGGCAAGGTCGCGCTGATGCCTTGACGATCCCGCGCGAAGGATCGCCGCCTGTCACAGCCAACCGCCGGAAAACCCGGCCCGGCGCAGTCCTGTGGTGATGGCCGGCACGCGGCGCATCAATCGCCACAGGAAGTCGGACCGGTAGTTCTCGATCATCAGGGCGATCGGCCCCTGGTTGATGCCGACATGGTCCGGCGATACCCAACCGCAGGCGCGGCCGTCGTCGGCAGCGATCGTCGGGTTGAAGCTCGCGGTGAAGCCGTAAGGGTTGCCGTCGCGCAGGTCCATCTCGTGGAAATGGCGCAGCGCCGGCAGCACGATTTCCGGCGCAAAAGGCAAGGAGGCGATTGCCGCCCATGGCGACAGCGTGCCGTCATCGGGGCCAAACGGTGCGCCGCGGGCGAGATAACCGAAGAAGCGGCGTCCATCGGCTCGCCGCGCGATCGGACCTGGGCCGTCGCTGGCGGTGACGCCCCAGCAATTCTCGCCATAGCCCGCGAACCCCCTCGGATTGCGGATTGCGTAATCGCGCTGCAGATACGTCGCCTGGCGGCTGTTTTCGAAATAGTCCCGGTCGTGATCGCGCATGAAGGCATCGCGGATGTCGCGAAAATCGATCCAGATATGCGAGAACTGGTGGATGAAAAGCGGGCCGGCATAGACCATCTCGCGGCCGTAGATGGTCTTCCATTTGTAAGTGGACAGCCAGGCCGCGTAGCTCTCGGGAGTTAGCGAGTGGGTCGGCGAACCGAGACCCAGGACGTACAGGATCAGCGCCTCGTCAAATCCTTCCCAGCGGTAGCGGAGAAAGCCTTTTCCAGGCCGCCAGCCATGGGTGACGGTGGCGCCGCCGTTCTGCGCCCAGCGCCAGTCGGCACGGCGGTAGAGCGCATCGGCAAGCTGGCGGATTTCCAGTTCGAGCTCATCGTCCTCGTCGAAATAAGCGCCGGCGGCCAGAACACCGGCAAGCAAAAGGGCGGTATCGATCGTGGACAGTTCGCAATTCCAGACGCGGCGGCCGGTCTTCATGTCGAGGAAATGATAGTAGAAACCCCTGTAGCCGGTGGCATCGGGCTCCGGCCCGTGCGGGGCGTTCCAGAAGAAGCGAAGCGTGGCGAGCGTCCGCTCGATTGCGGCATCGCGCGTCATGAAACCGCGCTCGACACCGACGGGATAGGACGACAAAGCGAGCCCGACGGCGGCTATGCTGGCAGGCGACGCCTGCGTGTTGCGGTCGGCGACCAGGCCGTTGGCAGGGTTGGCCTCGTTGAGAAAATACTCGAAGGACAGGCGCTGGATATCTTGGAGAAGCTCGTCGTTTAGCGCGTGTTCGTTCGATGCATCCATGACAATCGATATAGAGGCTTTGGTTGCTTTTGCCATTCTTCCAGCGGATCAATCATGGGTGAGGGCAGGCTGGGGCCGATAGCGAAAGGCGCTGCCGACGCACCGAATTCAAATCGAGGGGCTGCGAAGATCGGTTGGACCGCCATATGCACGGCCCTGCCATCTGGCCTGGCCGTCCTCCCCTGATATATCCGGCTGCGATCCATCACATGAGCATGCCCCGTGAAGTCACCCAGCCTGTCAGGCGTCGTTTCCCCCATGACCCCGGTGCTGGTCTGTGCACTTGCGATCTTCCTTCTGTCCGCCATGGATGCGGCGATGAAAATCCTGGTGATCGCCGTCGGTGTCTACAACACGGTGCTGTGGCGAAGCATGCTTGCGAGCGTGGTCGCGGGCACGGCCTGGGCGGCGGGGCCGCGTTCCCTTCCCACGCCTTCCGTGCTGCGGCTACACGCGCTGCGCGCCGTGATCGTGGGCATCGTTCTGCTGTCGTTCTTCTGGGGCCTTGCCAGATTGCCGCTAGCGGATGGGATCGGGCTTAGTTTCGTCGCGCCGCTGTTCGCTCTCCTGCTGGCGGCGCTGCTTTTGGGCGAACGCATACAGCGCCAGGCGATCTGGGCGTCGCTGGCGGGCATCTCCGGCGTCGTCATCATCATGGCCGGACAGTTCGGGCAAGGGAACTATACCGGGGATGCCCTGCTTGGCACGGTGGCGGTGCTCGCATCGACGGTGTTCTACGCCTACAATCTGATCCTCTCGCGGCGGCAGGCGCTGGTAGCCAAACCAGTCGAGATCATGCTGTTCCAGAACCTGTGCGTTGCCGCCGTCCTTCTCCCCGCCGCTCCCTGGCTCGCGGTTGCCCTGCCGGGCAATCTCTGGCTTCCACTGGCCGGGGTGACGGCGCTGTCGCTCTCCGGCCAGTTCCTGATGAGCTGGTCCTACGCGCGGGCCGAAGCGCAATATCTAATCCCGACGGAGTATTCCGCCTTCATCTGGGCGATCGTGTTTGGCTGGCTGTTCTTCGACGAGGCGGCGACCTGGACCACGCTGGCTGGAGCGGCCCTGATCGTGGCCAGTTGCCTGATCGCCTCGCGCTCCAATCCGAAGCTTGCCGAACCGATTGAAGCCGCGGTCTGAGGGCGCTATTCGCTTTGACGGCAGAGCGTCAACGCACCACTTCGCGATGGCCGCTGGGCAGCCGGGTGGCGATCAGCTTGTCGATGCGGCGGCCATCGAGGTCGACGACCTCGAAACGCCAGCCTTGCGCGTCGACGCATTCGCCGGTCGTCGGCAGATGGTGCATGTGCGACAGCACATAACCGGCGACGGTCTCGTAATCGCGATTTTCCGGCAGGTCGATACCGAGAACGTCAGCCATCTCGTCGGCTTGCATGTATCCCGCGAGCAGCCATGAGCCGTCCTCGCGCTTGACGGCGTTTTCCTCGTCGCCGGCGTCGGTATCGGCCCGGAAGACGCCGGTGATGGCCTCGAGAATGTCGGCAGGCGTGACGATCCCTTCGAAATGGCCGTATTCGTCATGCACCAGCGCCATCGGCACGTCGGATTCCTTCAGCTTCTGCAGCACATCCAGCGCGTCGGCCTGATCGTAGACGATGGGGGCGGCGCGCACATGCTTGCGCGGATCGAGTGCGCGGCCGGCAAGCAGGGCGGCCAGCACGTCGCGCGTCTGAACAACGCCAACCATGACGTCGACGCCGCCATCGCCGGCCGGCAGGCGCGAATGCTGGGTCTCCATCAAGAGCTTGCGGATGGCACCCTCATCGGACTGCAAATTGATCCAGTCGACCTCGGTGCGCGGCGTCATCACGGCGCGCACGGCGCGATCGCCGAGCCGCATGACGCCGGCGATCATGCGCCGCTCGTCAGATTCGATGGTGCCGTGGTGCTCGGCCTCGGCGACCAGCATCTTGATCTCTTCGTCGGTGACTTTTTCCTCGCTCTCGCCGCGCTGGCCGAGCAACCACAATATGGCGCGGCCGGAAATGTCGAGCAGGAACACCAGCGGCGCCGAGACGGTGGCGAGGATGGTCATCGCAGGCGCCGCGCGGGCCGCAACACGCTCGGGATCGCGCAGCGCGATCTGCTTGGGCACCAGTTCGCCGACGATCAGCGAGAAATAGGTGATGATCGCAACGACAATGCCGACGCCGAGCGGATCGGCGATGTTTTCGCGCATGCCGGTCGAGGCCAGGTACACCGACAGCCTGTCGCCCAGCGTGGCGCCGGAGAAGGCGCCCGACAGCACGCCGACCAGAGTGATGCCGATCTGCACTGACGACAGGAATTTGCCGGGATTGGAGCCGAGCGTCAGCGCACGCCCGGCGCCATTGACGCCCCGGTCGATCATCGCCTTGAGCCGCGCCGGGCGCGACGACACGATGGCGAGCTCGGACATCGACAGAAGGCCGTTCACACAGATGAGGACGACCACGGTGGCGATTTCGACGTATAGCATCAGGGCTCAATAGCATTGCGGCGGGCCGCAGGAAAATAGTCCGCGATGATTTTTGGAAAATGACAGTGGTTCAGGGGAATTGCCTGAGCACCCCGACAACAGCCTTGCCGTCGGTGAAATAGGGATCGCCGCCGCCGTTGCGTCCGGTCCTGGTGGCGCCGATGCCCGGGATGTCGCTCACCGAGATCACCATGCCGGCCGCCGACAGGTCGTGGATCACGAGATCGCGCTCGGCGTCGATGTCAGGGGCGATATGGTGGGTGATGGCGCCGGTATCGTGGCTGAGACCAACGCCGCGGTCGAAGCTGGCCGAGCCCATCCAGAGCGTTCGGCCGTCGTCGCCGGTCGCATCGCTGCGCCAGAAGCGGACATGATGGCGCCGGTCGGCGCTGCCGCCGACCGGCTTTTCGAAGGCGAGATCCTGGGCGCGGCCTTCGAACAGCAGCCGGCTGACCGGGGCGTCAGGATAGGGATGGTCGAACAGCACGCTCTCACCGATTTCGATCGCGGTCTTTAGCGTCACGCCATCGGCCGTATCCCATCCGGCCATGGCGAAGGCATGGACCATCTCTTTTTCGGTACCGACAAGGCCGATATTGATCGGGTCGCCCGGAATGCCTTGCGGCGTGTGTGTCACCATCTCGAAAGTCTGCGTGCGAAAGCCGCGGTCGCGAACCGTCCAGAATTCCGGCGCAGCGACATAGGCGAGGGCCAGCCAGACCGCCAGAAGAGCGGCGAGCCAGGTCAATGCGCGTCGTTGCAGGCTTCGTCGGCTCATGAAAGCGGCTCGATCCGTGCGGTATCTGTGCCTGACGGACCCTGAAAATCAATGGCCAGCGGCGAGCAGCCGTTCTATCGTCGGCCATCGTTTTTGCGTGGGGTGAGCAGCAATGGATAAGAAGCCGGTGGGTCGCAGCTCGATGGCATTGACCGCGGACCTTGTCGCAAGGGTCGAGCGTGTCGAACCGGATGCGGGTCCCGAGCCCGGAACAACCGAGCATACGGACGCGGAGTTCGATAGTCTTGTCGAGCAACTTCTGTCGGAGCATCGGCCTGAAGCGCTATGGGTCTTTGCCTACGGGTCGCTGATCTGGAACCCCGAATTCGCCCATGTCGAGCAGCGCCCGGCCACGGCGCCAGGATGGCACCGCTCGTTCTGCCTGACGCTGACCCGTTGGCGCGGAACCCGTGATTTGCCGGCGCTGATGCTGGCGCTCGATCGAGGCGGCAGCTGCAACGGCATCGTCTATCGGCTGCCCGCGGAAGACCATGTCGGGCAACTTGGCCAGTTGATGCGCCGCGAGATCGATGCCAACCCGCCGACTAACGTGCCATGCTGGATCAAGGTCAAGACCAAGGATGGGCCGTTGCGGGCCTTGGCTTTCGTCGCCGCGCCAGACGGCAGGGCCTATGCGGGCCGGCTGCCATTGGAGCAGGTTGCCGACACGCTGGCGCGGGCTGCCGGGCATTGGGGCTCGTCGGCTCAATACCTGTTCCGAACCGTCAGCAAGTTGGAAGAGAGCGGTATCCGCGACAGGAACCTTTGGCGCATCCAGGATCTGGTGGCCGAGCAAATCATCGCTTCCACCGGGAACGCCAATCCCGACTGATTTCTGAACGGTGAAACGCCTTAGCGGCAGGCGCGGTAGCCGCTTTTGCGGTTCTTGATGTCGAAATGGAAATGGTTGCGGTGATCGTAATTGTAGCCGGGACCGAGCACGGTGGTGAAATACTGGCAGCCGTCGGCGCGCACATTGTTGAGGAAACCGCGGGTGCGGAAGGCAAACAGGCCGGGCTTGCGCACGTCGATGTCGTCGCCGTTGTTGAGCTCGATGCTCATGACGTCGAGGGCGTTTCCCTTGCCGTGCTCGGACAGGACTCCTTCGCCGGCGATGTTGCGGCAGGAATAGCTTGAGCCCTGGTGGATGGTCTTGACGCCCGAGAAATAGCGCCAGCGGGCGGAAGGAACCAGTTCGTTGCTGGTCCAGGCGGCGAAACTTGCGGCCATGTCGCAGGTCAATGTCGCGGCGGGCTTCATCTGGATGCCGCCGATGGCGGAGACCTTGACCGGCCAGTCTATGCCGCACTGTCCCTCATGGATCGGCTGGACATCGGTGTAGACGACGCGAAGGCGCTTCAGCTCGCCACGGCAATCGGTTTCGCTGGCCGGCATCTGCTGCGGCTCCGACATCGGCTCGTCCATGCGCGGATAGGCGGCAGTCATATAGGGATTGGACGGGACGAGCTTCTGCATGCCTTCATATTGCGGCACGGCCGCGGTCTGCGAGCCGACATCGACGGCCGGCTGCAGCGACAGCACGCTGCCAGTGTTGCAAGCCGAAACGGCGGCCAGCGCAAGACCGGTGGCCAGTATCGCTGCGCTTTTTGCCTTCGCGGCGGCGCGAAATATTGCGGCCATGGGCGGAATCCTGTCCTTGATCGATGGGATTTTAACGATCAAGGGTAAAGGAAAACTCAGCGTCCACGTTCATGCCTGCGGCCGAAATGCGGCAGCCAGACCATCACCGGCATGACGATCACTGGAGGGCCATTACTGGCAGAAAGTGCCACCATTCCGGCGCGGTTCGAGATCGAGATGGAAATGCAGGGAATGGTCCGGGTCCGCGCCCGGCCCAAGCACGGTCTTGAACGGTCCGCAGGCGGCCTTGCGCACCGCATTGAGGAATTTGCCGTCCTTCTCGGGCGGCGTTGGACCGACTTCGACCTTTCTGCCATCCGACAACGTGAAGCTGGCAATATCGAGCGCATTGCCGAAGGCATGTTCCGACAGATGGCGCGTGCCGTTGCGCGGCCGGCAGACAAAGGCCGATGCCTGGTTGATCGATTTCAGGTCGGCGCCGAACTCGGCTTTCGCCGCAGGCTGGATGATTTCGGCGGCAAAGCGGGCTGCCGCCTCGGCCATCGGGCAGTTGAGTTCGGTCGTGGGTCCGATGGCGATGGATTTTCCGAGCGACTTCAGCACCAGGGGATAGGGGATCGAGCAGCCGATGTCGGGATTGCTTTCCGCCTTATGCTCCTCGAATTCGACACCAAGGGCCATCAGCCGCTCGCGACAGGCGACTTCCGCCGCCGGCATTTTTGCATCGGGCACATCGGCCGAGCGCGCATCGGGCAGCATCTTCTTGTCGCCGGCATCGGGTTTTTCAGGTGGTTGCGGAGCAACGGCCAGCGGCTGAGCTTCAGGTTCCGAAGTGTCTGGCTTTTGTGTCGGAATCGGCACCGCGGCCGGCGGCTCGGGCTCGCTTTGCCTATCGGTCGACGGCTTCGGGGCTGACGGTCCGGGCCGCGCCTGCTTTTTAAAACGGGACTTTTCTTCGTTGAATCGATCGTCATTGGACCGGTTGGGCGCGCCAAGGGGGTTCGGACCTTCGGCCTTTTGCTTTTCGATCGGTGCCGCGCCGGTCTTCGGCGCCTCTGAAGGACGCGCCTCGGGCAGCGGGACAACGCGCGAGGGCTGCACCGGAACATCGGCGGGCGAGGGCTTTTTATCCGGGGTCTTTTGTTCCACCTGCTTTGGCGTGATGTGCCGCTTTGGACTGGGCTTCTGGCGGTGTTTGCTGCGCGGCTTAGGATGCGAGTCGACCCGCGGTGAAAACAGCTGCTCCAACCGCTGTGACAGCGGCGTGTAATGCTTCTTGCGCTGTTTGGCGTCGGCTTGCGTCAGCAGGGGCGTCAGCAGCAGAGCCGTGACGACCATGACCAGTGCAACTCTGCATGTTCGGGAAAGTACAAGCGACCCCATCCTCCTCAACGGCGCGAGCGCCCGGAGGTTGCCTGCGGCCCATCACGAACGGTAACCACGCCGTTACGCGCCAATCGCTTCCAGCCCTTCTTCCAGCCAGTCGGCCAAAAGCGGCATGCCGAGCAGGTATTTCGCCGTGCGCTTGTTGGCGCGGTCGCGCGCGGCGGCAACCGCATCGGACCATTCCGCTGCGTCATAGTCGCCGCGGCCGACCCAGGCCAGCGCGATCAACTCGGCCGCTTCGTCGACGTTGAGGTCGTTGATCAGCTCGCGCAGCTCTTCCTCGGTGAGGTCTTCCGCGCTTTCCTCCGCCAGACCGTCATGGTGGTGATTGGCATGTGATTCACCATCGAGCTCGACCTCATGCTCGGCACCGTCGGCATAGTCTTCGTTGACGGCAGCACTCAGTCCCTTTGCCTTGAGAATGAACAGGCGCACGGTGTCCGGGCCGATCGATAGCTCCCATTCCCGCTCACGGCGCTGTTGCACTCTCGGGCACCCCCGCTGATCATTTCCGGAATGATAGCGGATTTGCAGCGCGCGTCACGTCATGTTCTGATCCCTGGCTCCCGCCTTTGACCGAATTCAGGTTAGGCACGGCCGCACAAATAGTTTCGGCGGCTGCGGGTTTCCGGGATGAAAAGTCTGCATCCCGGCGTTAGCTTTTCATTATCGTCATTATCCCTCAAGATCGTCATTATCCCTCAAGGAGGCTTCGATGCATAAAAGAGTGTTGATCCAGGCGGCTGCGGCGCTTGTGGCGCTGCAGTTCTTTGCGGTTCCGGTGTTTGCGGCCGGCGGCGGTGGCGGTGGTACCGAGACCACCACCCAGTGCAAGAAGGGGCAGGTCTGGGACAAGAAAAAGCAGAAATGCGTCGCGCCGAAGTACGGCATGCTGGACGACGACAACATCTACGATGCTGGTCACGACCTGGCCATGGCCGGGCGTTATGATGAGGCGATCGCCGTGCTCAGCCTTGCCGCCAACAAGCAGGATCCACGCATCCTCAACTATCTCGGCTATTCGCATCGCCATTCCGGCCGTGTCACCGTCGGCCTCGGCTATTACGAGGAAGCGCTCCGCATCAACCCGGATTACACGCTGGTGCGCGAATATCTCGGCGAGGCCCATCTGCAGATCGGCGATCTGGCCGGCGCCCAGGCGCAGCTGGCCGAGATCGAGAAGCGGACCGGCAAAGGTTCCCGCGAATACGGCATGCTGGCCGAACAGATCTACCATTTCATGAGAAGCTGACCCAACCCCAACGGCTTCTCTGGGCCGGCTGCGAGCAATCGCAGTCGGTTTTTTGGTTGTCGCAACTGCAACACGCTGCACGTGCCGTAACGACAATTGGACAATCGGCTCATGATTTTTCAAAAAGCCTGCTTTTTCAGCGTGAAAAACGCGCGAGGATCGCTATATTGGGGAAAACTGCGGTGAAACGGTTCCGTTAGCCCGAGGCTGCCGGACCCGTTTTCTTTTTATACCCATCGACAAGGCTTTCCCCGAAATGCGGGGGTGGCGGCAGGAAAGGTCAGGCATCATGAACAAGGTCCCGATGACAGGCGAGGGGTTCGCGTCATTGAAGGAAGAACTGCGCTGGCGCCAGCAGCAAGAGCGGCCGCGTATCATCGAGGCGATCTCCGAAGCGCGCTCGCATGGCGACCTGTCCGAAAATGCCGAATATCATGCCGCCAAAGAGGCGCAGAGCCTCAATGAGGGCCGTGTCAACGAACTGGAAGACTATATTGCTCGGGCCGAGGTGATCGACGTCACCAAGCTTAGCGGCGACAAGGTCAAGTTCGGCGCCACGGTGGTGCTGGTCGACGAGGACACCGAGGAAAAGAAGACCTACCAGATCGTCGGCGACCAGGAAGCGGACGTGAAATCGGGCCGTATTTCGATCTCCTCGCCGATTGCCCGTGCTCTGATCGGCAAGGAAGTCGGCGACGCGATTGAGGTCAACGCACCTGGCGGCGCCAGGGGTTACGAGATCGTCCAGGTGCAATTTATCTAGCACCTCAGAATTCTGGAAGGTCCTATGCCGCAGCTTGGAGCTTAAGGGCTAATAGCTTTTCTGCTTCCGACACCACCTGTGCCGGCACGAGGCGCTCCCCCGATGCGGCCAGCAACGTTGAGGCATATTGCCCGCGCGGGCCGGTCAAACCCGGCTCGGTCGCCAGGAACACCGCGACCGTCGGCAGGCCGAAGGCGCTGGCGAGGTGGGTCAGACCGGTGTCGGCGCCGATAACCAGCGTCGAGCGGCCAAGGATCGCGGCAATGTCTGCCAGCGGCGATCTCGGCACCACGATCGTTGACGGCACAGCTTTCGAGATCGCCTTGGCCACCGCCTTCTCACGCTCGTTCGACCAGGTGGTGACCGGCGTCATTCCGCTACCAACCAGCAGGCGAGCCGTTTCGATCCAGTCTTCGGCGGGCCATTTCTTGTCCTCGCGGCTGGTGCCGTGCAGCAGGAAGGCCGTCTTGCCGTCAATGCCGGCCAGGCCGCCGGGAGGCGGCACAATCCCGGATGCGAGCGCCGAAAGATCGGGCTCGTAGCCGAGCGCCAGCCCGAACAGCCGGCGCGTGCGTTCGATGGCGTGCAGGTTGCGCGGCACGGCGTATTTGCGCTGGTAAAACAACGTTGCCGAGGGCTCCCGCGCGCTTGCGCGTTCGAAACCTGCGATTGGTGCCGCTGCCTGTTTCGCCACCAGGGCCGATTTTAGCAGCCCCTGCGCATCGATGACGAGGTCGTACTCGCCTGCTTGCAGAGCGCGGCGCAAGCTTGTCGCCTCCCGCCATGTGCCGGCGTTGAACAGATGCTTGCGCCAGCGCCGGATGGCGACGGTATGGATCTTTGCTATCGCCGGATGCAGCGCGACGATGCCGGCAAAGGCCTCTTCGACGCACCAGTCGAAGGCGATATCGGGGCGCTTGCGGCGTGCATCTTCGACGGCGGGGAAGGTGTGGATGACGTCGCCCATCGAGGAGGTCTTGACGATCAACACCTTCATGCGGCGGCCGGGAGTTCCAGCAACCTGTCCGCCGCCGCTGCCACTCGGGCAACGTCCAGCGTCTTCAGGCAGTTGAGGTGGCCGAGCGGACAGACCTTCCGGTGGCAGGGCGAACAGGACAGATGCAACCAGATCAGTTCGCGCTGTTCAGCCAACGGCGGCGTGTTTTCCGGCGAGGTCGAACCGTAGACGGCAACGACCGGCGTGCCGACGGCGGCCGCGACATGCATCAGCCCGCTGTCGTTGGACACCGCCAGCCTGGCCGCGGCGATCAGGTCGATGGCGTCCTCCAGCCGCGTCTTTCCTGCCAGATCGACGACACCGGGCGCGAGTGCTGCGATCTCGGCGGTGACGTCGCGATCGTTCTTCGAGCCGAACAACGCGACCTTGAATCCTTTCGCCATCATCTCTCTGGCGAGGCCGGCATAGCTTTCGCTAGGCCAGCGTTTGGCCGGACCGAATTCGGCGCCGGGCATCATGGCGACGAATTTTCCCGGCTGAAGTGCGAAGCGAGCGAGCAGCTCTTTCTGATTGCCGGCGTCGACGGTGAGCCGCGGCGGCCGGAAATGTCCGCCTTGGGCGAGGCCAAAATAGGCCTGCGCGGTGTGCCGTTTGACGGCATCGGGCAGCGGCAAGATGTCGGTCAGCAGGCCATAGCGCATTTCGCGCAAATTGCCGAAACGGCGCGGAATGCGGGCAAAGAACGGGATCAGCGCCGATTTCCAGCTACCCGGCAGGACGTAGGCCATGTCGTAGCGGCCGCGCAGCAGGCGGCCGAAGCGGCGGCGAATGATGAATTCAAGCGCGCCGGGTTGCAGCGGGAAATCGATCTGCTGGCGAATCTCGGGCATGCGCTTGACCAGCGGGGCCGCCCAGGCCGGGGCAAGCACGTCGATGGCGGCGTTGGGATGGAGCTCCTTCAATGCCGAGAACAGGCACTGAGCCATGACCATATCGCCCACCCAGCGTGGGCCGATCACGAGGATCGTTGGGCTTTCAGCCATTCGACATAGTCTCTGACGCCGGTTTCCACGCTGCGGAATTGCCCATTATAGCCGGCTGCGCGCAAGCGGGACATATCAGCCTGGGTAAAACTCTGGTAGCTGCCCTTGAGGTGATCGGGGAATTCGATGAACTCGATCTCGCCCTGGCCCAGCGTATCGATCACGGTCTCGGCAATGGCGCGGAACGGCTGGGCGCGGCCGGTGCCGCAGTTGAAGATGCCGCTCGAGCCGCGCTTCCACAGCCACAGATTGACGTCGGCGACATCGCCGACGTGAATGAAGTCGCGGCTTTGTTCGCCGGGGCCGAAGCCGTCATGGGCGCCGAACAGCTTTGGGTTTTCGCCGCGCCCGACCTGATTGAACAGATGGAAGGCGACCGAGGCCATGGCGCCCTTGTGCGCCTCGCGCGGGCCATAGACGTTGAAGTAGCGCAGGCCCGCGACCTGCGAATGATCGGTGTCGAACACGGTGCGCCTGACATAGTCGTCGAATAGTTTCTTCGAATAGGCGTAGACGTTGAGCGGCCGCTCAAGTGCGGGGTCCTCGCGAAACTCCGAACCGCCGCCGTAGACGGAAGCCGAGGAGGCATAGAGGAACGGTATGCGCAGCGAAAGACAGCCATGCAGCAACCGCTTTGAGAAGGCGTAGTTCACGTCCATCATGAACTTGCCGTTCCATTCCGTGGTGGTCGAGCAGGCGCCCTGGTGGAAGACGGCCTCCACTCGGCCTAGGTCGCCGGCTTCCAAGGTGGCCAAGAATTCGTCCTTGTCGAGATAGTCGGCTATCTGCAAATCGGCCAGGT
Organism: Mesorhizobium sp. M0862; assembly: GCF_040319795.1. NCBI lineage: Bacteria > Pseudomonadati > Pseudomonadota > Alphaproteobacteria > Hyphomicrobiales > Phyllobacteriaceae > Mesorhizobium > Mesorhizobium sp. M0862. The sequence continues at coordinate 189,787 of NZ_JAMYOJ010000012.1, forward strand.
TGGCGATCTTGTGGCCGTCGGTGAGGTCGTCGACGACGAGGATGTCATCATGGCCTTCGGCATTGAGTGCGGCGACGATGTTGGAGCCGATCATGCCGGCCCCGCCCGTGACGATGATCATGAAGGCCTCTGGTTGCTTGCGATTCCGGTCCTTATAAGGGAGGGCAGCCGGGCTGTCGATGAAGCACCACGACGACATAGTGAGACTGCGAAGCGCCCGCTTTATCGAGGCCCGCAAACTAGGGGACAAAAAATGCCGTCGACCGAACTGCTCATTGCGTTTTTCGCCACCACGGCGATCTTTGCCTATATTCCAGGACCGGCCATGCTCTATGCCGCCGCGCAGACCATGGCGCGCGGGCGCTGGTCGGGGCTGACGGCGGCACTTGGCATCCATCTTGGCGGTTATTTCCATGTCTTTGCGGCTGCCGCCGGGCTGTCGGTGCTCTTCCATGCGGTGCCGCCGCTCTACATGGCGGTCAAGCTCATCGGCGCGCTCTATCTGATCTGGCTTGGCGTGTCCTTGTTCCGCAAGCGCGGGGACGGTGACACGGCGCTGCCGGCGATCGAGCGCAAATCGGCGCGCCGGGCATTTTTCGAGAGCATCACCGTCGAAGTGCTCAATCCGAAGACGGCGATCTTCTTCATGGCGTTCCTGCCACAGTTCATCGATGCCTCGGCGGGGTTCCCGGTGTGGCTGCAATTCGTCGTGCTGGGCACCATCGTCAATTTAATGTTCTCTTCGGCAGATATTGTCTGCGTGTTGCTGGCAGGCATGGTGATCGCCCGGCTGAAGCGCTCCAGCCGTGCGCAGCGCATCATGCAGCGGGCGGGCGGGGCGGTGCTGGTCGGACTGGGCGTCCACGTCGCGTTGCAGAAGAGCTGACGGCCGCCCTGACGTTGCGCTGCGCGGATTTGCGGTATATCGGCTTCGCCATGAACGATCCGGCCCGTAAATTGACAATTTTCAGCGTGATTGAGGTCGGCCTTTCCCTCGCATTGCCAGTGACATGATCAAGCACAATCCGCCTTCGCCCGAACCTTTGCACCGCGCCATTGCCCGCTTTGGCGACGTTGCCGTGCTGGTGGTCGGCGACTTCATCCTCGACCGTTTCGTCAACGGCGTCATCGAGCGCATCTCGCCGGAAGCGCCGATCCCGGTGCTGCACGGGCGCGGTGAGACCTCGACGATGGGCGGCGCAGGCAACGTTGTCGCCAACATCGTCTCGCTGGGTGCCAGCGCTATTCCCATATCGGTGATCGGCACCGATGTGGCCGGCGACAATCTGGTGCGGATGCTTGGCGAACTCGGCGCCGACACGGCTGATATGGGGCAGGAGCGCGGCCGCAAGACGTCGTCGAAGAGCCGCTTCAGCGCGCTCAATCAGCAGGTGCTGCGCTTCGATGAGGAAGAGATCAAGCCGCTCGACGACAAGGAACGGGCGGACCTGGTCCGGCATTTTCGCGCCGCACTCACGCGCGCCGACATCGTCATTCTGTCCGACTATGGCAAGGGCATCTTGCTCGACGGCGTCGCTGCCGACCTGATCGCCATCTGCCGCGAGGCGGGAAAACCGGTGCTGGTCGATCCCAAGGGCCGCGACTATGCGCGCTATGCCGGCGCGACCGCCATCACGCCCAACCGCAAGGAGCTTGGCGAAGCTGTCGGTCGCCCGGTTTTCGCCGACGACGAGATCGTCGCGGCGGCACGCCAGCTGATTTCGGCACATGGCTTCGACTTCGTCGTCGCCACCCGCAGCGAAAAGGGCATGAGCGTCGTCGGCGCGGATGAGGCGCGCCACATCGCCACCCAGGCGCGCGAAGTGTTCGACGTTTCGGGCGCCGGCGATACGGTCATCGCGAGCTTCGCGCTGGCTCTGGCCGCGGGCGCCGATCGCATCATGGCCGCCTCCATCGCCAATGCCGCCGGCGGTGTGGTGGTGGGCAAACGCGGCACCGCGCGGCTGACCGTGGAGGAACTCACCGGCGCGCTGTTCCGCTCGCACGGCCCCACCGCCCACAAGGACGCCATCCTCGATGCCGCATCGGCCGCGCGCATGGTGGCGGCTTGGAAGGACGAGGGCCTGAGCGTCGGCTTCACCAATGGCTGCTTCGATATATTGCATGCCGGCCATGTCAGTCTTCTCCACGCGGCGCGCAGCCAGTGCGACCGGCTGGTGCTCGGCCTCAACAGCGATGCCTCGGTGCGTCGGCTGAAAGGCGCCGGGCGCCCGGTCAACGATCAGCATGATCGTGCCTGCGTGCTCGCCGCCCTGGCCTCGGTCGATGCGGTCGTGGTGTTCGAAGAGGATACGCCGCTGGCGCTGATCGAGGCGCTTCTGCCCGACATTCTGGTCAAGGGCGCCGACTACACGGTCGAAACCGTTGTCGGCGCCGATGTGGTGCAGAAGGCGGGCGGGCGCGTCGTCCTGGTCGACCTTGTCGCCGGCAAGAGCACCACCGGCACGATCGGCAAATTGCGCGCCGGTACTACAAACTGAGGAATTCATGTCGGGACTGAACGATTACCTTGTCCGCTCGGCGGCCGCCATCACCGCCACGGTTGAGCGCGACCTGACCAGCGAGATGGAACGCGCCGTGAGCGCTGTGGTATCGGCGCTCTCGTCGGGCAAGGCGCTGCTGGTCTGCGGCAATGGCGGCTCGGCCAGCGACGCCATCCATATCGCCACCGAACTGGTCGGCCGCTTTCTTAGGGAGCGCAAGGCCTACAATGTCATTGCGCTGCCGGCCAACGCCGGGATGCTGACCGCCTGGGGCAACGACTACGGCTTCGACACGGTGTTTTCGCGCCAGGTCGAGGCGCATGGCGCGCCCGGCGGCGTGCTGCTTGCCATCTCGACCAGCGGCAATTCGCCGAGCATTCTGGCTGCCGCCGAACAGGCTCGGATGATGGGCATGACGGTGGTCAGCCTCACCGGCGACAGCGGTGGCAAACTCAAGCCGCTCACCGACATACTGCTCAACGTGCCCTCGACCTCGACGCCGATCATCCAGCAGGGACATCTCTGCCTCTACCACTATCTCTGCGAGGTGGTGGAAGACCGTCTGTCGAATGGCTGACACCGGGGCCTACGGTCCATACCCGCTGGCTGAGCCCGGCCTGTGGGTTGAGCGGGTGGGTTCGCGGGTGTTTCCAGCCAACGCGCCGGCGCTGTTCCTCGACCGCGACGGCACCATCAATGTCGATACGGGTTATCCCGACGATCCCGCCAAAATGGTGCTGCGCGACGGCATCGTGCCGGTCATCGCGGCGGCCAACCGGGGCAACATCCCGGTGGTCATCGTCACCAACCAGTCCGGCATCGCGCGCGGCTATTTCGGCTGGAAGGAATTTGCCGCGGTCAACGGCCGGGTTCTCAAGCTGCTTGCCGCCGGCGATGCCTTCGTCGACATGGTTCTGGCCTGCGCCTACCACGAGGCGGGCAGCGGGCCACTGGCGGTCGCCGACCATCCAATGCGCAAGCCCAATCCGGGCATGCTGCTACAGGCCCGGCAGCGCCTCGGCCTCGATCTCAAACGCTCGCTGATCGTCGGCGACAATCCCGCGGATATGCAGGCCGGACAACGTGCCGGCCTGCCGCGCGGCTGGCTGGTGGATGGCGAGGGAAGTAATGAGCCGGGCTTCGAGGTTCTGCCGCTGCGCAACCCCGATGATCTGGTATGGCTTTTGGGGGCTATCGAGTCGCTCGCCCGAATCTAGGACGATCATGGGGCGCTGAACGCCACCAGCCCTTCGTCCTTGACGCGGCGGATGGTCAGCGCGGTGCGCACCGTGTCGACATTCGGCGCCGAAGCCAGTTCTTCGATGACGAAGGTCTGGAAGGTGCCGAGATCACTCGCCACGCAATGCAGCAGGAAGTCGGATTCGCCCGAGACCATCCAGGCGTCGCGCACGATCGGCCAGCCGCGAGTGCGCTCGGCGAAGGTTTTGAGTTCCGCGTCGGCCTGGTGATGCAGGCCGATCAGGCAGAAGGCGACGACATCCATGCCGAGCGCCGGCGCGTTGAGCAAGGCGCGATAGCCTCTGATGATGCCGCTTTCCTCCAGCCGCCGGACACGGCGCAGGCAGGGCGGGGCGGAAATGCCGACACGGCTCGACAGTTCGACATTGGTCATGCGCCCGTCGGCCTGAAGCTCGCGCAGAATCTTCCAGTCGATGGCGTCGAGGTCGGCTTTCAGGGGCATGGCGGTCTCGGCTTAGCGCAAGAATCTTTCGCGCTCTCGTCCTTAAACGACTTTTGTGTCGATGCCAGCCCTTTGGTCGGGCGATTTCGCAACCGTAACGAAAGCGGCCATTGCGCGAATATGCCTGTAGGCCGAAGCTTTCCGGGGACGACTGCCTGATCGTCTTGCTGGTGTGGTTGGCAACCCTTACATTACCAGCAACATTTCACGTCGTTTTCCAAGGCACACTCGATTGTCTGCCCCGCAGAGGCTTTAGATGACCACCAAGCACGCGCCTGTCCTTATCATCGGTTCCGGCCCGGCCGGCTATACCGCCGCAGTATACGCCGCGCGCGCCATGCTCAAGCCGATGCTCGTAGCAGGCTTGCAGCAGGGCGGGCAGCTGATGATCACCACCGATGTCGAAAACTATCCGGGCTTCGCCGATCCGATCCAGGGCCCGTGGCTGATGGAGCAGATGCTGAAGCAGGCCGAGCATGTCGGCACCGATATCATCAACGACATCATCACCGAGGTTGACCTCAATGTGCGGCCGTTCCGCGCCACGGGCGATTCCGGCACCACCTACACGGCCGACGCGCTGATCATTGCCACCGGCGCGCAGGCGAAATGGCTGGGCATCCCCACCGAACAGACCTTCATGGGCTTCGGCGTGTCGGCCTGCGCCACCTGCGATGGTTTTTTCTATCGCGGCAAGGATGTCGCTGTCATCGGCGGCGGCAATTCGGCGGTGGAGGAGGCGCTCTATCTCTCCAATCTGGCGAAGAGCGTGACCGTCATCCACCGGCGCAACGATTTCCGCGCCGAGCGCATCCTGCGTGAGCGGCTGTTGAAAAAGGACAATGTCCGAGTCATCTGGGACACGATCGTCGACGAGATCACCGGCCGGCCCGGCAAGACGCCGCTGCCGCCTTCGGTCGAAGGGCTGAAGCTCAGAAATGCGGTGACCGGTGAGGTCACCCACCTCCAGGTGGACGGCGTCTTCGTGGCGATCGGCCATGCGCCGGCGGTGGAATTGTTTGTCGGCAAGCTGAAGCAGAAGCCGAACGGCTATCTGTGGACGGCGCCGAATTCGACCCGCACGGACGTTCCCGGCGTGTTCGCCGCCGGTGACGTGACCGACGATATCTACCGTCAGGCGGTGACCGCCGCCGGGCTCGGCTGCATGGCCGCGCTCGAGGCGGAAAAATACCTGGCCGGCATCGAGGTGCACCGCGAAGCGGCGGAATAAAATCTATCAAGACGGCGTCGCAAGCCGTTCAAAAGCCTGATTTTTCATTCAGACGCCAAGAACAGAACGAGGGGAATTCAATGGCGTTGGACTGGGACAAGCTTCGCGTGTTTCACGCAGCGGCGGAGGCTGGGTCGTTTACCCATGCCGCCGAGACTTTGCACCTGTCGCAATCGGCGATTTCACGCCAGGTCAGCGCGCTCGAGCATGACGTCGGGGTGCCGCTGTTCAATCGCCATGCCCGCGGCCTGGTGCTGACCGAGCAGGGCGAAATGCTGTTCCGCACGGCGCATGACGTGCTGATGAAGCTGGAGACCATCAAGTCGAAGCTGACCGAGGCAAAGGACCGTCCCTCAGGCGTGCTCAGGGTGACGACGACAGTCGGGCTTGGCGCCGGTTGGCTGACCGAACGGGTGCAGGAGTTCATCGAGCTCTATCCCGAAATCAGCCTGCAGTTGATCCTCGCCAATGAGGAACTCGACCTCACCATGCGCCAGGCGGATTGCGCGATCCGTCTGCGCCAGCCGCAGCAGCCGGACCTGATCCAGCGCCGCCTGTTCACTGTGCATTTCCACCTCTATGCCTCGCCGTCCTATGTCGGCAAGCACGGCAAGCCGACCTCGGTCGCCGATCTGAAGAACCATCGCATCGTCACTTTCGGTGTGCCGGTGCCGTCGCATCTGTCGGAGCTGAACTGGCTGGAAACGATCGGCGATTTCGACGGTGGGCAAAGGGTGCCGACGCTGCAGATCAACGACATCTTGTCGATCAAGCGCGCCGTGCAGGGCGGCGCCGGCATCGCCATGCTGCCCGACTACGTGATCTCCAAGGAATCGGATCTGGTGCAGCTTTTGCCGGAGACCGAGGTGCCGTCCTTCGACACCTATTTCGCCTATCCCGATGCAATGAAGAACCAGGCCAAGCTGCACGTCTTCCGCGACTTCATCATCGCCAAAGCGCGCAGCTGGTCATTTTAAACATGGCCTTGGGAGGTGCTGGTCACCCCCGCCACGGCGTCAGCCGTGGCAGCCAGCCGGGAACATTGCGGCGGTAGGTCTCGTATTCGCCGCCGTAGCGGCGGGCGAGAGTCGGCTCCTCATAGAACCTGACGAAAGAGCCCATGACGATCGCGCCGATGGCGGCATAGGCAGCGACGCTCCAGCTTGAAAACAGCAACGCCTGGCCGAGGATGATCGACAGCACGGCGACGTACATCGGGTTGCGGACATGGCGGTAGACGCCGCCGATCACCAGTCTCTCGGTGGGTGCTACAGGCGCCGGCGTGCCCAGGCCTTCGAGCGCGAAGCGGGCAAAGGAATGGACGAGCAGGGCGATGGCCGCGACGATCAGGAGGGAGCCAGCCGGCAAGAAGCCGGGCACCGTCGACCGCGGCAGACGGTAGCGGTCCGTCAGCAGCCAGGGCACCAGCCCGGCCACGACACAAGGTGCGGCGATGAAGAAGACCGCGCTGCCGGCGATCGCCTGGGGTGTCCGCATGTCAGGTCTCCCTTCTTCCGGCCGACCCTTCCCATCCCGCTGCCGCAAAAATAAACGCCTGCTGCCCGATTCAACGTCATTCGGCTTTTTGCCCGCGAGCGCGAGAATCAGCCCGACTTGCGGTTCTGCGAAGGCAACAGCACGGTCGCGCCATTCATTTGGCAACTTTTCGTGGTCCTATGGCCCCTAGACATGGGTTAGACCACAGCCTGTACCTTTTTGCATGCGTGTGTTGCAAAATAGATGCTTGTTTCTTGGGCATGAACAGCACATATATAGATCATCTCCTGGGCGCGTTCTCCTCCCATTAGCGCCCTCGAGTGTTCCCCTCTGGAGGTTAGCCTTAACAGGCACTTCCAATCAAACTCAGCCGGATCTTCATTGATCCGGCTTTTTTGTTTCCGGGCCTGCCGTAGCCAGCGAAAAATCGAGCAAAATCGCCGCGTAACAGTGACATGTAACCTCAGGTAACATGCCGCAGGCGCGATTCATCGTTTAAGCAGATCATAGGACGCGGTGTGGTTCGACCGGGAGATGGGGGCATCACTCGGAAGATCCGGGCTCAGGCGGCTACCGCGTCCGAACCTATTCGTCTGTAAGTGCCGTATGGCGCGGCGGATACGTGCGGCGGACCTGCCGTTTTCCTCCCAAGAAGACGGTCCGCAATAAGAGCGGCGTCCGGGTCATCCGGGCGCCGTTTTTTGTGCGGATCATCCTTCGGCCTGTCAGGCAGCCTTGCCGTTGGCGTTCATCGCCTCGTCGGCCAACCGTCCGGTCAGCTCGGCCATGTGATCGAAGGCGCAACGATAGCTGGCGACGCCGGAGGTCGCCGAGCGCAGTTCGATGATCAGGTCGCCGATCTCGGCCTGCGGCATGGTCGCCTCCACGACATCCCATCCCGGCCAGTCAGGCCGCGCGTCGTAGCCAAGGATCTGCCCGCGCCGTTGCGGGATCAGCGCGATGATCTTCGAAGTGGCTTCGGACGGCGTGACGATCTCGACCTTCATGACCGGCTCGAGCAGCACCGGCGAGCAGGCCGCCATGCCTTCCTTCATGGCCAGCTTGGCCGCCATCTGGAAAGCCATGTCGGAGGAATCGACGGCGTGGTAGGAGCCGTCGGAGAGGTTGACAGCGACATCGACCACAGGGAAGCCGAGCGGGCCGGATTTCAGATAATCGCGCACGCCGGTTTCGACCGACTGGATGTAGGTCTTGGGCACGACGCCGCCGGTGATGGTGTCCGAGAACTGAAAGCCGGAGCCGCGCGGCAGCGGCTTGATCTCGATCACCACATCGCCGAACTGGCCATGGCCGCCGGACTGCTTCTTGTGGCGGCCGCGCTGCTGCACCGTCTTTCGGATCGTCTCGCGATAGGGGACGGCAGGCGCATGGCCTTCGACCGGAATCTGATTCTTGCCTTCCAGCCGCTCGCGCACGACCCGCAGATGCATCTCGCCATGGCCGGACAGCACGGTCTCGGCCGAGTCCTGATTGTGGCGCAAGGTGAGCGAGGGATCTTCCTCGGCCAGGCGCTGGATGGCCGCCGACATTTTGACCTCGTCCTTGCGCTCCTTCGGCCGCAGGGCAAAGGCAAAGACCGGCTGCGGCGGCGTCAGCGTGACCAGCGGCTTGATACCGCCCTTCGTGGAGCTCAACGTCTGGCCGGTCTTGACCTCGTCCAGCTTGCCCAACGCCACCGTGTCGCCGGCCTTGGCAGCGGTGAGCTTGGATTGGTCCTTGCCGAGCATCTTGTAGATGCCGGAGACCTTCGCCGTCTCGCCATTCGACAAATAGAGTTCGGCTGCATCGGCGATCTGGCCGGAGAGTACGCGCGACACGGACAGCTTGCCGCCATGCGCGGTGTGGATGGTCTTCATCACCTGGACCACGGTGTGATTGCCGTCGGGGACGCCGAGCCGTTTGCGCGTCGCCTCGACATCCGGTGCGTCATGGCGGATCGCCTTCAAAAGGCGCAGCACGCCGTTGCCTTTTTCGGCGGTGCCGATCAGCACCGGCGTTATGGCGCCGGCGCGCAGGTCGGCGGACAGATCGTCGAAGACCGCGTCTTTCGGCGGCTCGATCTCCTCCAGCAACTGCTCCATCAACTGGTCGTCATGGTCGGCAAGCGTCTCCAGCATGGAGAAGCGAGCCTCCAGTTCGCGCGCCTTGTCATCAGTTGGAATTTCGGCAACCTGGCTTTCGGCATATTCGCGGTAGATGTAGGCGCGCTCCAGCGCCAGGTCGATCGAACCGATCACCACATTGTCCTTGCGCAGCGGAATCTGGCGCAGCAACAGCGGCGCCGCGCTCGCCGGCTGCAGCATCTTCAGCGTATCGCGTACGCCGGCGATTGCCTTGTCGACCTTGTTGAGGAACAGGATGCGCGGCACGCCGAGATCGTCGAGCTTGCGCATGATGAGCTGCAAGGCTGGGATCTTCTTCTCGTCGGCCTCGGCGACGACCACCGCGAGATCGCAGGCTGCCAGCACCGGCTCGGCCTCGAAGGAGAATTCGATCGATCCGGGACAGTCGACGAAGGTGATCTGCTCGCCCATGAATTCGGTGGTGGCAAAGGTCGCCTCGACGCTCATGGCGTGCGCCCGCGCCTCGGGCGAATGATCGGAAACGGTGCTTCCCGATGAAACGGGATTTTGGCGGGGGATGGCGCCCGTACGGGCGAGGATGGCTTCGAGAAGTGTCGTCTTACCGCTTGCAAAGGGACCGACTATGGCAATGCATTTCGGTCCCGTGCGTCGTCCTCCGGCGCGAGTACCCATGGCTGACCTCCACTCAGGCTTGGCCCTTGGAGTGCGATCAGCAAAAGTGGAAACGGTTTTGCGCCGATCGCACCCTGTCGTGAGCGGCGGCCGGCCTGTTCGACCGTCGCGGGGCGGGGTTGTTTCTCTTAGCCACCTGCCCAAGCCCATCGTCCCACGGGTTAGCCGGCAGGGCAAGGAAAATAGGAATCCGGTGCGCCGTCAGGCGGCCGAGGCAAGACCCCGGGATCAGAACCGTCCGGCGATTTCAGCTTGCCTGGGTGCGGCGCGTGGGCGTGGCGGCTGCACTCTGCTTCACCACCATCTCGGCGTAGCGCGACAGCAACGGGTTGAACAGGTCTGGGCGTTCCCAGAACGGTGCATGGCCGGCGCCTGATATGACATGGCATTGTTCCCACAGCGAGCCATAGGCCACCGTCTCGAAGTAACTCAGCCGCACCAGCGGATCATGCTCTCCATTGATCACCGCAACCGGGAACGGGGCGTGCTCGACCACCTGTTTCTGGTCGGCGCCCTTGCCGGCAAACATGCTGCGCGCCACGCCGGCGCGAAGCCTGCCGTCGGTGCGCCTTATGGCTTCGCGGAAAGACGGACTGGCGGTATCGCCGAAGCAAAGCGCCTCGAAGCGCTCGATGTCGCGTTCGGAGTAGACCTTCTTGGAGGCCAGCAGCATGTCCCAGTTTGCGTGAAAGCCGCGCAGCATGCCGAACGGCCCCCTCGACACCGGCGGCGCTCCGGTCAGCACCAGGCCGTTCACCGCATGGTGGAAGCTGGCAAGTTCGACCGCCACATGGCCACCGAGCGACCAGCCGAAGATGATCGCGTGGCCGATGCCCAAAGCGTCGAGAAGCCGGGCTGAGGTCTGGGCAAGGCCGGTAATCGTATAGGCGGTCGCCGGGTCGCGGGCATCGGAGGACTCGCCATGGCCGGGAAGGTCGAAGGCGATCAGCCGATGGGCATCGGCAAGCGGGCTGTCGAACTGACGGGCAAACACGGCGCGCGAACTGCCCGAGCCATGGATCATGACGATGGGCATGCCGGACCCAGACGACTGGCTGAGGCGCAAGTCGGCCTGCGGCGTGCGGATGCTGCGGTGAGTGATGCTCATGCTGGATTAGACCTTGAGATTTGCCTGACCGCCAACATCGCATCGCTGGCTCTATATGTTCTTTAAACATGTGGTTAAGAAACGATTTCTAAAGAGATAGCCGGCACGAACCTTCGGCTCCATGGCAACCACCCGCGGAATCCCGACAATGGAACCAGTCCTCGATCTTCTTGTCTCGATCTGCAGCATCGCGACGCTTGGCCAGTATGTCTGGTCGATGCGGGCGCATTTCCAATCGCAGGCGATGTCTCCAGGCGCCATGGTGATTTCGGCGGCGGTCATCGCCACGGCGCTGTTCTTTCTCGCCATCCTTTGGATCCAATCGCAGCCGGGTTCGGCAAAGCTCACCGGACTTGCCGTCGAACTGGCGAGCTCTGCCCTGTTCTGGTGGGCGATTGTCACGTCGCGCAAGGCGCGATTGCGCTTCGCCTTCGCACCCGACGATCCGCACAGCCTGCTGACCGACGGCCCCTACGGCCATGTCCGCCACCCCTTCTATACGTCCTACATCGTCTTCTGGATCGGGTGGGGGATCGCGACCTGGTCGATCTGGGCGGTGGTGCCGGTCGCCGGAATCGCTATCCTCTATGTGTTTGCGGCGCTGGACGAAGAGAAGAAATTTTCGCGCACGCCGCTGGCCGGAGCCTACGCGGACTATCGCGTACATGCCGGCCTGTTCTGGCCTCGGCTGGGGTGGTAGCGAGCACCGGGGCAGGGTAGGTTCTACTGAACTCAGGGGTCACCAGAGATGAAGATCATTGCCTGCGGCAGCGTGCCGACCATCATCGCACCGGAGAAGTATTTCACCGGCCGCGTGCTGCAGACGCCCATCATCGAGAAGGAAGCGCCGGCGCGGCTGCGGGCCACGCTGGTCAGCTTCGAGCCTGGCGCGCGTACCCACTGGCACACGCATCCGCTCGGCCAAACGCTCTATGTCACGTCGGGCGCCGGCCTTGCGCAGACATGGGGCGGGCCGATCCAGGAGATCAAGGCGGGCGACGTGATCTCGTTCGAGCCGGGCGAGAAGCACTGGCACGGCGCGGGTCCAAAGACGACAATGACCCACGTCGCCATGCAGGAAGCGCTGGACGGCGTCCACGCAGATTGGATGGAAGCGGTCACCAGCGAGCAGTATGGCGGCTGAGGTCTGCTCCTGACAAAAACCCGGCTCGAAGCCGGGTTTCACGTCTCGGTGCCGCCAGTTCAGGTCAGCGATGCCGTGAACCGCTGGATGCGGGCGCAGGCTTCCTCCAGCAGCGTCTCCGACGTGGCGTAGGAGATGCGGAAGTTGGGGCCGAGGCCGAAGGCCGAGCCGAACACCACTGCGACACCCTCGCCTTCGAGCAATTCGGAGCAGAAAGTCTCGTCGGTGTCGATTATCTTGCCGGCTTTGGTCTTCTTGCCAATCAGCTGGGCGCAGGACGGGTAGACATAGAAGGCGCCTTCCGGCGACGGGCAGGTTATGCCGCGCGCCTGGTTGAGCATCGACACGACGAGGTCGCGACGGCCCTGAAAGATCGCCTTGTTCCTGGCGACGAAATCCTGCGGGCCGTTGAGCGCCTCGACAGAGGCCCATTGCGCGATGGTGCAGGCGCCCGAGGTCTGCTGGCCCTGGATCATGTCCATCGCCTTGATCAGCTGGACGGGACCCGCGGCATAGCCGATGCGCCAGCCGGTCATGGCGTAGGCTTTCGAGACGCCGTTCATGGTCAGCGTGCGCTCGTAGAGTTTCGGCTCGACCTCGACGATCGTCCTGAAGACGAAGTCGCCATAGGTCAGGTGTTCGTACATGTCGTCGGTCAGTGTCCAGACATGCGGATGCTTCAAGAGCACGTCGGCCAGCGCGCGCAGCTCGGCTTCCGTGTATGCGGCGCCGGACGGGTTCGACGGCGAGTTCATCAACAGCCATTTGGTCTTCGGCGTGATCGCCTTTTCCAGCACGGCGGGAGTCAGCTTGAAACCATTGTCGATCGAAGTATCGGCGAACACCGAGGTGCCGCCGCAGATCGCCACCATTTCGGGATAGCTGACCCAATAGGGGCGGGGGATGATGACCTCGTCGCCTGGGTTCAGCGTCGCCATGAAGGCGTTGAACAGGATCTGCTTGCCGCCGGTGCCGACAATGGTCTGCTCGGGCTTGTAGTCGAGATTGTTCTCGCGCTTGAATTTTTTCGCGATCGCCTCGCGCAGCGGCGCGATGCCCGAAACCGGCGGGTACTTGGTCTCGCCGCGGCGGATCGCCTCGATCGCCGCATTCTTGATGTTGTCGGGCGTGTCGAAATCCGGTTCGCCGGCGCCGAGGCCGATAATGTCGCGGCCGGCATTTTTCAGCTCGCGGGCTTTCTGCGTCACCGCGATGGTGGCGGAAGGCTTTACGCGGGCAAGGGCGTCGGCAAGAAAGGCCATGACCAGATATCTCCAGAGGGGTCGGCGCAACCGCAAACAGCTGCGGCGCTTCTCATGTCGCATCGACCCGGCAAGTGCAAGCATTGTCGGATGAGCCAGGGTCAAGGACCCGTGGAGATCGGCTTTTCGGAGCGCGTGCATGAGGGTTTCACTCTGCGTTGCGGGCTCTGCAATCGACGGCTTATCCCCGGCAAGACTAAATTCATCAACGGCCGCTAAAACCTTTGACGGCAGGATCGCCAGCCATTTCGCCTGTCTCGCGGAGCGAGGGACCCTTGTCGCGCAGCACCGGGCTTGCCCACATCATCCGTCACGATGACGGCACCGCTTCAGGTGTCTGGGGTCCCTACACGCTGCAGAGCGCCTTTCAGCCGATCTTCGCCTTCAAGGACGGCAAGCTCTCGATCGCAGCGTTCGAGGGGCTGATCCGGCCGTTTCGTGACGGCGAGCCGCAATCGCCGATGAACTTCTTCCGCACCTGTCCGGCCGGCGACCGCCTGCATATCGAGGCGCTGACGCGCACGCTGCATTTGCTCAATGCCGGCGCCTGCCTGCCGCAAGAGGCTTCGATCTTCGTCAATTTCGATCCGTCGGTGTTTACCGAGCGCTCCATCGCCGATAACGCGCTGCGCGACATGCGGCTGGTGCTGCACGAAGCCGGGATCGATCCGCGCCGCATCGTGTGCGAGGTGACCGAGCAGAAGTCGGCGTCGCAGGAAACGCTCTACAGCTTTGTCGAGGCGCTGCGGGCCAATGGCTTTCGCATTGCCGTCGACGATTACGGCGCCGATGAATCCGACATCAACCGCATCAAGGAGCTCAAGCCCGACATCGTCAAATTCGATGCGCACTGGATCACGCAGCTCATGGAATCCGGCGCCGGCTTTGCCCTGCTGACTGCCATGGTGACGAACTTCGAACTACAGGGCATCCGCACGGTGTTCGAAGGCATCGAGGAAGGCTGGCAGCTTGAATTGGCCGAGAAATCCGGCGCATCGATGGTGCAGGGCTTCGTGCTGGCGAAGCCGGAACTGGCGCCGACCAGCTTTCGCGCTTTCGGCAAGGATGGGCAGCCATCTGTCGCGGCGGCCGAGCCTGGCAAGACGCCTGCCGGCCCGACTGCAGCGCCTCCGGCGCGGCCGGGCAGGGTGTTCGGGCGCAGGACCGGGCCATGACCGGGCAACGCGATAGGCGTCGCGATATCGGCGAAGCGATCTTTGCCGACGAGGTCGGCATCGAATACGGCGTCTACGGCGCGTTCCGGCTGAAGAGCGCCTACCAGCCGATCTTTGCGCCACGCGGTGGCGCGTTGGCCGCGGTTGCCGTCGAGGCGCTGATCGAACCGCAGCGCGCCTCCATGCCGGTTGCACCGGCCATGTTCTTCGACAGTGTTGCGCCGGGCGACCGCCTGTTTGTCGAGACGATGTGCCGGATGCTGCATCTGAAAAACTTCCGCAACATCGGCGTCGACGGGCTCGGCCTGTTCTTCAATTACAACCCGATGATCAACGATCATCTGGGGCGGGCGCTGGCCGAGATCCGGCTGATGACGCGGCATCTCGGCGATCTCGACCTGCATGCCGCCATGCTGGTCTGCGAGATCACCGAACAGGCGGCCGACGACAATGTGCTGGCCCCGCTGGTGCGCGAGATGCGGCGCCACGGCATCCGCATCGCCATCGACGATTTCGGCACCGGCCACTCGACCGCGGAGCGGATGAACCTGCTCCAGCCGGAGATTGTGAAGATCGACGGCGGCTGGTTCGCCGAATTCTGCCGCCACGCTGCCGCCGAGCGCTTCTTCCGGCCGCTCGTCTCGTCGCTGCACGATCGCGGCGCCAAGGTGCTGGTCGAAGGCATCGAGCAATCCGTGCATCTGCGCGTCGCGCTGGATGGCGGCGTCGACCTGCTACAGGGGTTCCATCTCGGCCGCCCGGCGCTGGCCGGCACGATCTTCAACCGGGAGCCGCTGTCGATCGAGGCGCTGCTTGGCGCCGACAACAAGGTGGTGCCGCTGCATCTGCGGCGCTGATTTGTATTCGCGCTTGCCGCCGCTTCGCGGCTCGTTCCGGACGGGACGCCAACGGGCGCGATGCCCGGTTGGGCTTGCGGCCTTCGGCCGTAGCGCGCATTCAAAGAGGGCGAAGTCGGCCCGCGTGAAGTTCAGCCAAAGCCTGCTCGGCAAACTTATCCAGCCGGCCAGCCTTGGCGTCCGCCTCGATCTGCATATCCCACACCTCTGCCCGATACGCTGCGAACCATTTGGTAAGGCCTTTAGTTCTTTGGTGTTCAGGGCTGCGATGGATCTTTCAATCTGTTCGAGCTTGGTCATGGGGCGAAACTAGCATGGCCATCGTCCAATTCCAGACAAACAAAAAGGCGGGATAAATCCCGCCTTCCCATTTTCGGTAGCCTGATCGGAGCTTTAAGTCCGGGCCGGCAGCTATCTGCTGATCCAGCTTGTCGGGTCTTTCCGCTCCAGCGCGCTTCTCGCGCGACCGTCAGTACATCCGTGACTTGCCGCGCGCCCCGAACTCTCGTCCGGCGCGCGCTATCGCAAAATCAGGCTGCCTTGCTCAGAGAACCAGCGGACGACTTGCCTGTGCGGCGGTCCTGCTCGATCTCGAAGTTGATTTTCTGGCCTTCGACCAGGGTCGACAGTCCAGCGCGCTCGACAGCGGAGATGTGAACGAAAACGTCCGCACCGCCCGAATCAGGCTGAATGAAGCCGAAGCCCTTGGTGGCATTGAACCACTTGACCGTACCAGTTGCCATATGAATAGTCCTCGCATTTGCTTTGGTTTGACCGAACCGAGGTTCAGCCGGTTTGTATCGAGATTTTGGAGATAGACGTCAGCAAACGCGAAGATCGCGAGGCCCGGATCGATCGGCCGAAATATCAATGGAGCTGATATAGGCGGGTTTCGCACCAAAAACAAGATGGCTCGAAAAATGGCGTTGCGGTGGCGCCGCCCAAAGGCCGCCCCAATCGCATGAAAGCGTCGAGCAATCGGGAAGACCGGGACGCCCGACGGCGTTAGTCCGGTTTTGGGAGACTGTCATGAAAACGGTTGTGAAAACCATTCTGCTTGCCGCCTGCCTGACGCTGGCGGCCGCCGAGGCGCAGGCGAACTCGCGCTACGACCCCACTCGTATGAGCTGCGACAGGGTGCAAGGCACGATCGCCCGCCAGGGCGCGGTCATCCTGCGCTATCAGTCCAGGCGCGTGCCGGGGCTGCCGCTCTTCGACCGCTATGTGCAGAGCCAGCAATTCTGCAATGTCGGCGAGGTCAGGAAGCGCGCCTATGTGCCGAGCGCCGACACCGAATCCTGCCCGGTCTATCTCTGCAAGCGGATCGAGAACGACCATTTTCACCGCCGCTTCCTGCGCCGTCATTAGGGCATATTGATATTCAGGTGAGGCCGGCCTGCGAACGATGGTCTTCTGCGCTTCCGGTGCCCACGTACATTAAGTACGCTCCGCTCCGGTTCTCGAAGACCATAGTTCTCGGTGCGGCCTGACCTGAATCTCAACATACCCAGCCGGCATACCATTCAAGCTCTTAGAACCCGAACGAGACCTGCGCCGCCGGCGGCGGGCCGACGCGCACGCCTTCCATGGCCAGCATCTTTTCCTTGGTGGCCGAGCCGCCGGGCGCCGAGAAGCCGCCGATCTTGCCGCCCGCGGCTAGAATCCGATGGCAGGGGATGACCAGCGGCACCGGGTTGGCGCCCAGCGCTGCCCCGGTTTCGCGCGGCAGGCCGGCTTGGCCGGCGCGCTTGGCCAGTTCGCCATAGGTGGTGGTTTCGCCGTAATACAGTTTTCGCGCCGCGTCGTAGATGGCGAGACGGAAGTCGTCGACGCCGTCGAGATCGACCGGCACACCGGAGAAATCGACGTCCTCGCCTGAGGCATAGGCCTTGATCGAGGCGATGAGCTCGACCACCCATTGCGGCTGCCCAATGTTCGCAGTGGTATTGGCGGCAACACCGGCATGCCGCATCAGCCGGCGTTCCACCGCTTCGCGGCTCCTTTCGGGCAGGCAGAGCCGGATCAGGCCCTTATCGCTCCAGGCGATGCCGATGAAGCCGATCACTGTTTCTAACACTGCGTGGCCGGCTGTGATCGAAGATGCCGTTTCCATGATGCGCTCCTTTCCGCAAAGCGGCGAAAACCGGGATGCCAACCGGTACATATGCAGAACAATATGGCATCTGATCCCGGCTCTCGCCACCCGAAAACCACCAGATGGTCCCGATTGCCCACCAGGAATCGCTGGTGTAAGGACTTCTTAACAACGACAAATCGGACCCGCGCGGCTTGCCAGCAAAATTCAACCTTTTCGCGATCTCTGTGATCGTCGGCGCAGCTGCCCTCAGCGGCTGCCAATCGACCTCGCAGATGAAGGCCACGCCTGCGCTGACCGAAACCGCGACCACCGCCGGCAGCGATGCCGGCTTCACCGTGCCGCTGCCCGATACGGTTTCGGTGCTGCCGCAATCCTCGGGCATAACACCCGTTCAGTCGGCCGAAGCGACGCCGGCGACGCCAGCGCTCGATGCCGCCCCGCAGCCGGCTGCCGCGACCGCGGCCTTTGCCGGCGCGACGCCCACGGCCCCGGCCCTGCCTGCGGTGATGGCCGCCAACGCCTGGCAGGCGCCTGCGCCCGCCAAGGCCGGACAGCCGGTCGCGGCGCAATATACGACCGCCAGCCTTGTCATGCCGGCGACCGCCAAGGGCGGCCAGAACGCCATGCCCGGCGTGCAGCAGGTAGCCTATGTCGTGCCGCAGAACCCTGCTTCCCTGGGCCAGTTCCCCGCCGCGCCCCTCGGTCTCCCGGAAGAAGAGCATGCGACCGGCATGCGCGGCGACGTCGACCGGCTGATCCAGAAATACGCTGCTCTCTACGAGGTGCCGGTCGATCTGGTGCGCCACGTCGTCAACCGCGAAAGCACCTACAATCCCAAGGCTTACAATAACGGCCATTGGGGGCTGATGCAGATCAAGCACGCGACGGCGCGCGGCATGGGCTATGACGGGCCGGCCAAGGGCTTGTTCGACGCCGAAACCAATCTGAAATACGCGGTCAAATATCTGCGTGGCGCCTGGCTGGTGGCGGGTGGCAACGCCAAGAAGGCCGATTGGCTCTACCAGACCGGCTATTATTTCGACGCCAAGCGCAAAGGCCTGCTCGAGGCCACCGGCCTCGGTGTCGACCGCAAGCGCCGCCGGCTGCAGCCCGACGCCTGAGCGCGATGCCTGAACCGCGCCCGCCGGCTCCAAACGACATCCGGCTGCGCAAAATCCTCGACGAGACGCTCGTTGCACCGCACTGGCCGGCCGGCTTTACCATGCGCTGCTTCGAACATGGTGACGCGCAGCCCTTGCATGCGCTTTTGACCGAGGTGTTCGACGACGGCACCGACGGCCCGTTCGACGAATGGTGGCCGCGCATATCCAGCGATGCCGAATTCGACCCGGCGCTGTGTTTCCTGGTCATCGACGCCAAGGGACGGCTGGCGGCCGCAGCGCTGTGCTGGACCAGGGCCTTCGTCAAGGACCTCGCGGTCCATCCCGAAGCGCGCGGCAAAGGCATTGGCGAAGCGCTGATGTGGCAGGCTTTCAACGCCTTTCGCGATCGAGGCGCGGCCCATGTCGACCTCAAGACCAACACGGTCGAGAACGCCGCCGCGCTCGGGCTCTACGAGCGGCTGGGAATGGTGCCTGTCGCCTGGGAAGGGTAAGGGCTTTTTTCTTGCCGCAATTCCCTGGGGAAAACGCTACGCGCTTTTCCCAGGAAAACCGGTTCCCACTTTTCCTGGAATTGCTCGAGCGCTGTTGAAATCCTTCGGATTGTGAACTGCTTCACATAGGCCGCCGCAACCGGATGCTACCTCACCATCCATGCCTTTCGACCGATGGCGGATCGACGACTGGCAGATGTGGAGGGGCTGCACCGGCATGTGTTCAGCCACTCCTTGGCGGGTCCCAGGCGGGGGTTTGGGGCCCGCCAGTCGTTTTACGGCAGCCCTCAGATATCGGGCGCATTGCCGATCTTCTTTTTGAGCTCAAGCGCCCAGGCGCGGCCCTCGTCGCCGCCCCACAGCAGCCAGGCGATATGGCCGGCCGATGGATTGTCTTCATTGCCGTAATTCTTGCCGCGCTTGTCGACCTCGTGGCGGGCGAAGTAGCTGACCATGCGGCGGATAGTGGATGGCGCCAGCTTTTCGCGGTTCTTGAGTTCCGTCGCCCGCGCCACGCCGATCTCGGTGCCGCCCCGGCCGAATTCTCTTCGCAGCCTCAACCCCTTGGCGGCATTGTCGGCCACCACTTGCGGGCAGCGCAGATCGATCTCTTCATCCTCTTGCATGTGTCTCCCCAGCTCCGGAAATCTAACCTGCAGACGCAATACAAGTGCAACCGGCTCCCAATGCAGCGCCGTCCATTAGGATCAGCGCGCCATCGGCATCTGCGAGATCCTGTGGAACCTTATGGATTTCACGCCTGAGGGTCGGCCGAACTGGAACGAACAGCTGCAATATGGCGAGGCGTGCTGTCCTGAGGTTTGTCCGCCAGGGGCTCGGGACGGCTCTTCGGCAGATGGTCGCTGACGAATAGTTCTCCGGACGCAACCCTGCCGCCAATGCCGCGTTTGATTAGCCGAGGGAAATTTTCAAATCGGAGACCTCAGATGAAAACGCTTCTCACCATTGCCGCCGTCGCCTTGTTCGCCGGTGCCCCTGCCGCCTTTGCGGCCAACTCGACTGCGGTCGCGCCTGCCATGGCCGCCAGCAAGGTCGATACCCCAACCTTCGTCAAGACGGTGCCTAGCTCCAACGAATTCGAAATCCAGTCGAGCAAGCTCGCCGAGGAGAAATCCAAGGCGGCTGACGTCAGGAAATTCGCCAAGCAGATGGTCAAGGACCACACCAAAGCCGGCAAGGAGTTCAAGGCGGCGCTGAGCCAGGGCCAGACCACCGGTTCGACCAAAGCCGCGGGGCCGGCCCTGCAGCCGAAGGAGCAGGCAATGCTCGACGAGTTGAAGAGCGCAAGCGGCAAGGATTTTGACGCCAAGTACATCCAGATGCAGACGGACGCGCACAAGGAGGCCGTAGCCCTTTTCAGCAGCTATGCCAACTCGGGCGACGACCCGGCGATGAAGGAATTCGCCAAGAAGACGCTGCCGACGCTGCAGATGCACGAGAAGCACGTCAAGGAACTCGCGGCCGCGCATCAGGGTTGAGGGTTGGTGACTGGCCAGCAATAGCATTCTACGGCGCCCCCTCTGTCTTGCCGGAGATGTCCCCCACGAGTGGGGAGATCAGCAGCGTCGGCGCCGTGCTTTTCTAGCGACGGTGAAAATTGGCGAAGGCTGAGGCGACAGCCAATCTCCCTCCTTGTGGGGGGAGATGTCCGGCAGGACAGAGGGGGCGCCGTAGAGTGCGACGGCCGATGCCTGCCGTTGGCAAGGCATTGCGGCAAAGTGGCTCTGTGGCTGCGCCGGCAGTGACATACATTGCCGCCACCAATTCAATGGAGCTCCCATGCCCAAGATCGACCTGTCCACCGTGCCTGTCCGCAAGGGCTCCGGCTACCCCGCACCCTTCGACGCCCCTTGCGCCGAGCGCACACGCCACCGCCTCGGCGATGCCGGCGGCCTCACCGATTTCGGCGTCAACCTGATGACATTGCCATCAGGCGGCTGGTCCAGCCAGCGCCACTGGCACAGCCATGAGGACGAGCTTGTCTATGTGCTGGAAGGCGAACTGGTGCTGGTCGAGGATGGCGGCGAGACGCTGCTCAAGGCCGGCGATTGCGCGACCTTCGCCAAGAACAGCGGCAACGGCCACCACATGATCAACCGCTCGTCCACAACGGCGCGCTATCTCGAGGTCGGGTCGCGCAATCCGGATGATCTCATCACTTGCTCCGACATCGACATGATGAGCCCGAGTTCGGACGGCAGGTTTCTGCACAAGGACGGCATGCCCTATCCGGGGCAGGGGTGAGCGCTGGACCATGCTTCGGCGCTGGTGTTCGCTGGGCGACAGGATAAGTTCCTCACGATTAAAGGTGGCGCCGGCCCCCTCATCCGACCGCTTCGCGGCCACCTTCTCCCCGCTGGGGAGAAGAGGGAAGCGCTGGCGCTCGCAGTCTCCTCTCCCCTCGGGGGTCTGAAGGACGGGCGAGACACGTGGCTCGCCCCGGAACGGTCAGCCGAGCGAAGCGGAGGCTGGGTGAGGGGGCCTTGGCGCCAGCTTGGCAAACAAGGGGAAGATCACCATGAAAAAAGAAGTCATCGAAGTGCCCGTCATGTCGGCCAAGGTGCGGGCGCTCGGGCTGCCGTGCTCGACGGCGGTGAGGGCCAATGGCTTCGTGTTCATATCGGCGACGCCGCCGGTGGACATGGTGACCGGCGAGATGGTGCGCGGCGACATCGAGGTGCAGACCGAGGCGTCGCTGAAGGCGTTGAAGCACTGCCTGGAAGCGGCCGGCACCTCGCTGGAAAACGTGGTGATGGTGCGCATCTACGCCGTCAATTCCGGTTTCTACAACGCCATTAACCGGGTCTATTCCAGGTATTTCAGCGTGAACCCTCCGGCGCGGAGTTTCGTGCCGGTGGCGTCATGGCCGATGGAGTTCGATATCGAGATCGAGTGTGTGGCGGTGGCGTGAAGGGCTGGACCCCATGCCCTCCGTTTTAGGTAGAGGTCACTTTGGCCCTTCTAGGAGCCTAAACCAATCTTTCACCGTCAATTTCAGGCGATCAATTTCGTCTTCGGCAAGCAAGCCGCAGTGAGCGATAGGCCCTCGAAGCATATTCAATGAAAACATTACTCGGCCAAGAGCTTTCTGATTGCTAAGAATCCCGCCAAATAGAACCCAATTCGAGCGGATTATCTCACCGAGTTGACCGAACGAAACGTAATCAAGTTCATTTTCGGATCGGCTTGTGACGGCGGCTTCTTGCTCTCTTTGTTGATTAAATTTGCATTCTTCCTTTGCGCTACCAGGGGAGTATTGATCCCACCAATCAACGCCATAAGACTCAGTTAAGGTTTCATCAATCAATTTTCTAATGTCATTCTCAAGCATATAAAATAGTCGATAATACTGAGACATGAGGTCCGCATTCTCGCGTACGTCACTGGAGAATTGGTTTATTGACGCGAAAATCTCTGGTTCTTTTTCAATTTTTCTACCAACTGTTTCGCTCGGAGAGATGCCGTCGACCGCCATTTTTAGAGAGGCGCATTTAAGTATAAATAGCTCAATTTTATCCGAAGTGGTCATTTCATTAAATTTTCTTTGATGCTCTTAAATATCGCGTTCAAAACGTTCAAATCGGACGTTTCCGGTAATACAATATTTATGTTGTATAGTAACCCAATTTCCCGCGATGACCCGCTGCGTACTTCGGGCCGTACGGGTAGGTTGTTTTCCACGGAGTCCGCCAATTCGTGGGTCTCTGCGTTCGGAGAGTTCAGGTCTAGGTTTGCGGGGATGTAGGATTTGATAACATTAAATGTGCTGCGGATGGCCATCGCAACAGGATCGCTCGGCTTTAGACCGGTTATTTCAACAATTATGTCTTTGAGTTTCGATTCCTCGGCCGAATGTGCGTATTCGCTCCGCCGAAAAATTTCTTGAAAGGCGCTTCGCAGGCCTTGCAAAGCTGCCGCACCTCGACCGCTGTCAGTTCTAAATTTTGTGTATATTTCAGTCGGCGTGCCGTCGCCACTGAGGAAGTTCATTTTCTTTAGTACTGGAATTGTGGCCCTGGCTGATCCACCCGAGAGCTTAAGCACATTTTCAAGAAAATCGACGCTGAACCTCTCTGGCCGCTGCGCTTCAATTAAGCGATCAAGTGCTTTCTTTAAGGTACCGCTAGAAGTTAAGTAAGGTAGATTTCCGGGTATTTTCCGCTGCGGTTTTGTTTGCTTCTCGCCATCGGGCTGATCTGGGGCGTCAGAGTTGTCATTGTTTTGATCAGCCTCAATCTTCGTTGCCATTTTCCACCCCATTTATTTGAGATAAGATTGGCAGATAAATCGATGCTTATCAATTGCAGGCAACCGTGGTTACAGTGACGCCGAGTTGCCCCAGCGCGAGACGGTACGATTTCTGATTGTTTGTCCAAGATGGTCAGTAGTATTGCACTACGACGGTTGAGAGCCACGTCGGCGGGACAGCGCCCCCTCTGGCCTGCCGGCCATCTCCCCCACAAGGAGGGAGATTAGCTAATCGCCTAAGCAAAATACTCCTGCAGCGGCCGAACCTCCAGGCTCCCTGCCTTCAGCGCCGCAATCGCTTCCGCCACCGCCGCAGCGCCTGACAGCGTCGTGTAATACGGTACCTTCTGCATCAGCGTCGCGCGACGCAGTGACTTCGAGTCCGACACCGCCTTCTGGCCATCAGTCGTGTTGAAGACGATCTGGACCTGGCGGTTGCGGATGGCGTCTTCGATGTGGGGGCGACCTTCAAGCACCTTGTTGATCTTCTGGGCGTCGACGCCGTTTTCGGCGAGGAAGCGGGCCGTGCCGGATGTCGCGAGCACCTTGAAGCCCTGGCCGGCGAGGCGCTTGACCGCCGGCAGGATGCCGGCCTTGTCCTCGTCGCGCACCGAGACGAACAGCGTGCCGGAGCGCGGCAGGTCGACGCCGGCGCCGAGCTGGCTCTTGGCGAAGGCGAGCGCAAAGTCGCGGTCGAGGCCCATGACCTCACCGGTCGAGCGCATTTCCGGGCCGAGCAGGATGTCGACGCCGGGGAAGCGGGCGAAGGGGAAGACGGCTTCCTTGACCGCGATGTGGCCGGGGTTGCGCGGGTCGGGCATGGCGCCGTAATGGGCGAAGGCGTCTTCCAGCTTCTCGCCGGCCATGATGCGTGCGGCGATTTTCGCGATCGGACGCCCGATGGTCTTGGCGACGAAGGGCACGGTGCGCGAGGCCCGCGGGTTGACCTCCAGCACATAGACCGTGCCGTCCTTGATCGCATATTGCACGTTCATCAGCCCGCCGACATTGAGCGCGCGGGCAAGTGCAGCCGTCTGGCGCTCCAGCTCGTCGACGAGGTCCGAAGGCAGCGAGTGCACGGGGAGCGAGCAGGCGCTGTCGCCCGAGTGAATGCCGGCCTCTTCGATGTGTTCGAGAATGCCCGACACAAAGGTCGAGGTGCCGTCGCACAGGCAGTCGACATCGACCTCGATGGCGCCGGAGAGATAGGTGTCGAACAGCAGCGGGTTCTTGCCCAGCAGCGTGTTGATCTGGCCGGTCTTGTCGTTGGGGTATTTCTGCTTGATGTCCTCCGGCACCAGGCCGGGCACGGTGTCGAGCAGATAGGATTGCAGCATGCCCTCGTCATGGATGATCTGCATGGCGCGGCCGCCGAGCACGTAAGAGGGGCGCACCACAAGCGGGAAGCCGAGCTCGCCGGCGACGAGGCGGGCCTGCTCGACCGAATAGGCGATGCCGTTCTTCGGCTGGCTGAGGTTGAGCTTGTGCAAGAGCTTCTGGAAACGGTCGCGGTCTTCGGCCAGATCGATCATGTCGGGTGACGTGCCCAGGATCGGGATGCCGGCCTTCTCCAGCGCATCGGCCAACTTCAGCGGAGTCTGGCCGCCGAACTGGACGATGACGCCGACCAGCTCGCCCGAGGCCTGTTCGGCGCGCAGGATCTCCAACACGTCCTCCGCCGTCAGCGGCTCGAAATAGAGCCGATCGGAGGTGTCGTAGTCGGTCGAGACCGTCTCGGGGTTGCAGTTGATCATGATCGCTTCATAGCCGGCGTCGCGCAGCGCGAAGGCGGCATGGCAGCAGCAATAGTCGAACTCGATGCCTTGGCCGATGCGGTTGGGACCGCCACCGAGGATGACGACCTTCTTGCGTGAGGAGACCTGCGCCTCGTTGGCGAGCGCGCCGGCGAAGGGTACTTCATAGGTCGAGTACATGTAGGCGGTGGGCGAGGCGAACTCGGCCGCGCAAGTGTCGATGCGCTTATAAACCGGATGAACGTCGAGCTTTTCGCGAGTCCTTTGAATCACTTCGGCGTCGGTCTTCGTCAACGACGCGAGGCGGGCGTCGGAGAAGCCCATCGCCTTCAGCATGCGCAGGTTGACGGCGTCTTGCGGAATGCCGTGCTCGCGGACGCGGGCTTCCATGGCGACGATACCGGCGATCTGTTCGAGGAACCACGGGTCGATCTTGCACATTGCGTGCACGTCTTCCAGCGAGGTGCCCATGCGGATCGCCTGCGCCACCATGCGCAGCCGGTCGGGCGTCGGCGTGCCGAGCGCTGCGCGGATGGCGTTGCGGTCGTCGGCGTGGTTGGCAGCTACGGCGCCGTGGCCGAGGCCGGGGATTTCGATTTCGTCGAGACCAGTCAGGCCGGTTTCCAGCCCACGCAGCGCCTTTTGCAAGGACTCCTGGAACGTGCGGCCGATGGCCATGACTTCACCGACCGACTTCATGGCGGTGGTCAGCACCGGCTCCGCGCCGGGGAATTTCTCGAAGGCAAAGCGCGGGATTTTTGTGACGACGTAATCGATGCTTGGCTCGAAGGAGGCGGGCGTGGCGCCGCCGGTGATGTCGTTCTCCAGCTCGTCCAGCGTGTAGCCGACGGCGAGCTTGGCCGCGATCTTGGCGATCGGGAAGCCGGTCGCCTTCGAAGCCAAAGCGGAACTGCGCGAGACGCGCGGGTTCATCTCGATGACGACCAGCCGACCATCGGTCGGGTTGACGGCGAACTGCACATTGGAGCCGCCGGTCTCGACGCCGATCTCGCGCAGCACCGCGATCGAGGCGTTGCGCATCATCTGGTATTCCTTGTCGGTCAAGGTCAGCGCGGGGGCGACGGTGATCGAGTCACCGGTGTGTACGCCCATCGGGTCGATGTTCTCGATCGAGCAGACGATGATGCAATTGTCCGCCTTGTCGCGGACGACCTCCATCTCATACTCCTTCCAGCCGAGCACGCTTTCCTCGATCAGCACTTCGGTGGTCGGCGAGGCGTCGAGGCCGGACTGGACGATGTCGTAGAATTCGGCGCGGTTGTAGGCGATGCCGC
This sequence comes from Mesorhizobium sp. M0862, assembly GCF_040319795.1. Classification (NCBI taxonomy): domain Bacteria; kingdom Pseudomonadati; phylum Pseudomonadota; class Alphaproteobacteria; order Hyphomicrobiales; family Phyllobacteriaceae; genus Mesorhizobium; species Mesorhizobium sp. M0862. Next base: position 216,075 of record NZ_JAMYOJ010000012.1, read on the forward strand.
CGCCGGTGCCGCCCATGGTGAAGGACGGGCGGATGATGGCGGGCAGGCCGACATGGTCGAGCGCCTGCGCGGCGATCGCCATGCCGTGGCTGATGTAGCGCTGCTTGCGGTCGCCTTCGCCGAGATTCCAGCGGGTTTCCAGCGCGTCGAGCGCGGCATCGAGGTCGGCAGGCGCCTCGGCCTTTACGGCGGCGCGCTCGGCCTCGTGCGTCTTGCGGTCGGCGTTCTTGACATCGGTGGCATTGGCAAGCATCGACTTCGGCGTTTCCAGGCCGATCTTCTTCATCGCCTCGCGAAACAGCGCCCGGTCCTCAGCCTTGTCGATCGCCGTGGCGTCGGCGCCGATCATCTCGACATTGTAGCGTTCGAGCACGCCCATGCGGCGCAGCGACAGAGCAGTATTGAGCGCGGTCTGGCCGCCCATGGTCGGCAGCAGCGCGTCGGGCCGCTCCTTGGCGATGATCTTGGCGACGACTTCAGGCGTGATCGGCTCGATATAGGTGGCGTCGGCCAGTTCCGGGTCGGTCATTATGGTGGCCGGGTTGGAATTGACCAGGATGACGCGAAAGCCCTCCTCCTTCAGCGCCTTGCAGGCCTGTGTGCCGGAATAATCGAACTCGCAGGCCTGGCCGATGACGATGGGGCCGGCCCCGATGATCAGGATCGACTTGATGTCGGTGCGTCTTGGCATCGTTGTGAGTTCCGTTCGGCGAGCGGCTTGCACGAAAAACCGGGACGGGAAGACCCGGCCGGTTGTGCTTGCGATTCTGGTATCAGGCTAGGAGGGCCTTATAGGGAAGAGTTTTGGGAGATGTAACCCCGAAAATGAGGCTAGGCAGTAGGGATTAGGCAGTAGGGATCAGGCAGTGGGGATTAGGCAGGAGCGAGGTTAAGGCGCCTATTGCCCATTCCCTACTGCCTGACACCTAATCCCCCAGCGCGAGCTGATCCGTAATCTCAAACCGCTCTGATACCCCGACGCGGATCATGTTGAGGGCGCCTTCCCTTGTGAAGCGGAACTCGCTGGGCGAATCCGAGTTGGCCGGCATCCCGGCAGAGAAGGAGATGACGCGGGTGCCGCCGTCGGGCCAGGTCACGGTGATATCGGCCTTGTCAGTGCCCTTGTGGACGATGTTGACGGCGCAGCGGGTCATCGGCTGGCCGACATAGCGCGCGCAGGGGATGTCGGCGGTGGCGCCGGGGGCGGGCGGGGGTTCCAGCCGTGCAACGGTTTGCGTAGCGGTCGCAGCTTTGGCCTGGTCTGGCCGTGGCGTCGGGGATAGTACCCCCGGCGCGGACGCTGTATCCGGCGCTGCTCCCGCAGACGCGGCGGCGGCGAGTTCCGGCGTCCCTGTGGCCTCCGTTGCCGGAGCCTCTGTGGCAGGGATTTCATCCGTCGGCGGACTTTCATTCGCTGCGAAGGCAAGGCCGTAAGCATCCTGCATGGCGGTCCTGCCGATCTCGGCGGCGGACTTCGGCGCGCCTGGATTCGTGCCGCCAAGGCGCTCCGTCAGGTCGAGTGGAGCCGGCGCGGGTGCAGCCGGGGTGGGTGGAGCCTGAGTGGGTGCAGCCGGAGCGGCAGAGGCGGCAGGTGCAGTCGTCCGGGGCGCTGCGGCCACGTCGGCCGGCTGCGTCGACATGTCGGGCGCGAGCGCGGGGCCGCCGGCTTCAGCGCTGGCGGTCACCTGGGGCGGCGCGGCGTCTACTTCGACCACGGTCGGATTGTCGGGGATAAGATAGCGCGCGGGCGCCCAGCCTTTGACCAGTGGATTGTCGATCTCCTCGACCTTGCACCAGCGGTGGCCGTCCACTTCGTTGCAGCCGAAATTCCTGACGCTCGAGCCGATCGGCAGGCGCGCCTGGGTTCTGCCGACCGGCGAGGGCGTGGCGCGGATGTTGAGGAGATCGCCTGGGCCGAGTTCGGTCACGATGGAAACGATGTCGGCAGGCGCGTCCTCGGCATTCGCCGGCAAGCTCACCAACAACGGGCCCATGAGCAACAGCCCCATGCGCAACGGGGCCCGCAGGAGCGGAGCGCCAGTCAGTCGATGCAAAATGGTTCGGATTGTGCGCCTCATCATTTGGCCGTGCGCCGATTACCCTTGCGGCAGCAATCCGCCGTATGCCAAGGCGGTTTTATAAGGGACGATACGCGGCCATGTAAGTCTGAAAATGCGTCCGATGTTTGGTGCCGCGAGGCGGAAGCAGGGCGCAGCCGTGCGGTCAAGCGGAGCCTTGCCAAGAGGGTTTGGGCATGAAGCCGGTCCTCAGCGCATGCGCCCATTCCGGTCGGCCCGCCTGTGCGGCCTGTCTCGCCGCCGCTTCGTGGTCGTAGTCGACGGCGATGGTCTCGAAACGGTCTGGACCATCGCCATCCAAGGTGAGGATGCCGTAGCGCGCATGCGGGCTGCCTTGCTCCGAAACATGCGCCGGGGGCGTGTCATCTTCATAGGCGGGGGCGCCGACGCTGCCGGGATTGAAGAGGAAGGGGCCGCCGGGGATACGGACCAGTTCCGCGCGGTGGCTGTGGCCGCACAGCACGACGCGGCAGGCCGGGTCCAGCGCCTTCAACCGCCGCTGAATAGCGGCAAGCGGCGCGCGCACCAGTTGGCCATCGACGATCGCGTCGAGCAGGTATTTCTCGTCATGGTCGGGCCGCGCATGGAAAGCGACCACGCCGGGAACAATCTCCAGCGTGAAGGGCAGGGCGAGCAGCGCTTCGCGCTGCGCCTCCGTCAGCCGCTCCTGTGCATAGCGGTCCGAAGCCCACATCGTATCGTCGGCCGGATCGACGGCGACGCGGCGGTCATGGTTGCCGCGCACCGTCGGCAGGTCGATCGCTTCGAGCCGCTCGAACGTCTCGCGCGGCCAGAGCGGGCCGGAGACACAGTCGCCAAGGTTGACGGTGAGATCGGCGCCGCCGCGCCGCGCTAGATCGGCGAGCACGGCATCCAGCGCCAGCACATTGCCATGGATGTCGGCGAGAACGGCAATGCGCATGCGGCGGGCTCCTTGGTGCAGCCCGTTGAGGCTTGCGGCCCGTCTTCGTTATCAAGCCCCTGCCTTCATTATCAAGCCCTTGAGATCGTTCGAGACAGCCGGGAGCCCCGCCTATCGCGGAAGCACTCCATCTGCTAGCGTCCACGCCGCTCCAGAGTTCATCCGGGGGAGGACAGGCGATGACCCGCGACCAGATGGTTGCCCACCTTCGCGCCGCCAATGACGTCGCGCGCGAGACTGCCGCGCACGGGCACCATCCTTTCGGCTGCGTGCTCGTCGGCCCCGACGATCGCATCCTGATGCGGCAAGGCAACATCAACACCGTGCGCCACGCCGAAACCGAGCTCTCCCGGCGTGCCGCCGACACCTATCCGCCGGATTTCCTCTGGTCCTGCACGCTGGTCACAACCGGCGAGCCCTGTGCGATGTGCACGGGAACGCTGTACTGGGCGAATATCGGCCGGCTGGTCTACGGCTTCGAGGAAACCAAGCTTCTCGCGCTGACCGGCAATCACGCAGAGAACCCGACGATGAACCTCTCGTCGCGCACAGTCCTCGGCTCCGGGCAGAAGCCGGTCGAGGTCCACGGCCCTTTCCCCGAGATGGACGAGGAACTCCTCGCCCCGCATATCGGTTTTTGGCAGCGCTAGGAGCGGCCTGACTTCGGCACCAGCTACGCCGGCATTTCGATGTCGTGGCCGCCGACGATGGGTAGAGCCGGGTCATCTCCGGCCGCCGCAATCACGCTGTCGAGCAGGCCGGGGAAGCGGGCGTCGAGGTCGGCGCGGCGCAGCGTGATCATCCGGTTGGTGCCGGCCACTTCGGCGCGGGTGACGCCGGCCTCGCGCAGTTTGGCCAGGTGATAGCTGAGATTGGTCTTGGAGCCGAGGTCGAGGAACCGGCTGCAGTTCAGCGGCACGCCTTCCTTGCTGGCGAGATAGCGCACGATGGCGAGCCGGGTCGGGTCGCCAAGCACGCCGAGCACAACCGGCAGGCTGATCTGGTCTGTATTGGGGTGCGGCAAAGTCATGGCCCGAAACTAAGCACAGTCGGTGGCGATTTCAACGCGTCGATCTTTCGCGGGCATGCACAGTCCGTTTCGCGATTGGCCCAATGGCTGTCCTGACACAGGGCTGTCAGCAGGCTTCAGCTATTTTCACCTGGCTTCATTGACATCATGTCCTGTTATGTCCAATTGTTCAATAAGTTTTGAACTAAGGACACGCCCTATGGACAAGCGCCTCTTCTGGCTTGCGCTCGGATCGTTCACGATCTCGACCGAAGGCTTCGTCATCTCCAGCCTGCTGCCTGATATCGCCACCGACGCCCGCATTTCCATTCCGCTCGCCGGCACGCTGATCACCGCCTTCGCGCTGGCTTACGCCATCGGCACGCCGATCCTGGCAACGCTGACCGGCGAATGGGACCGGCGCCGCGTCATCTTGTGGACGCTGGCGTTCTTCGTCATCGGCAATGTGGTGGCGGCGCTGAGCTCGTCCTTCGAGCTGCTGCTCATTGCCCGCATCATCATGGCGCTGTCGTCAGGCCTGTTTGCCGCGACCGCTCAAGGCACGGCGGTGGCGCTGGTCGATGACCACCACCGGGCGCGGGCCATTGCAGTCGTCGTCGGCGGAACCACGGTGGCGGTTGCGCTGGGTGCACCGCTCGGCGCGCTGGTTGCCACGATAGCCGGCTGGCGCGGGACCTTCTTTGCCATTGCCGGGCTCGGCGCGCTGGTCGGCGCCATCCTGTGGTACCGGCTGCCGCGCGGCATTGTCGGCACCAAGCTGCCGCTCAGGCGGCGGCTGGCTGCGGCGCTGCGCCCCGGCGTCATGCCGATCCTGTTGACCACCGCTCTTGCCCTGATCGGCGCCTTCTCGGTGTTTTCCTATATCGCGCCGCTGGCCATCCAGAGCGGCGGCCTCAGCCCGATTGCGCTGCCCGGCATGCTGCTCGCCTTCGGTGTCGGCGCCGTCATCGGCAACATAGCCGGAGGCCAGGCGGCCGACCGTTTTGGTGCGACGCGCACCGTCGGCTGGTCGCTGGCGCTGAGCGCCGTCATGCTGGTGATGCTCTCGGTCATCCCGACCTTCCTGCCGCAGCATCTCGCCGGGCCGGCATTGATGGCCATGATGGTGCCGTGGGGCATGGTCGGCTGGGCATTTCCGCCGGCGCAGGCCAGCCGCATCATCAAGCTGGCGCCCGACGCCGCCCCGATCGTGCTGTCGCTCAACGCTTCGGCGCTCTATCTTGGCGTGGCGCTGGGTGCTGTGGTCGGCGGCGCCGTGCTGCGCTACGGCGTGCCGGCCGATCTCGGCTTGGTCGCCGCCATCTTCCCGCTGATCGGGCTTGGCGTGGTGCTGGCCGGCCGCTGGGCGGCCCGGCCGGTCGCCATGCCGGCGGAATAGACCTTTGCAAATCACTGGCGGCCGCTCTTTCAGCTTGAAGGGGCGGCCGCGGGCACGTCGTAGTCCAGCGCCGCGACTTCATCCAGCATAGCGCGCAGATCTGCCGCTCGTTGCGGGCCGACCAGCGCCTCGAAGCGCTGCTGGGCAATGGTCCACAATTTCGTCGTCTCCTCGAGCTTGGCCAGGCCTTGGTCGGTCAGCCGCACCCGCTTGACGCGGCGATCGTCCTTGTCAGCGAAGGTGTCGACATAGCCGTCGCGGATCAGCGGCTTCAGCGTGTGGCCGAGCGCCGAGAGATCCATGACCATCGCTTCGGCTATCGTGCCCATCGCCGGCTCGTTGCTCACATGGATCTGATAGAGCAGACCGTACTGCGTGCCCTTCAGACCCGAAAGCGAGATTACATCGTCATAGAAGCGGCCGAGCTTGCGCGCGGCGCGCCGCAGCGTGGCGTTGTTGCAAAGGCTAAATCCCGGCAGCGCGGTCTTGCTCATCACGACTCCTTGCCGGCAAAACCGCTGCCGGCCTGTCGCAGAAATAGTTTCTGCCGCCTCCGTTGACAAGATGGTGGTATATGCCTACTTCCTGAAAGTGGTATATGCCACTAATTGGAAATCAGGGCGAGGCGAGGGTCATCGACCTGTCTCGCCGGGCAAAAAAGGAACAGGACAATGAGTGGACAGGACAACAAGGGTACCGCAGTCGTCACCGGCGCGTCGGCCGGCATCGGCGCGGTCTATGCCGACCGGCTGGCCGGGCAGGGCTACGATCTGGTGCTGGTGGCGCGGCGCGCCGACCGGCTGGAGGAACTGGCTGAAAAGCTGCGTTATGCCTATAAGCGCAAGGTCAGCGTGATATCAGCCGATCTTGCCGACGACAATGATGTGCGCCGCGTCGAGCAGGCGATCGCAGCCGACGACAGCGTCACGCTGCTGGTCAACAATGCCGGTATGGGCGGCCAGCAGGTGGTGGCAACGGCCGACGCCGACGAGGCCGAGCGCATGATCAAGGTCAACGTCATCGCCTTGACCCGCCTGACCCGCGCCGTTCTGCCGGGGCTTCTTGCGCGCAACCGCGGCGCCATCGTCAACATCGCCTCTGTGCTCGCCTATGATACCTCGTTCGGCGGCATCTACAGCGGCACCAAGGCCTATGTCGTCAACTTCACCGAGGCCCTGCACCGCGAAGCCGCCGGCACCAATGTGAAGGTGCAGGCGGTGCTGCCGGGCGCGACCCGCACCGATTTCTGGGAGCTCGCCGGTGGCGACATCGACAATTTGCCGAAGGAGATCATCATGACCGCCGACGATATGGTCGATGCCGCGCTTGTGGGCCTATCCAGGGGCGAAGCCGTCACCGTGCCGGCACTGGCCGATGCGGGGAAGCTCGACACGTTCCTCGGCGCCCGGCAGGCCTTCTATGGCAGCCTGCACGCCGACAAGCCCGCGGCCCGCTACGCGGCCTGAGAGTAGCGGGGTAGCGTGGCGTACCCAGCCCCCCCCCCCCGAACCCGCCTGGGGGGAGAGTCTAAGGGGGGGGCCCCCCGGGGGCGGGGAAGGACCGCAA
>NZ_JAMYOJ010000013.1:0-160359 GCF_040319795.1 Mesorhizobium sp. M0862
GACGACCTGCGCGAGCACAAGAAGCTCGCTCTGCGCCAAGCCGCATGACCAGCATCATGGCTGCCCCATTTTGCAGAACTTGACGCACACAACCTTCGAGACCTAGCCCAGGCCCTTGGAGTCTGAATGTGAATCTATGGCACGAAGCGCGGCTGCCTGGAACCGACCGACCCGAGATACGTTCTGCGCCTCATGGATGAATTCATTGAACGTTTTGGGCAACAGACGTGGCTGCCTTTTTCCGTAATTTCAGCCAGGCTTTTGCTCGCGGCCGTCCTTGGCTCCATCGTTGGCATCGAACGCGAATGGCGCAACCGGCCGGCCGGATTGAGGACACACATCCTCGTCTGTGTTGCGACGGCTCTAATTGCCATCCTCACGATCGAGATTACTCACCTTCACGTCTTCGACGGTCAGGAAATCGCCATTGATCCTATCCGCTTGATCGAAGCCACGACTGCCGGCGTGGCATTTCTGGCCGCCGGCTTGATCTTCTTCTCCAAGGGCGAGGTTCAAGGGCTTACCACTGGGGCGGGCATGTGGCTGGCAGGCGCCATAGGCCTGGCGGTTGGGCTCGGGTTCTGGCAGATCGCGGCTTTGGCTACCTTGCTCGCACTTGTCGTGCTGGGTCTTCTGCAACTTGTGCAGGTCGGCAGCAAGGATCGTAATTAGATCCCGGCTCCTTCGAAAACGGGTTCGCAGCTCCGTTCGGGTAACGAACGCCACCCCCTATTATCCATGGCAGCGCCGATGGTTGACTTGGCGATGGGCAACGCTCTAGAGAAATGAACCGCAAGCTGGTCCGGAAGGACAGGTATCATTCGATACCAACTGTCGTTCACTGGGTCGGTTGATGTTCCTAGATGATTGAAAAGTCACGTTGGAGGGATGGCCGAGCGGTTTAAGGCACCGGTCTTGAAATTCGGTCATTCACGTCCCTTCCCATCCCACTACGTCCTTCCAAGTGCCGTCTTTTCAAGGCGTTGAGGCGGCGCCCATACCTTCAATCCCGCCTCGTACCTTCGAGTGCTACGCAGTTTAGTTGCAAAAAGCGTAGCAGTTTGTTGCGGAATTGTTCTGGCTACACATGCTGGCCTATGGAGGAAGATGACAATGGTTTTAAGCGATCTCCTGTTTTTCTCGCCGGTCATCCTTGGCGGCGTCGGCATGATCCTGTCGAAGGTTCCCGACATGATCGACGCCATCACAGGCGACCACGGGCAAGCCGACTTCGAACGGTTCATGATGGATGCCGGCCGGCGCGGTCTCAGCTACTCGGATTCCATGCGGGAACTCGATATCAGGACCATCTTCGCGCGGCTTCGCCGTGAGGCCAGCGGCGCCGTCGCCATCGATGTCCAGAACTGGGCAACGATCCTGGAGGCCGCCGTTCAGAAATGCCTCGCCGACAACCCGCAACATGATCGCGAGCTCAAGGCCATGATGCAGGGCCTATCCTACGCGCATATCTTGTACCCAGCGGAGGCCGCCATGGTCGATGATCTCTACAGCGGCTTCCGGCGGCGCCGTGACGGCTTCTCTATTGATCAGCAGGCCGCACTGCGATTTTCTGGCTGATCATTAATACCGGCCAATCGGTTCCCAAGCCTTGAAATATGGCTCAGCTGCAACTGTGTTCGGGTCTCTTCTGATATCCTGGCTGTGCGGCGAACCATCCTCGAATAACCATCGATGCCCGGCTGCGGACAATTCTTGGAGGTAATCTCGCAGGGTATCTGCTTGATAAATTCGATACAGGTTACGTTGATATCTGACCGGACCCATATCCAGAACGCGAAAGAGGAGTCTTATCTGGATCAGGGGCAAGCGGTCGCCGGTAGGAAATTTGTGCAACGCATAGACGTTGGTCTGAAAATCGGAAATCCAGTCACGCCGCCTCGGCATACTCAGCCCCTCTCGCGGTTAACGTCCCTTAAACGTACCATAATCCTTGTTATATCCATTTTTGCTAAACTAAGCGGAACCGATCCTAAGCCTCTGGCTTGAATCGCGATTTCGTGAGTCAGTGCATGCGTCTCAAATTCATACCGCCACTCATGCCGACCCTGATGGAAAAGCCGCCTGAGGGCGACGCCTGGATTCACGAAATAAAATTCGACGGCTACCGCTCCCAGATCATCATCGATGAGGGAGGCATTCGGATATTCACGCGGCGTGGTCTTGATTGGACATCGAACTACCGCGACCTGGTCAAGGCCGCCGAAGGTCTCAGGGTCGAAAGCGCCATTCTCGATGGCGAGGTCATCGTCACCAATGAGGCCGGCCTGTCTGATTTCCGGGCCTTGCGGAGCGCGATCACCCGGCGGCAACATGATCTCTATTTCGTCGCCTTCGATCTCCTGCACCTCAATGGCCACGATCTCAGAGATATGCCGCTCCAGGATCGCCGCGAGATCCTGGAAGCCATGATCCCGGCCGGCGGCAGGATCCAGTTCAGCCAAGCCCTTCCCGGCGACGCCAAGGCCATCTTCAAGCTAGTCGATGATGCCGGTCTCGAAGGCATGGTCTCGAAGCGCAAGGACAGCGTTTACCGATCCGGTGATTCAACGGGATGGCTGAAGATCAAGGCTTATGCCGTTGATGAATTCGATCTCATCGGCGTCGAACGCGAACAGGGCAAGCCCGCCTTCGCCCTGATGGCGGAACGCGGAACCGGTCGCTATGTCGGCGCCGCCTTCATCAACGCCAATCGGGCGATGCGGGAACGGCTATGGGAACGCGTCCAGGCCAATCCAGGGGCGCCGCCGAAGGGCATGAAGCGGCCGGCGACGGTTTGGGTCAAGCCGGGCCTTATAGGGCGCGTGAAGCACCTACGCGGCGAGGAAGACTTGCGCCATGCCTCACTGCAAGATTTCCGGGAAGAGACCTGATGCCCCGGCGCACTTCGCGCTTCGTTTCCGGTGGATACAACAAGCGTTCTTCCGCTGCGGCATCTTCAAGCGCGGAACCTAATAAATACTCTCGGCTTATTCTCTCATGAGCAAGCGCGGTATAGATTTCTTCGAAAAATGGATGGCAGAGCATCTGCCTAACGCCTTGACCGACGATCCAGCGGCTATAAGCGACATGGCAGACCAGGCGATGAAGGCCGCCGACAAGGAAGGCATCCCCGCCGAAGAGATCGCCGATGAGGTCGGCAGTGTCTTCGAGGTGATCGCCGACTCCATGCAGCACCGCGAAGGCGGCCGCCCGGTTCTAGCCTGAAGCCTTCTCCCGTGGCTGTGCCGGGCCTTGTCCCGTTCCACTGGATGAACCGCGCTCTCTCGCCGGGCGCGCGGTAGTGCTCGCAGTAATAGTCCAGAAGCGGCCCGACAATGCTCTTGAGCGCCGACGAGCGTAAAGGCACGGGTATCAGGATCAAGCTTGAGGAGGTGCGACTTGGTGAGCATGTGGCTTCCCCAAAAGGAAATAAGCGGAATTACTTCAGCTGCGCGATCCGATTGCTCTTCATCTGTAACTCGAAGATCGCGCCGCCCTTCACGATTTCCGCCTGCTTTTCGATAATAGTCCAGAGCGCCAGAAGCCGCTCCATCTGCTTCGTCACCGGCGCCTTATAAAGGCCTTTCGACAGGAAGAACCCCACAAGGCGAGAGTTTCGGAAGGCATGGTATTCGAGAGCGTTTCTGGTGATGCGCCTGTCGCCCGAGATCACTATCCATCGCCCCTCAGCGCTGCTGGACTGAATCCAGTCGATATCCTTGACGCTGGGGCCGTATTTCTCCCGCACATGGATTACATCATGCAGTCCTACGAACAATGCATTTAGGGATTTGGCCAGCGCCGGCGAAAGGTTCTCATCGATGAGAACTTTCACGCCGCTTTCAGGTCATGTTGGAAGTTCACCGCATCGCGGACGACTGCAGGCGAAACCTCGTATAGCCGGGCGACGCGTTCGACCGATCCTTCGGCCTCTACTGCATCTGCCAGCGCCACGGTAGGCACTCCCGATTTCGCGGCGATAGGCTGGCCAAAAGACCGTTCCGGATCGATGACAATTGAAGGTCGGCCGCGATAAGGCCGCCACCGCGCCACGGCATCTTTCTCGATATCCAGATCCTTGAACGTCTGGTCGATCACCTGCCGAAACACGTATTGTTTCTTCCGTAGGTCGAGCACCTCAGACTTGCCGGTCCTTTCGATGCTCTCCAAGAAAATCGTTCGGCCATCGGTCTGGAACCTCCGCGTCGAGAAAGGCCGGTCATCGCCAACGCATTCTTTGGCGTATTCAATGCAATTCCGGATTGCGAGGAGACCGACGCCGGCCTCGGTGAAGGCCTTCACAAATCGTAGCTCAATCAGATCTCGGAATCCGATTTCGAGATGGTCGTCGTCGCCGTTGGGAACCTGAGACTGCCACAGCGGTTCGATGTCATGGACAACGTTATTCCGGCGGTATGTGTACCCCTTTAACCAGCGATTTACATTCCTGGCTGAGGTCTTGATGAGCAAGGCCGCTTCCTGGGCGGAGTAAGACCCCACACCAAAAAGAATCGTTCCCTCAACGCCCGCTTGCCTCACGTTCATGCCTATAGGGTATCCTGATTATGGTTGGCCGCAAGATGGCGGCTCCGCACAGATGCCAAAGACCGTTTCCTAGGGAGTAGAAAATTTCGGCGCGCGCGCTAGGCAGCAGTCATTTCTGCGCCGCTGCAACCTTCTCGCTCGCTTCAATTAGCTTTCGGGCAGCGTCGCAGAAAACGCCCTCATTCTCTGCCGTTGGAAATTCCATAGTCGCAACCACGCCGGCTACCGCAAATACCTTCTTGCCCGCTTCCGTCTTGAAGGCGGCATCGCCGCCTGCCGCCCGTATCAAATTGGCTGAAGGCTTTGGAATGCCGCATCTTTCACCAGCAAATAGCGCCATCCCATAAGAAGTTAAAAGCGGGCTTTCTTTAGCAAGTATTTGAAACTCGCTCTGTGCTTTTCCGGGTTCGGCGAATAGGGACTTGAAGTAAACAGCGTATACTTGGTCATTTCGGGCTGGCTTATCAGCGGCGCCGGAACTCATGAGTGTTTGCATTTCGGCTGCGCCAACTCCAAGGGTGAGCGCACCTATCGCCATTGCCCCGAAATGCCACCACCTCATCCGCGTCCCCTCACCCCGAAAAGAGAATGGATTAGCCTCCGCGTGGGCGCAACCTTTATCGAAGCCGCAATTTCAGTCGAAGGTGACAGACAAATGTTAGCACAGATCGGGAAACCGCGCCGCGTCTTTGAGGCATGTAGCCCTTGCAGTTTCGCAGAAAGACGCCGCCGGATCGTATCCCGCCTGTTTGCAGAGTAGGATCGTCCGTTCCAGCACGATGTGATCAAACTCATCCTTCTTAGCCTGCTTTTCCGATACCGACCGTTGGTAGACGCCTGTGGCCGATGTCCAGATGAATTCGCCGACGAAAATTGCGGCCGCGAGGCCAACGAACGCGAAAACGAGATTTTTCATACCACTCCCCTGACCTTGATCGGGGAGTTCAGAACATCTCACGCAGGAGATGCGCCGCAGCCTTTAGGCTTTCGCCCTGGACATGCGCCGCGGCCTCCCCGACCAGGTCGGAGAGAGCGGGTGACGGCTGCTCTTGCGCCGCTGCGTGAAGGGTTCTGACGCCCCTGAGCTATTGCTCTAGGCTGTTATAAGGATCGATGAGGCTTGTGCCAATGGGGCCGCAAACCGTTTGCGAGCGTGCGCGCCGCGATGGGTTCACCGGGCGGCGAAATAGATACGGAGCCGGGCAACCCAGCGCCTAGAGCGGTGCTCATCGCCACCAACCCCTCCGCCGCTCGTTGACATTTTGCTGGCTCGCTCCAGCTACTCCAGACCGATTTCCCGCCGGCTCGCTGGCGGGCTTTTTTGCGTCAGTCGGGGGACATCCTCACTCCAAGGCTGTTCGGTCACACCCGGCTCGTTCTTCAGCGGTCCCTGCCGGTGACCAAGATGCGTCCCTCACTCGTCATGGTCGGCCCGCGCCGCTTCGGACAGCAGGCGCGGGTCATCCCATCACAAGCCCGCTCTGGGTCTCACAGCTAAGGGGCTTTCTTCCTGCTCGGATCTGATGCGCTCCTGGCGGGAGTAAACACTATCACTCCGTACGGAGGCGAGTTCCTCCCGGAAATGCTGCATGAGCGCTCGCTCTTCCGCCAGACATGATCGGAGCGACCGTGCCATTTCGATACAAACCGATGATTCTAATGCGTAATCTTTGCTCATCGTCACATTCAAACTCGCGCTGAGTCTGATTGTTCCATAGCTGGTGACCTTGCGGTGTGACATCTCTCGTCCGCCGGACGCAAGGGCGGCGGGCACCTTTTGAATTGACAAGGCGCGGGCTGATTGACAACCTTTGGATGTAATTGCGCTTTGCCTCAAATTCCCTGGAGGGGACTGCATGAAGAAAGAATACAGGAAGCCAGTACTGACCAAACGTGAGCATCTTAGCGCAGTGACGGCGCAATTGGGACCCAGTGTTCCACCGCGATCCACATCCTAAGCAAACCACGGCCCTGCAACAAAGCCCGCTGGCTTCGGTCGGCGGGTTTTGTTTTTCTGCGTGGGTAGGAACCGGCAATGAGCTGTTGCTCGTCGCATTCGCTGTTCTGTCTTTGATGGGCGTCGGCTTCTGGCTGGCGGCCCAATTGTTCCTGCCTCACTGATCCAGTTCGAGCGGCTGGTGATCCGGTTGTTCGTGCCACATTACCTGGCGGGAAAGTGGCGCCGGTCAACCTGCTGGCCGCAGATGGGGCGCGCATAGAAATGCTCTTCCCAGTCAGGTCATGTGGCTTGCCGGGGATGGGCGGTCCGAGGTCGGCTATTCTGGTCATGCCCGACCGAACCCGTCGCAGCGGCAACAGTTCCGGAAAGGCGTGCCTGTTGCCCGATCGCCCGCTCGCATTTTTTGTACCATATATTCGCGGCCTCCATTAGCATCCTCTCATGGCAACTCTGCGGTACGGCGTAAGGCGGGAACCGGATGGGACGTGGACGGTATTCGACGTGTTCACCGGGCTGCCGGCTATTGTAGCGGGCCACCCATCTGTCGACCTTCCCGACATGGAGTATGCCGAAGAGCTGGCGGCCATCCTGAATGCCAACGACCTGAAGCAGAGGCTATCTCACGGGAGGTTCCCCGGAGGGTTCGCCTGACTGAGGTGGCATGACAAGTTAGCCATTCGCCGCCTTCGTACTGCCCATCCAGGATCGTCCGAATTCCGAACAAGCATCTGTTATTGAAGTCCCGACTACCTGGGTCTTAAATCGACTTGCCATTGCTGTTCGTAGGGAGGATGTGATGAGCAACGTGGTGCCAATCCGCAAGGCCACGCCTTGCGTGGAAATGGTCGAAGCCTTCGGTGAATGGTCCGTTCGTGTGGCCGAGGAAGACCAGGAAATTACCCGATCATTCGTGCGTGAATCGTTCGCGCTGTCCTTTGCGGAGGGCCAGCGGATACGCCTGCATCTCGACAAGGTTGTGCGGCTTCAGGACCCTCCTGCGGCTGCGTAACCTCAGTGCTTGGACGGTGATGGCCGATTGTTCCATGGCTGGTGAGGCTTGCGACGTCTCTGTCGTTCGCCGGAGGACGCAAGGGCGGCGGATGATCGCGACGACTGGCCTAGCCAATCCCCAACGGCTGGGAAGAATCCGGTCCCCGGCGGCGTTCCCTTCGTTCTTCAAGGAACAGCTTGGTGTGCTCGTCCCACTCAAGAGGCGTTGTCCCCGTGCTCTTGAGCGAACTTTCCAAACGCCTTGCGCAGGTCGGCAAGGTCCAAAGCCCAAAGATGCTCATGGCTACCAAGGTCCGACATCGCGTTCACCAATTCCGTCCGTTCTCCGGAATTAAGTTGGCTTCGCGGTTGAGCCTTCAAGATGGTATCGCCAGATAATTGCTCGGTTGCTAATATGCCTATATCTTAGGCAGTGCGGGGGGCCTCCTGTCTTCCCGCAGTGGCCGGTGCGGTTAAGCCCCCACAAGCTTGCCCAACCGCACCGGCCATTCCCTACGGCTGACTGGGTAGGGTCTACAGACGAACAACCTTGTCGAGATGCAGGCGTATCCGTTGGCCCTCCGCAAAGGACAGCGCGAACGATTCAAGCTCGAATGAGCGGGTAATTTCCTGGTCATTCTCAACCACGCGAACGAACCATTCGCCGCAGGTTTCTGTCGAGCTTTATAGCGCCGACAAAAGCGGGCTTTCAATAAAAAACGCTGGTCCGGAATCATACAGTTTTGAAGCCACGAAGTGGTGAGCGGGTTGTATTTGAAGCCTGCTAACAATCGCCCTATCTGCCTTATCGCGTAGCATCGGGAGGTGGCATGGCCGGAATAACTACCGCCGCAGAGATGGCGAACGCTGTTGGGATTGACCCTGAGATGTTTCGCGAGGCTTTGCGCGATTCAGACTTCCCGTGGCACAATCCCCCCGACGACTGGACGGTGGAGATAGATGGCCGCCAGCATGAGGCAATGCGCACCGTGCTGCTGATAGTCCTCCTGAAGCGGAAAGCCCAAGGAAAATATGACTAGGTTTGTCAACGACATTTCGCCATGAAAGCTCGTGCAGATGTTCCGCGATCCGACCTCTGCATGCCGGCCCGACTTAGGTCCTGATGGCGCGCCGATGGTGCTTTAGCCACCGCCGTCCTGGCCACCCTTCTTTTCTTTGGCCGCCCTGTGTTCGGTTTCCCACGGCAATTCGTCGAAGTCGGGCTTGTGCCCCGCATCACGGTAGGAGGCCTGAGTGAGGTAACTTGCTTTGTCCCGCTCCACAATGCAGACAAACGGCGGGTTTCCCGGGCACCTGTAAACGCCTACTGCTTTTTCCATGCAACAGGTGTGCTACGGGTGCTCAAAGATGTCGTCCTTCATTACGATGACAGAACAAGAGCGAGGATAGCAGCGGTCCGGCATCACTGAAGGTGCGGGGATTGGTAAAAATCGTACAATTCTTTTCATTGCAGAGAGAGTTTCGGCGGGCTTATTAATGTGGCGTTTACCATTGCCTTTTCGGGAGGATGCGATGGTTGCAACGCCCATAGATATCGCTCAAGCGGCTACTGCGACTACGGCCACCTTGCTGAAGTGGCAGAAGACCATGGAGGAACGCGCCACGTTTCGCCAGAACATGGATCAATCGCGCAGGGCGATCCAAGCCTCACGCCTACTGCTGAAGCGCCTTCGGCCAACGTCATCGCCACGACAATAGCGTCGCGGACGCGCGCCGGGCCGGCGCCGAAGGGCATGAAGCGGGCGGCGACGCAATGGGTTCAGCCCGGGCATCATCGGCCGTGTGAAGCATCTTCGCGGGGAGGAGGATTTGCGACATGCCTCGCTGCAAGATTTCAAGAGGCGGATTAAGCGCGGAGCCCGTCCGAGCAACCGCTTTCACCGTGAAGGGCTATTATCTGTCTTGGTGGCTAAAGTGCCGACTGTGGGGTTCGTTGAATTTCCGATGGGATACCACGCAGCCTCGGGCGGATGACGCATTCGAACCATTGCCTCGCATCTTTTTAGCAGCTTCACATTCGGCCGAGGATCGTCTTCTTTGGAAAGCTCACGGAACCGTGCCTCTGCAGCTTCAAAGTCGCTATTTGACTCCTTGTCGATGTCTCCGTGGCGACGAATTCTGCTCACTAAGATGATCATATTGGCGTAATTGTCAGAGTGGCCGACATACAACCGAGTAAGTCTTTCCACTCGCTTGTTTAATTGAATTATAGGTTTTGCCACGGCGAGCAAGGCCGAAATGGTCGCTAATGTGCCCCAAATCCATGGCCCAAATGGCTCCAATGACCAGATGGTTAAGGCAGAAATGCCGCTGCCTGTTGTACCTAGCGCAATTAAAATTTCCAGTACATCATTGAATCGTTGAGTTGTTGCTAACGATCGTCCGTAGTACTCTTTATTCAGCGCACTTCGGCAAAGGAGGTTGTATATTTCTGTAAGTGTGTCGACAGATATCGGCACTCTAATTCACTCTGCACGGCGGCGGGCAAAATCCCCAAGGACGCTCTTCTATTAACGGCCGATTGTAGCTCGGAACATCATGAAAAGAGTTGTTACCGCCGAAGATCGGTAGTTGAGGCGATGGTGCAAGTTGATATTGTTGAGACTGTTGCGGCGGATTTGGGTATTGATATTGGGTAATGACCCGGCAAGGGGCGGGGCCAAAATCACCTGCACATATTGGCCCTTGCAGGGGATCGTTGTAGAGAAACTGGATATTTTGCGCGAACGATGACGAAGCTGAGGTCACAGCTGCAAAAAGCAACGCGGTCGAGCAAAAGCTGCTACGTGCGGTCCCCACAACTCATCCTCCTCCACCAGTGATCCTATCACGCTCCGGCTTTTCTGAGAACGATATCTTTCGGTGGGCGTTCACTCGCACCACCTGCCACCACTACTGTCTACTAGTTGTACCCCAGTCGGGACGGCTTTTGTCGCGGAGCTCGCGATTTAGCCTGAGCTCGGCCCTTCAATGGATTATTTGACGTTCCGCCCTTGACGCGAAAGGAAAATGTTCCTTTTCTGTTCTCATGGCGCACGATCCGATCGACACGCTGGGCAAGGCGACCCGGCACAACATGCTTGTGAAGGCAGAGTGCAACTGCGGCAATGTCCGCTACTGCCGGTCCGTAGACCTGATGATGGTCTATGGCGGCGGCGTCGATCCCTTGAAGCTCAAGTTCGACTGCAACCGGTGTAAGCCGCAGATCAAAATCACCTTGCTGGAGGTGCATCCCGAACACCTGCCTAAGCGGCTGATGATCCACAAGCCCATGAAGGTCGACGGCAAGATCGCCTGGCATACCGAACGTTTCCGGGGATAGGCGATGGCCGCTGCACTTGAGTATCATCAAGCCGTCTATATCCCCGCACTGCGACCACTGCCGGCAGACGCGCGTCCTGCATGACGTGCTGTTGCAGGGGTGCGGGACGTCACCGGGGAGGAAGTAACGTTCATCCAGTGGAACGGGACAGAGCCAGCAAAGCCGCCCATCTGGACTCCAAGCCCTAGGCGTCGCATTCTCCCGTCGGGGAGTGAGGGGCGTGGGCAAACGTCGCTACTACGCAGACAATGAATACAACCGCCGAAGGTATGGCAGGCGCCATCGTTCGCGCGACGCGCCGTTATGGCTAAAGATCGGGACCTTCGGTGCGGTTGTGGCTGGCCTGCTGGCCTTTGAACTCGGTCCCCCTGCTGTTGGCTGCGGCATCAAGGGCAATATCAGCTACAACACTGGCGAGCGCATCTATCACGTTCCCGGGCAGGAACATTATTCCGAAACCCGCATCAGCCTTTCGAAGGGCGAGCGGTGGTTCTGTTCGGAAGATGCAGCGCGCGCGGCTGGGTGGCGGAAGGCTATGCGCTAACGTCGGCTCTAGCCCTTTTCGCAGCCTATCCCGTCGCCGTCTCGGTCAAGATCATAGATATCCGTGCCTACAAGTGACAGGCCCGATTACGTTGGCGGGACCATTGCCCTTTCCAGAGGAGCAATCGACGTCGCTGGCTATTGGAACACAGGCACCCTAGTATTTAGGGTCGCATTCCTTGGCGTGAGCGCTGCTGATGAATGACGCCATGCAAATGGCAGTTGCGGCTAGCCGACGAAAAGCCATTGCACCTTCCCGCCTTCACGGTACGCTTTATGTGATGGCCTCTAGTAGAATGATCCGCTGCACGTTGAGATAATCGCGCCTTACGCGCTCAAATAGGTCACCATCTACCTGCAAACGCGATCCAATTTTGAATGCCGGGTCTTTCCTCAACCTCTCGAAGGCGGTTGGATCAAAGGCGCATGTCGTGACGCCTGCACGCGACCTAAGCAATAGCGTCCGGCTTGCAGCATTGATTTCTATGATGGTTCCAGTCCGCCTGGAATCGACACCATTGCTGCGCGCGTGTGCCTTTCTTACTTCGTCAGCCCTTTCCCTGCTGATTGAGATGCGCCGCAGAACATTGCCCTTTTGCGTGGAAAACGTCACGTTCGAGAAAGCCGTATCCGCCGATGGCAACAAATGCTGGACGCCCTCGTAGACATCATCCGTCGCTGCCGTAAGAGCATTCTGCGATAACATATCTTCCATGCCGGCGAAGAATTCGTCCTTAGTTTTGGTAACCCCTATCCGAACTTCTTCGATGGTCAGTCCCCGCCGCTCCTGTGCCTGCCTCAGCTTGCCCATGTTGGCCACGGGCTCCTTTACGGAAATCATCAGGCTACCAAGAGCCGGGTCTCCTACAAGAAAATCGAATGTTGACGTTCTGAGGCCGCGCAGTTCGGGCGGCGCTATCACGTTTCTGACCAGATTTTGAACGCCAGAAAGCAGGCCCATCAGAGTAGAGTATTGGATCGACTCCCGCTGCAACCCGGCGCCTTGGAAGTAGATAGACACGAGTGCATCCTTTTCTTGGAGCACGTCTGGACACTCACCCAAACGCGGTAGGATACCGACACCAGGTTTTGGCAGAAAGGCTTCTGCGACTTCGGTTGGGCCAACCATCATTTCAGACAGGACATTGAGAGCGTAGTCAGCCGCAACAATGTAGCGCTCTTTCTGGCTATCAAACACGCCGCGAATGGATATTCTACCATCACGCAAGCCGGAAATATGATTGTCGTCAATATAGCACGACAGGTATTCACCGCCAGTGTCTATCTCATTGATCTTCAAAAATAGAGACTTAAGAAACCCAACACGGGCGACAAACAAAATAGGCTCGTCAAACTCGTATAAAGTCTCTACGATATTTAAAAAATAAAGCGGACTCTGGGTCGCCATGTGCCTACCCCGGTTCCAATACGATTTGACAGCTATTCAGAAGCGTGCTGCTGGAGCTTTTCCAGAACGTATGGTGATCTGGCTGCTTTGAACTTGGCGTGTACTTAAGGCAGCCATCGGAAGCCGTGACGGAAAACTGAATAATTCGCTTTGTCCGAAAATATGGGTAGGCGTCTAGAGCATGGTGGACAGCGTCCATGCTAGGCCACACCGAAAGGCCCCAGCTATCGCATTTGGTGAGATCTGTACCGACGCGCTTCTTCTCAGCAAACGACTCGAAGTCCTTCGCTTTCGCCTGGGACCCATCTATCGCCTTGTACAAGTCTGCACCCACTTTTGCTGAATCAGACGGCGGGCATCCCTTTGGGATGCTTTGATGAAACTGCAATGTGACCCCCCCGATAACGCAGACACGTAAGCTCGCAATACCGCGTTGCTCAACCGTTGTCCACCGGGCGGGTCTGTCAACTATATAATCCCCCATGATTTCTAAACCGTGGCCATCTGATATTTGACTCGTTCTGGGACAATCATATCTCTTTCAGCGTCGAGGGGCGCGCGACCGTTGGATATGAGGAGAATTGGCGGCAGCTCATTGACCGCACACCATTTCAAAATGAGATCGAGCGTCTGAGCGAAAACGCCAGCTCCGGCATAGCCCAGCAATTCAGCCAACCCAGCGTAGGTCAAGGTTTCCCGTCGATGGGCTGCCGCAGAGAGAATGCTGAAGATCTGAAGGGCGCGCAGATTCCGCCTTTTCTCTTTGGAATAATATCTAACGGGCATTCGCTCCCCTCCGTAATCGTTCCTGCGCCATGTACGCGGTTACCTAGGAAACGGCTTCCAGGGCGAACTCGCCCGTGGCTTCGTCGAGCTGCACCACTCTTACCCGCATCTGACTAGGGAAACACTCGCTTATGGAGCGAGGTCGGGCATTTTTGTCCTTTGGAATAGCGATTATGACTTTGAGCCATCCTTCACAGTTGTCGAGAGCCCAGCGAAGGTTCTTCATAAGCTCGTTGTGTCCGTTCCGCCTCTTGGCATCATTCCATAGCGCTCCACGAGCGTAGACCAGCTTACCGTCAACCTTTTTGAACTCGTCCTGCCAGAGAGTGACAACTACGATTTTCTTGCCCTCATTTCTCGCGGACCAACTCCACTGCACATTTGCAGGCACAGTCTCGAAATGCGCAAAGGCTTGGGTGTGAGTGAATTTCTTCGGCATCAAATCTCCCTCTCCCGACTACTGAAGCATCGACGGTATGCGAAGAGCAAGTCTCGGCCACAAGCTACAGGCGGATTACCCCCTGCAGAGTTAGTACCTGAAGCGCTCATTTTTCATCGGCCCTAGCGCTGTGAAATCGAGCAAGATCTCGTACTCTTTTCGGTCTTGAAACACGGTCAATACGTCGGTTTTCTTTACAAGAAGCGATACGACGGCCCGACCTGATTTGTACGACCTTCTGCGACCCCGGGCGAACCGCACGGCAGTCGCTTTGTCTGTAGTCCACGACAGCCCATCCAATCGCTCGTCTGCACATCCACGATAGACACGAAACTCGCCAGGTAAGGCGTCGAAGAAATCCTGATCACTGCCATGTGACATACCAACCAATCGAGGCAACAACGATAAGAATTCAAAACGAAGCTCATATGTGTCATCACACCCTGACCAGTGCGTCCGGAACAGGTCCCATCGGGCTTGCGCGTCATCGAGCTTGGCCAACTCACTCAGCAACACGCCGGCAAGCTGCGACGAACTGCATCGGGCCAAAGTTGGTTCGGTCCATATTCCAAACTCTCTGCGAACTTGATCAGTGATTGCCTGGACCACGGCGATATTCTTCGCACCTGTACGCTCGCCCAGCAGCTGCTGAAAGCGCGCATTAAATGCCTGTTCGTCGAAGTTCATCGTGTCAACCTGTAGGATTAAGACAGTGTGGAGGTGGCGACTATTAGGCCTTGACCGCCTTGGGCTGTGCTTTGAGCCGGTCGGCAAGCTTCACGGTAAGCCGAGAAGTCGAGTCGGTCTGCCTAATCAGCGCTAGCAAATCGATGCTGAACGTCACGCCGCTCTTTTTCATTTCTTGGAGTTCGGCATCCAGCATCGACTGCAGCGCTTCAAGCCGCGCTTTCGCTCGGATCAGATCCATCAAGCTATCGATTTGAGGCTGCGAAACGCTTTCCCCGGTGCCGAAATAGGCCTCAAACCCTTCACGGAACGATTTCTTTTCTGCCCTCGAAAGGGCCTTGGGGAAAGGCAAAGCCCTCATACTTTCCACATTTTTGATCATAGCAGACATTGGCTCCAAGACTGAGAACTCGTGTCAGGGCAGCAATCCGTAAAACAATTGCAGAAATCGGGCCGATGCATCGAGCAAATGTTCGAACGCTGCCAGAATAATTGCGCGCGTGGGCGGGCGTGCGCTCGGCGTGCGTTGCCTGCTGTCCACATTTTGATCCCCCCACCTCCTTTAGTGGCGCCGCCGCGCTGGCGTCACAGCGCGGCGGCCAGTGGCCTGAGAGGAGGGTGGCCAGGCCAACAACAAGATTGATTTCAATGGACCGGAAATTTCCGTTTGACCGCATCGACTGAGCGCTTGAACCAGGCTTCAATCTGGATGCTGTACGCGCCCAAGCGTTTGCTCTTCTCGCTATCGCTTAGCCCCTGCTGTGCCAAGGCGGCCTTGTATCCCTCGAGGACACTATCGGCGGCCTGACGGAAGGCAGTCTGGCAGATCTTAACCACTTCGGCGGGAGTCATAATTTCACCGCCTTGGCGCGGGCTTTGCCTACGGGCTTGGCACCCTTTGGCGATCCGGCGGCGAGTTCCAACAGCGTCACGCGATTACTCAGCAACCTTGTTTCTTGAGCAACCAGCTGTTTCATCACGTGACTTATGTCTGCCAGAAGGCTGGTGTCATAGTTGTCGGATGGTGAAATCGACGGCCCACCGCCTTTGGCCAACAGCCTGGCCAAGGAAAGAAGGGCTTCAAGCTGCCCATCGTCATTGGGTGTTTTGGAAATCGAGCGCATCTAGGGCGTCCCATGTTTTGAGGGGGTTCGCTCCTAAGCTTTCGCTTTGGTAACATAGCAAGAGGGGCGGTGAACTGCAAGGTTCGTTGATACAGTGGCGCTAGTGAAGATGTTGCGCGACCGTTGTCCGCGACGCGGGTTTGGTCGCATTCGCTCCCGCACTGCCCTCCGGGCATCGCTCCGCTTCGCTGCGCGGCCGCGACAGAGGTAGGATGGTGGCACTTCGCTTTTGATTCTCGATTTGAGGGATTTTTTTATAGCCGAGCACAAAGGCATTCACCGCGCTTTTGTATGCTCTCATCTCGGCATTGATTTGCTGTTGCTTCAGGCCATCGTGCCGTAGCTTCCCCCGCATTTTGGCGATGTGCTTCTTCCAAAACCGCGTGCCAGTTTCGGGCGATATCAAGCGCAACGCCGTGGCGCGCACGAGCGCGGCGCGGCGGTGCAGCGGGAAGTATGTGGTGCTGCATATCGGCTTCGCTTCCGGTCCTGGACTGAAGAGGCTCAACTGCATATTGGCTCCGTTGGCACTTAAAGGTCCCTCCACGGTAGGGGGAGCCGTGGGGGGTAACATCGATATTATCCTGGGGGGGACCGTGGAGGGTTCACTCTCTCGTCGGGCGGCCCTCGGTGCTTGGAAGGACGATCCCGTCAGGCAGTGATTTTGGATACGATAGCTGAAGGATTCGGGATCTGAGAGAATGACCATTACTTGTGATGCGTGGACCCCGCTTCGATATGAGCACGCCCATCGCTATGGCTTGCTTGACAAGGCGCTCCATCACCACAACGGAGCGCTCCGCAAGGCGCGCCAACCGCTTATTGGTTGCTGTTGTCGTGCCACTTTTCCACACGATTACAAATTTCATGAGATTGATGAGTTTAAAGCTGGCGTTGTGAAGGCCCGCTACTTGCTTGGACACGTAAAGCCATGACTCGAAAGCTACTTGACGTGTAGCTGCTGTTTTAGGCCATTCAAGCCGAATCGATGGCACTGGCGCGATTTCACGGTGTTTCCCTGTAAGCCACTTGGGCTTATCTTCAGCACGTTGGGCTTCGGCTTGGTCGCCGGCCGAGGCGGACCTGTCGCGAGGGCGGAAATGCATTTTGACTAGTCCTCAAGATCATTCATCGTTGCGCCGGCACCGTTTCCGGGTCGCGTTTAGTCGTCATTGATCGCAGTAGTAAAGTTCGGACAGCATCATGATCCTGGGCGTCACGTTCTTAAACACCCTGTGGATCGAGTCCGCTTTGCCTTGAGCACGCTGCTGTTTCCAGAAGGCTTCACAGGTGGAGTGCTCTAGGTCCCGCAATGCTTTCATCGCCACAACCAAAGACGCAATGCTGTCGATTTCGTCGGTACTTGGTTCCTGGTCGTGAACTTCAGCGGGGTCATTGATTTCGCGAACGGCACCGTGAATGCTGTCGGTAGACGGTTCCGGGTCTGGATCAGGGTGTCGCAGCTCCGGCGCGTCAACCTCCTGCATGGATTCGATTTCGGCCTCACGCTCCATGGTGGCGATGGCGTCATCATCCGCCTGCCTCATCGCGGCCCGATGCGCGGCCATCGCCTGATCGTAGGTTGCCTTGGTCACCAGCTTGCCGGCGTCGATCCTGCGGTCGATCTCGTCCCTGACCTCCGATGGCGTCTTTGGTGCCGCGAGGAGGTAGAGGGCTTCGGCTGTCACCTTCAAATCCGCAAGGCTTGCGTATTTGTCCGCATAGACCTCAGCTACCCCCATAAAATTCTGGGCTGAGCGTTCGCTCATTTTGAACTCGGCCTTGATCCATTTCATAAAATGGCCGTGACCTACGCGTTCCTTGATATCGATCAGGTCCAGCCCGATCCCGATGATGTCTTCAACAGTGCGGCGCATCCGCAATTTGATACGCGTGGCGGCTTCGCGTACCGCGATGGTGTCCACGTCATTCAACCCGAAGTAGTTGAACGCGCATTTGGCGCTGCTGTCATCGTACAGATCGGGATTGACGCGAGCCATTTACGCGCCCTCGCCTTCCAACAGGCCCAGGCGCTTTGCCTCTTTGGTGACGGCAACCAATTTCAGGCGGCCCATCGTCAGAACCTGAATGTCACCGCGCGCGGCGGCGCTGTAAGAGCCGTTGCGGGACAGATCCAGGAAAATCTTGCCGAAGATCGTCAACGGCAAAGTCGGATGCTCAAGGGCTTCCTTTACAGTCTTGGGTTGTGGCGATCTCACGATTGCACCTCGAAATGTTATTATTTGGCAGTGCAATCGGTGATAGGAAGGGACGAAAAAGGTCAATAGGTGTTGCAAAGTTTTTTGTGTCATTATAGGGAATTGGCATCACATTGGGAGCGGACGGGATGAAATCGGCGACGCCGCGAGGCGGCAAGAGCGAAACGCTCACAATCCGACTTGATCCAAAATCCCGCTTCGTTGTCGATTATCTATCACGGCTCACCGGTGCGACCATTACGAGCACGATAGAGCGCGCGATTTTCGTAGCCGCCTCAAACGCTCCGATTCCTGGCAATCCGGCGACCCCTGCGGAGACAACTTGGCAAGACCTTTGGGATGTCTCTGAGGGTATCCGTGCCCTTCGACTAGCGGCTCAACCGGAATTGTATCCAACCGATGAGGAGGAACGACGCCTTCGCTTCGCACAGGAACATTGGGCGTTGTTCTTCACCAATCACGATTGCAAGACGCCCATCCGGCAGAACGTCGATGTCCTCTGGCCAGATATCGATCAATACATCGCTATGCAGAATGAGGAAAAGGCGACCAACTATTTCGGAGCCAGCAAGGCGATGCATGCCGCACTTGTGGCGGCGAAACTGCGAGTGCCGGATTGGTTCGATGGGCGGGCCAACGGCGAAGAGAATTTTTAGGGGATACAGCAGTGAAGGGCCATCTCAGAGAAAGGTCGCCGGGGCGATGGGCGATAATCTTGGATGTCGGCGAGCGAGATCCGAAAACGGGCAAAAAGAAACGGAAGTGGCACAGCTTCAGCGGCGGCAAGCGCGAAGCTCAAAATGAATGCTCCCGTCTCATATCCGAAATTACCAAAGGCCAATATGTCGAACCGACCAAGCAGACCGTGGCCCAGTTTCTTGAAGAATGGCTCTTATTCATCAAGCCGTCGGTCGCACCGAAAACCCATGAACGCTACACTGAGATATGCCGCAAGGGGCTGACGCCGCTCATCGGCGATGTGGTCCTTTCTAAGCTGAAAACGGACCGTATTGATGCGGCCTTTACAACGGCGCTGACGGCGCCACGCGTCGACCACCGCAAGAAGAAAGATGGCGCGCCGTCGAAGCCTCTTGCGCCGTTGTCCCCCCGCACGGTCCACCACTACCGAAGAGTTCTGGTCAAGGCGCTGGGCCAAGCCGTGACCTGGGAGCGGCTTACTCGCAATCCAGCCACGGCGACGACGCCGCCGAAGGTCGAACGCAAGAAGATGCTGGCATACGATGTGGTGCAGACAGCCAGCATGTTGGACGCCCTCCGGCCGACGCGCATGTTTATTCCCATACTCTTGGCTGTGACGTGCGGCTTGCGCCGTGGTGAGATTCTTGCGCTACGCTGGCGCCACCTTGATCTTGGAGACAACAGCCGGCAGATGTCGATCCAGGAAAGCGCCGAGCAGACAAATGACGGCGTTCGCTACAAGGAACCGAAGAGTGGGCGGGCCAGGACGGTGGCGCTATCTGCTAGCACAGTCGCTGAACTAAAGGCGCACCGCGCGCGGCAGGCTGAGGAACAGTTGCGCCTTGGTATTCGTCCGGATGCCGACAGCTTCGTTGTCGCCCAGGTCGATGGCCAGCCGCTACAGCCTCGCTCCCTCACACATGAGTGGGTGCGCGTTCTCGGCAAGACCTCCCTACCCCGAATCCGGTTCCACGACTTAAGGCACTCGCATGCCTCCCACTTGTTATCGGCAGGCGTCCATCCAAAGATCGCGAGCGAACGCCTCGGGCATTCCGGCATCGGGATCACGTTGGATTTGTATTCGCATGTGATGCCCGGGATGCAGGCCGATGCAGCGGAGCAAGTTGACGTGGCATTGCAGGCGGCTATAAGCAGCCAGCGAAAAGCCGAATAGTTGCAAAGTGCGTAGCAAAGGCACAATGGAGATTTCTTGGCGCAGGGAATAACGTAGTGGGATCAATACTTTGGAGGGATGGCCGAGCGGTTTAAGGCACCGGTCTTGAAAACCGGCGTGGGTGCAAGCCCACCGTGGGTTCGAATCCCACTCCCTCCGCCACATTCCATTGAAATTGCTACATAATATTGGCTTGAAATCTTCTTGCGTACAAACCTACGCACTGTCATAAGTTAACCAACGGTAATCAAAGTTCGGTTATCATCTGCCAGAATCGTGCTACTGAGAGTCAAGAAGCTTTTCGGGGGGAGAGCAAATTGACCATCGCAGCATGCTATGTTTCACCAGAAGGTGTTGTGTTGGGCGCAGACAGCACTTCGACATACGGCAATGCCAATGGGCCTCACTACTTCAACCATGCACAGAAATTATTCGAGCTAGGTGAACGTGGAACCCTCGGGATGGTTACGTGGGGCCTCGGCGGATTGGGCTTTACGAGTTATCGCAGACTGATTGCCCTGGTCGCAGATGAGCTCGCAGCTAAACCTCCTAAAAGCGTCTCTGCAGTTGCTGATCTTTGGATTGATCGGTTTTGGGATGCTTACATCAGCTCTCCGTCGCATGGGCCGTTGATCACCACTGCCCAAGCTCTTTCGGTACGGCCTTCATTCAACCCTGCAGGACCGCAAGCGCCGAACGCGAGAACAAAAGATGAGGAAGAAGAGTTTGCTGTCCTGAGACAAGGCCTGTTTGTGGGTTTTTGTCTGGGGGGATACGTTTTGCCCGACCGTACGCCAACCGCCTTCACGATAGCGTTTGATCCCCTTGCCGGTAAGCCCAAGGCGACACAGATAATAAGTGGATATCAATTCTGGGGTGCGCCCAACATGATCCAGCGCCTCATTTTCGGGTGCGACGACGAGCTTCGTCAGGCAATCTTGTCCTCAGGCAAGTGGGGCGGAACAACGGCGGAACTGGAAGCAATACTCGCTCAGCAGGAGTTGGCTCATCCAATCGTGCCCATCCGGGATGCGCTGGATTTCATTCATGCATGCATCGCCAGCACCATCAAAGCGCTGAAGTTCTCCACTTTTTCACAAATTTGTGGCGGCCCAATCGAAATTGCGGTTATTACGGCCGATCGCCCGTTCAGATGGGTTCGCCACAAAGAATGGGATTCAGCCATCATGGAGGGAGTTTCCTAATGACCAAGTTGCATGGGCAACCTGTTGCCGTTGAGGAAGACAGACGTGGCGCGGAGTGGATACGGGAAATGCAAAAACATTTCCAAAGGACCGGGTCCTATAGGGCCAAAGATATCGAGCGAGTGTTAGGGGACCCGAGAAAATCGGTCGAGGTCAAAACCAGCAGCGAATTTGCTTTCGCTAACCGGAAGGCCTAAAGCCCGCCACCGGGAGGCAGCGGGCAAATCCTGCAAATTTGCAGCTTTTGTTTCAGGCGGCGGCTTTGCTCTCGCTCATCACCTTGTGGTGGCAAGCCGCGGCGGTTTCGCTCAATCGCTCTGTCAAGTCTCGGGCTATCCAAAGCAGGTGCTGGACCTTGGCGTCCGTGTCGCTTTCGACTGCCGCCGTGACAGTGACGCCCATCAGCGTCGACAGATTCGTGATGTCACCCTCGAGGTCGTTGAGATTGTCGCTCGGCCGCTCATGCCTGCACCTTTGGGCCGTAGTTGACGCGGAAACGCTCCTCGGTCATGAGGACGCTCTTGTGGTTGCTGGTGGCGGACGGGCCGATGCGAAACCAGCGCTCGCCATTACGGTCATGCTCTGGCGCGCGCCGGACGAAGATCTGCTTCACCTCGCCCCATTCGTAAGGGGACGCATACCAGCCATCGCCCTCGTACTTCGTCGTCGTGCGGAACGCTGCGATCATGATGCCGCAATACTTGTCGCCGTTCGTGCTGACGGTCCAGTTGTAGATGTTCGGATCGAGCGCTTCGGCCGCCGCTTTAAGTTCGGCTACAGCAGCCTGGAAGCGATCGACGGGTGCGGTGGCAGAGTTTGCCGCTGCAGCGCTACCTACGGCCGGGAGGGAGGCGATTGCGCCAAGCGCGGCGCGGCGGGAAAATCTTCCCAGGAAGGCAGCGGGCATAGCTTCGCCGGCCGCCGGAACACGGGTGTTCGGCATGGTGTGATTTCTCCAAATGGTGATATTTACACCATTAACGATAATTCCATACCCTATTTGATGTCAATGACATTTGGTGATAAAAACACCATATGAAGCCAGTTCAATGTCGCATGGGGCGTGCCGCCCTCAATTGGAGCACTCTCGACCTCGCCAAGGCGGCTGGTGTTGGAGGGAATACGGTCAACCGTTTTGAGGCTGGCCAGGACGCTCGGGTGAGCAGCGTAGATAAGATGCGCGCCGCCCTCGAATCTGCCGGCGTCGAGTTCATCCCCGAGAATGGCGGCGGCGCTGGCGTGAGGCTGAGGAAGGGCTAATGCCCCAGCCTCTTCGCCGAGATGCTCCGATTGATTGGAGCCTAATGGCTGTAGCCAACCACCCGGTTCTGACGTCGGGAGTTGGTGCATGCATTCTTGCCGTTGCATCAACTGAATCTGCCATGGGCGTTTTCTTAGCCAGCATCCGGTGGCAACATGCGCCGGCCGCTGTCGAAGCTTGGTCAAAACTCCGAACGGTGAGAGGTAAGCTCGATTTGATCGAGGCAGAAGCGTCTCTGGCCAGCTCCGGCCACAAACTGTTGGCGGTAAAGACGCTCGACAAATTCATTACTATAGCAACGCGTCGGAACAAGCTGGCTCATGGCTTTTTCGGGATTGTAACTGACCGCGAAGATCAGTTTGCGTGGAGAGACGGGGCAGCGGCCGGCCGAACAATGGCAGACGGCCTGGCAACATCCAGCATGCGTCCGGACCCAACGCCGCCAACCTGGATCTACACCCCTAGAGACTTTTCAGCACTCGCTCAGGATTGCGCTGATACGTTTGACCTGATTTCTCGGATGGTCGACGTTTTGCCTATCATCCATGCTTTTAGCGAGAGATCGGCGTCCGGTGCCTGACCAGAGGCGCGCTTAATAACTGTCATCAAGCACTCCCTCGGGGGCCGGCTTGCGCGCGCCTGTCAGTTGCGCGATGCTGAAGCGGGGAAATAACGGGAGGGGTATTACTGTGCCGCATAGGATGAAGACGTCTATACTAGCAGCAATTCTGATTGTCGCTTCCGGCTTATCTGCCGCCGCCGCACAGACCGATACCTCGATATGTGAAGCCCTCGCTGGACCGTCGGACGAGGCGGCTGGAGGTAGCCGCAAATTTGTTCAAGCGCTCGAAAGCGTGGACTACGCCTCTGCGCGGCCACAGTTGCACGGCACGGAGCTTGAAGCTTTCGACGCGATGGTGGCCGCCAGAGATCAGGCGCTCGGGCCGTTGAAAGAATTCACAGAACGGTTCGAGGATTTTGCGTACCTCATGCGGCGATGTGCTCGTTAGCAGGTGCCCTGTCGCCTTTGAATGTGGGTGCCTCACAGAAGCCCGCCAGCACGCGTTTCCGCCGGCCGCTGTCTTACGCCGCCAAAGCGCTCCGCGCGTCCTGACGCCCGCCTGTCGCCAGCCGCATGCATTGCTGGGCCATGCTTTGGGAAAGCCCGTCCTGCTTGGCCAACCATGGCCCGAAGTGCCCATGAGGCAGAGAGGCCTTGTGGTGCAGCAGCCAGCGGCCGATAGCGAGCTTCTGACCGTCGGATAGATGCCCGCGGGGGATGGCGCGTGTTGCGGCCGGCGCCGGCTCCGCCAGAGGCACGACATTGGATGGCGACATCAGCGCCAGATAAGCCTTGTGCACTTCTTGCTGCTTGTCGGCGGGGAGCTTGTTGAACTGCCTGACGGTCATCCCGCAACCCACCGCCAAGACAGCAGTGTGCCGATCATCCCCACGAAGGCGCCTCAGCCGCTTGCCTTGCCACTGGTTTGGCAACCGATAGGTGCCCACACCCTCGATCTCGATCTCGGTCATGCTGCCACCTTCTCGAAAAGCGACGTTCCGGCCAGCATCGGATAGAGCATCGCCACCATGTTGTTTGCCGTGCTGCCTGGCATCGCCCTGGCAAGCCGACGGACGTGGCCAAGGTCGATCCTGTCGAGGGCCTCGAACAAGCCCGAGCCGATCGGCATGACCTCGATCCGGACCAGATACGAAACCGCCTGCAGCGTGGCTGCATGGAGCTCGAGCCCGTTGCCTGTCGAGTTGATGAGCTTCAGCACCAGGGCGAGGTGCGATTCCCCATACCGGCGCCCTATGTCGCGGACCGCGGGTTTGCAATAGCAGTGACCAGGCTTACGCCCGGTCGAGCGATTATCGGCGCTGTCGTGCAGGGTGACGCCGCATGTGCGGGCAATGGCGTGGATATCGCAGGGATGACGATCTGTCCGTGCCAGCATGCCGCGCCTCGCTGTGGAGTGCGCGGATATTGCATAAGTCTCGACTTATAAGCAAGCCGCGCGGTCTGCGGATTGCTCTTCCATTAGCTTGAGCGCAGATTGTCGCCAGCCGGGAGTGCTTTATCACTTTTCCGGTTAGGCCCGGCGGCTGTTGGCTCACCCCCTAAAGGCAGCCGGGCCGCCGAGCACCAGGCCAGCGGACAGCGCGAAGGCGAGCCAAGGCGTTGCGGACCTCACGGCACCACTATCGACAGCCCCGGCAGATCGGCGTCGTCCCGCGGCGGCAGCAGGTACATTTTCCGGATGAAGCAGGCGTTGTAGGAGCCATCCGGAGGACCGCCGAAGCTCGCCGTGACCATCGGGTCGATATCGCGAGGGCTGGTATCCGACGATACCGTGCCGCCATCCGTCGACATGCTGATCCCTGAGATAGCGGTGCTGGTAAAAGCGACCTTGTGAACGCCTGGGCCAAACGTGTCGGTGTTGTTGACTTCCCTGCCTTGAACACCGGACTCGTATCCCTGCATGGGCAAACCAACGGAGCCGAACCGGTCTATCGCCATCGAATGGTGATTTCCAGGCTCAAAAAGAAACAGCAGTTCGGTGAAGAAGCTGCTCGTCAGTTCCTCCCATTCGATCACAATCGTCCAGTTGAGAGTAAGCAGATCGGTCAGGAAGTCACCGATCGCAGAGACGACACCGTCGGCGTCCTCCTGCAGGATTTCCAGCCCGCTGGCGCCAACCCTTGCCGGCTTATCGATGATGTCGGCCAACGTGGCCGGAGAGGCAAGATGGGTGTAGGTCTCAGCCAGGAAGTCGAGAGCCCACACGGCATCGACGGAGGGGTCGATGGGATCAGGATCATCTGGATCTGGATCTGGATCGCCGCCCCAGTCGGGACCATCGAAGGTAAGTTCTTCGGGCGTGTAGCCGGCCAGGGACATGATCTTGGTGAGCATCCACCTGACGCTTACCGCGCCGGGAATGGTGTTCGGCTGCCTGTGGACGGTCCACACATATTCGCCAAGGGCGCTCATCCAGAGCGCTCGGCCCTGGTCGGCGATCAGGTACGAAAATCGGGTGCCATCTGTAAACGGCGGCACTACTTCACTAGCGAAGGTTGAAAGCGTCTTCGCCTGGATGTCGAGGGAAATGATTTCGTAAACAGGCTCGTCGGGATCGCCGTCAGAATAGAGCATCAGCAAGAATCCAGGACGGCTGATCAGGCGATTGTGCAAGCGTGGGAGTAGGAAAGAAACATTGAACCCCATCTTTGCGGTGTCGAAGGTATCGACCACCGACCCGGTTTCGGGATCGATGTACAGCCAACGATTGATCGGGCCGGACAGGCCGTAACCCACGACGACATAGCCGGTCAGCGGATCGTACCAGAGCACGCTCGCCGACAGGCCGGACAATCCCGTGAGTGAGTGCAGCAGCGTTGAGGTCCAGGCGTCACCGTCGAAGCGCAGATCGTATATGTCTGCATCGCCCGTAAAGCTGGACGAGGCGGCTAAGAAGGATGTGAAGCCGGTTGTCACCCTGCCGTTGACAATTAGATAGCTGCCGGGGATCCCTTCAGGATCGACATCGAAAGTTCCCTTGGCGGGATCAAAGATGCCGGTGACTCCCATGCCGGCGTCGAAATTGTGCCCGATAAAGACCCAAAGTTGGCCGAACTGCTGCACTGTCACCCATTCCATGTTCACGGTGTCCAGGTGCGAGGCGATGAGGTGCCCAGTCGCCGAATCGTAGATCCCGGATAGACGAGGCGTCGCCTCCGCGCCCCACAACTGGATCAAGAGCAGCCCGGTGCCCGCCATCGCGATCGGGATGCTCAACTGGTAGTCGTTGACATCTCGGCCGACCGCATAGCCTTCCGAGCCTTCGAGCGGGACGCGATACCGCTCCTGCCGGGTGTCGACGTCCAGGACGGCAAGATAGATTTGAGAGAGGCTCGGAATATCGGTCGGGTCGAAGATCTGATAGATGACGCCCTCGGCTGGATCGTAGGCCGAACCATTCGGGAAGGCGTTCAGAATTCCGCTTGGTGCCTCACCCGTCCATGCGATATCGCCGCTTGAACCCGTGTCGGTCGCAGCGTTCGAAATGACGGCTTTGACCGAAGGCGCGGCGCTGGCGACATAGCCAGACAGGAAGAGCATGACAAAGCCATGCCATGCCCCGGCGTTGGCCCCGATGACGGCTTTTGTTATTGGATCTGCCTCGGTCTGCGTGCCACCGTAAAAGCGGAAGTTCACCGAAGCCCCGATGCCGTGTTCGGCGTCGAAAACGACCTGATCATTCACCTCAAGACGGATCAGTTCGTAGCCATCACCGAATGGATCATAGGCGAGGAGATAGCCAAGCTGCGTCGTCTGCTGCGCGCCGTATGTCGGGACGAGAACGATGCCACCACTGTCGAAATAACTGCCATTCTTCCATTGGCTGCCTGCGGGATAATCATGGAGGTTTGACAGATTGGTGGCCTTGACCTCCGTAAAGCCTGTGGAGATCTGGGCGGATACCGCGCCGCCAATGACTGGGATGCCATCGACCTTGCCGGTTCCGATCACGATTGGAATTGGGCGACCGAGAACTTTTGAGACAGAATACGGGCTGGCTGCGGCAACCGGGTCGACAGTCTTGGTTGTATCTGGCGTCGGACCGAAGCGGAAGAATGGCATCAGTTGCCCGCCTTTACCCGGAGCAAGCGCTGTACGCCGGCTGGTGTCCGAACAGCGACAGCTCTATGCACCGCAACAATATCGGTTCGCAGGATTGTAGCCGTCGCCATGGGGTTGAGCGTCATCACAGTGATACTGGCCTCGTCTTGGGTGAGTAGGATTTTCATGAGACAGGCTTCGCCACGCGCCACGCGGTGGCCGATGCAGTCGCCTTCGCTACTGTCCGAAAAGCGGCCGGGCGCGAGCCAGAGCGCGACGATATCGCCCTCCTTGGGCTCCTCCAATGCCGACACCGACCACTTGGACCCGGCTAACACCGGCCCCAAGCAATCTCCGGTGCTTTGCACGTTGTAGGTTTCCGGGAAAGACCGCTCAGCGACCATTGATAGACCTCTGCATGTCAGCGCCGGCAAGAGCCATCTGCCGACGCATTTCGGCGATGCTGTCCTTTGAAATCGTTGTGCCGCCCTCGACCTTGACGTTGACGTTGACCTGCACCGGCCGATTGCTGCCGCCGCCTGACCTCGACGACCCGCCGCGCTGGTCATCTATCTGGTCATTATCGGCAATGATGACCCGCTCGCTCGGCCTCTTGAAGAACTCGACCTTTTGCGTGTCGCGAGAGTCGCCGCCAATTATGCCGCCTGTAGCCATGCCGTAGACAATGCGACGCGCTATTTGCTCCGGCGTGGCGCCGAGTCCCTGCGCGCCATAGCCAATGTTGCCGCTGCCGACGATTCCGGCAGCCGCAAAGTTGGAGTTCCATGTGGCAAGGACTTTCCGGTATTGCCGAGCTTTGTCATCTAAGTTGCTTCCGCCTGACGCCGACGATCCGCCGCTGACGGAAGACGACGACCCGCCACCGCTATAGCTGCTGGTCGCGGCCCACTTCTCGACGCCTTCGTAGGTCTTGCGGGTGTTGGCCTCGATATTCATGAACAACTGCCACATGCGATCGGTCTCGCGCGTGGCTACCTGCCCCGTGTAGGCGGATTGCGGATTGGCAAGAGCCATTGATTGAGCGTTCGGGATGACGGTCGCTGCCGATTTCGGCACCACCAGCTCGGGGCCACGCTCGCCGACCCAATATGGCGAGTTAGCCGAGATTGGACCGCCTGCCGCGCGCTGCGGGTACATGGCGGCCACCTGCGCCAGCACTCTCGGATCTTGATAGGTCTTGGGCTGCGTGTAGCCCCACGAGTTGGTGGAGGTGTTGAAGATCGGAGTCGAGGAGACCGCTGGGCCATTTGACGAATAGCGCGTGACACCAACGCCGGTCGTGCCGCCGCCCGATGACTTAGGCACATCGTAGGTCGACTGCGTGCCGGTGCCGACTTGGCGCGTGACCACGGTGACCGTGATTGTCTTGTCACGCAGAGCGTTGACCGCCGCGCCTATCTGATGCACAGCGCCCTTGGCGGCGTCCAGTTGCATCCGGGCCCGGACCCAACTGTCGATGAAGGCATTGACGTGGTCTACTCCGAGGCCGCCCTGAATGAGCGTCTGGCGCAGCAGGTCGACGCCGGATGCCACATCGCTGGCTTTGGCGTTGCCAGTGTTAAGTGCGTCGAAAAGCCTGTTGAGAATGCCGACTGTGTTGCCGAGCGCGGCATTGGCACCGTCGATGTTGCGAACGTCGCCAAAGAAAGCCTGGATGTTCTCACTGCTCCCGGCTGTATCGACAGCCTCCTTCAGCGTCTCGACCTGTGTTGTCGTGTCGCGGAACTGCTTGGTGAGATCGAGCATGCTCTGCGCTTGTTCGCGCCGCATTCTCTGGATGGCCTGGCCAGCTTGTTCGAACTGACCGACAACTCCTTGGAGCGATCCGCCAAGCGAGCGCGTTACGCCGAAGCCGTCTGACCCACCGCTGTTAACGGTGCCGAATAGTTTGGCGATAGTGGCGTCGGCGCTGCCTGCCGTACTGTCTGCGTTTTTGAAACCCGCCGCGACATCGGCAAGCGTTTGGACTGCCTTATGACCGTCGACGGCGATGTCCTTTATAGCTTTGTTGGCCGGGATCAAACCGGCTACCTCAACGGCCTTATTGATGCCATTCGCGCCATCGAGCATCGCCTTCGCGAAATCATGCGCGTTCTTGGAAAGGGTTGGGTCAAGACGAATTTTGCCCAATTCGTCCTGGAGGCCCGCAGCGTCCAGTGCCCCGGCCTTCAGTTCCTTTGAAAGTTCGGCGAACCTCGCCATGCCGGCCTGGCCAATTCTTGAAAAGTCGCCATCTCCGGTGTTGAGCAAATCCATCTGCCGGCGCGCATCATTCATGAGTGTGGCCAGCGTCTTTTGGGCATCGGCGACGTTGTCGGCGGTGTCGGCAGCGATGACCGACTTCGGCATCTGGGATGCCTGGTCCTCGTACTTTTTTGCCGCGGCAGCTGCTGCTGGATAAGCCTTGGCAATCTCGTCAATCAGCGCCTTGTGGTTTTTCAGCACTTCGTCGGCGGATTTTATGTCCTCGCGCGTGGCCAAGGCATACGTGGCGATGGCGCCGGCCGCGAGCCCAGCAGCGGTAACGATGCCGCCAAGTGGCGTGGCGACAAAGTTGAGCAGACCTGCGCCGATTGCCTTCAGAGACCCAAGCGCACCCGCTGGACCGCTTTCCAGCGCATCGAAAATCTGGCCCGCCTGACTTGCGAAAATCTGCATCGGCGGTGCGCCGAGCGCGAACATGGTGATGACGTCGTTGCCCTGCCGCGATAGATTGAGCATCTGGTTCGACGTTAGCTTGGCTGCGGTCCCCACGCTGGCGATATGGCTCACCCCGGCGCGCGTGGACGCGGAAACAGCATCGGTCTTCTGTCTGACAAGATCGAGAACTCTCGCCCGTTCGACCTCATCGATGCCGAGTTTGCGCGCCGCAGCATCGGCCGTGATCATCGCGCGTTCCATCTGCTTTGTGGCTGCAAACGCCGGGTCGACGGAAGCCTTCAGGCGATCCCATGACTTCGCGGTTGACGAGACCGAGCCCGACATCATCGTCATCACGACGCCCTGCTTTTCCATGGCCTTCGTCGCCGCCTGCTCCTGATCGACGAACTTGGCTTGAGCCGCCTCGGCCTTGGCCATAGCCTTCACGTAGGCTGCCGAACCGGCCTCAGCCGGCCTGGCGTCGATCGTCAGTTCTGTAATTAGGACTTGGTCGGTCATCAGTGGCGCTCCTGCGCATCGGCTGGACTGAACATGGCTGCCGACCACTCCATTGTGATCGTCGCGACGGGCATCGGTTCAAGGTCGGGAGTCGCCGCAACCGCCGCGAGTGCATGGCGCGCCTCACGCTTCCTGCCGGCGAGGTGCATGGCGTTGATCGTGCGGATGGTATTGGTTTGAGTGCGCAAGATAGTGCAGACAGACGTCACGATGGCGTTCTGACTGGTGATCATCCGCGCCAGTGCTTCGAGTTCGTCGGCCATCTTGAGCGCGTGCTCGGCGATCTCGGCCGGCGTCATGCCCTCGTGCGCGGCGGTGAGCAGTTCGCGGGCAGTCATCGGCGGATCCTTTCCTCGTCGAGCGGCACGGCGCGAGGCACCAGGCCCTGCTCATGCGGCCCGCGACCTGGCTCTATCAGGCTCCCGAAATGCGTTGGCGACCGCCAATATTGGCTATCCAGACTGCCGGTGCAGGCGATGACGTAATCCATGTCGAACGCCGGCCGAGTCAGGCGATCTTCGGCGGCAAGCTGGTGCCGCGCCTTCAGTTTCGCCGCAGCAAGCAACCGGCTTTCTGGCGACCATTCCGGGCTGGCGCAAACCTCAACCAGCAGCGCGATGTCGTCGAGGTCGAAGACGGTATCGATCTCTCGCCGCACCAGGGCAAGCCGTTCCGCGTCCTGGTGATTGTGCAGGCCAATGCCGCGGTACTCGCCGACGGTGGGTATCTTGTCGCTCTCGCCGCCTCTGCTCATTGCCGGCCGCCCTTCAGAAGCTTCAAGGCCCTCTCGCTTATCCGATCGTTCTCGGACCCGTCGCCAGCGTCCTTCTTGCGGCCGCCCTGTGCAATGAGCGCCTTTGCAGCAGCCAATCTTGCCGATGCCGGCGCCGAGGTGTCGCTGGCAATCTGACGAAGCACGGTCAACGGGTCGACGGCATCAATGTCGACACCTTTGAGCGCCCTTTTCGATGCGACAGCCCTGCTTGGCCGGCCCCGTTTTGCCATCAGAATTTCAACCTTTCCGAATTTCTGGACATTCACCGGCGCGCGCGCACGTGGAGTCTCCGTGACCCCGAAGCGGTGTCGGGGTAGCCGCTGGCCAGAGACTGAAGTACCCCCCTTGCCAGGCCATGGTCATGTGCGCCTCTGGACGCTGTAGGCGTGCCGAGGCTCT
Organism: Mesorhizobium sp. M0862; assembly: GCF_040319795.1. Classification (NCBI taxonomy): domain Bacteria; kingdom Pseudomonadati; phylum Pseudomonadota; class Alphaproteobacteria; order Hyphomicrobiales; family Phyllobacteriaceae; genus Mesorhizobium; species Mesorhizobium sp. M0862. The sequence goes on from NZ_JAMYOJ010000013.1 coordinate 31,362, forward strand.
TCGCCGGCAAGGCAATCGACCAAGCCCCATGAAATCGCAACGCCGATGGGCAACGGCGCCTCGTTTTTGATCTCTCGCTCGAAGTGGCCGCGGCTGCCTTCGCCGGCGGCGGCCGTGTAGAAGTCGACCATCTTTTTGTCGAATGCCTGCAGGTGCTTCGCGAGAGCCTCATGCTCGGCCGCTGTCCAGCGACGCTTCGCATTTGCGGGCGCATCGTTCGAGACCGCATGCAAAAGCAACTTGGTGTGCCGGTAACACATCCGCAAATCTCCGGCGGCCAGGATCAGGCTCGCACCCGACGCGCAAGCCTCGCCTGCCGTGACGGTCACATGGGCTCGGTGCTTTCGTAGGGCTTGATGGATTCGGACTGCCTGGCCGGCGTGACCGCCGGGGCTGTCGATCTGCACCTGGATGAATTTCACGGCGGCATTTGCTTTCAGTGCGGCCTCAACATCATCAGCAAAGATGCCTTTGCCGGTCCGTCGATCGATCTCACCTATCGGCCCCTCGAGATCCATCCAGAGCGTGTCACCACGTTTGACGGCGATGGGCGCACCCGCCTGCATCTTGGCCATCATGCGCTTTGCAGCTGCGATGTTGGGGCGATGGGCCATTAGCTCAGCCCCGCTGAAATTTGGTTGAATGGGGCGGCGGCATCAGCACGAGCCGCCGCCCCAGACGCGCGCGCGAAATGCGCGATCGGCCGTCGGAGAGGCACGCGACCAAGCGAGCCGCCTCTCCGTCGACGATTTGAGTGGATTGGCCTGCCCATATCGTGTTCAGCCCGCGATCTGCCGAAGACGGCGAACGCCCTGCAGGAAAGCCGGTGCACCGTCGATCACCCGTCGAACAGGCAGACCGTTGACCGAAGCCGCCATTGCGTATTCGACTGCGATCGTTGCCAAGTCGTCCAGTTCGCGCAGAAGGCGTGCGACCTCAGCCTGGTACTCGGCAGCCGGTGCGGCAACCTCGGCCAGGACAGTCACGCCAAACGCCTCTCGGCGCTTCGTGCGCTCGTCCAATGCTTGGCCGTAAGCGATCTCGATCGCGTCAATCTGTCCGGTGAGTGCGGCGATCTCCGCCTTGTCGGAGGGAAGCCCATCCTTGCGAAACCTTGTCAGCACCGGTGAGAGGGTCGCCTTCAATGCCGCGCGGTCGGCGCGCAGCTTCGCGACGTTCGATTCGGCGAGCTTCAAAACATTCGTCTTGGTCGGGATGCGCAGCGTCTCGCGTAGGCGGTCGGCCGTCGTCGGTTCAGTCGTCATCGGGTTGTCTGTCCTTGCGAGTCCGAACATGGGTCGTCGGTCCTTTGCCGGTTGCGTCGTGCTGATCAGATTCTACGTCCGATTCGTGCGTTTCCCGCGTTACCGGCAACGCAGACGCCACGGCTTGGGAAATGAGGCCGAGAAGCGCGCCGCGGAGCCATGCGCGATCGGCACCGCCATCGCGAGGGTCAAGCTGCTCGATCAGCCACGTCTGAAGTTCCAAGCTTACCGGAACCGTGACCATCACGGTTTCCACCTTGTCGCGCTTGCGGTATCGGCGCTGATTGATCGCCTTACGGGATGGCGGGCCGCTCCTCGCCATGTTGAAAACAGGCCATGGGCTCTCGGCCAGGAGGCGCATCAGTTCGGTGTCCGCATCCATCACGCACCCGCCTTGGCTTTGGCGTAGGCGTTGAGCGTGGGATTTGGTGATACCGGCAGGGGCGGCTCGGCGGGTGGGGTAGTGGTAGATGTATATGCAGGTGACGTCGTCACCCCATTCATCTCCTGATTTTGGTCGTTATCGGGTGACGTGGTCACCCCATTCGGGTGACGTGGTACTGCCATGTCTTCGGAAACGGGGTGACGAGGTACTGCCATTCGGGTGACGACGTCACCCCGCGTTTTTTTCCTCGGCGGGATCTTCTCAGCGCGCCATTTCATGAAATCTTTGGTCGCCGGCATAGCACTATGCGTCGGATAGTCGAGCGGGTATTCCGTCAATGTCCATGTGCTTGCCCGGCTGCGGCCTTCAGCGCGCGCCTTCCAGTCGAAGTGTCCTTTCGTGGCGAGTTTGACAAAGCCGAGTTCCACGAGCCTGTCGCAGGCGCGGTCGGCCGGTCTGTTGCTGCAATTGAGAGCGACGCACATCTCGTCGCCGCTGAAGGCGATGTCGCCATTGTTCGCACCGCTATAGCGGCCCTTGAACTCGACGTAGAGGCAGCGCTCATACACATCGAGCGACCGCCAGGCCGGGCTGTTCGTCATCCACTCGTAGAGGCGGACATGGCGAGGCTCACCAGAGCGGCCGGCCTTACTCATGACGGCAACCGCCTTTCCGCATCCTGCCAACGGGCAAGCGCGGCGATGATCTCGTCGTTGATCTCCATCGGAGAAATGTCCGGGTTGATCTGCAGCGCCAAGCGGTAGAAATCGGCACCGTCGGCACCGGCCAACACCAAGTTGTCGAAGCCATTCCGCAAGCGGGATATGAGTTGGCTATCGCTCATGCCGCCCTCCAGCCAGAAAGGATCGACTGCAGCGATTCCAGCTCGGCCGCATTTACAGTTTCGCAGCGCGCCCAGGCTTCCGGTTCTATTAGACGTTTGATCTCCTGCTCTACGCACTCGCGCAGGTCGCGCGGATCCATGGCGTCAAGTTCCCAGCAATGGTGCGCGTGGTTGCGGATGAACCAGCGGTAGCGTTTGTCGCTGCTCTTGTCCGACGCCGGGAAGTAGGGAAGTCCCTCCAACTGATCGACAGTCAACGCGATGCGCCGGAACCGAACGTGCGAGCCCCCATATTCGCTGAGACGGCGCGGCAGATCTTCCTCCGACATGTACATGCCGCTCGGGTCGAAGTCGCCGGCGTAGAGGACAATCAAGGGCCTCCCGTCATCGTCTGTGGCAATGTCGTTGACCGTGGTCGCGCTGGCGAAACCATGCATGACACGGAAGCCGACTGCGAAGTGATCGAGCACCGGCTTCAGGACGCCGCGAACCGTGCCTTTCTCGCTCCAAACCTCGACGCGATAAGGCTGCTGATTCCAAAAGTCGCGACGATAGGACCGCGCAACGGCTCGTGCGTACTGTGAAGGATCGTCCCAAGTCGAGACCCGCTCCAATTCCCGCGTCTCGTCAACGATCCAATCCCATGGGATGTCGCCCTGTTCTCTCGCGATCCGCAGTAGGCGATAGACCTTCTGCATGTCGTTGGTCGACATCGACCTGATCAGCCCGGCCGTGAATAGCTTGTAGCCTACGCCTCGACCGGTTATCGGCTGCATTGCTTCGGCGATCTTGTGCATCGCCTCGATCAGGTCGAGGGACGCTTGCGCCATCCCGCGACCCTTTTTCAATCCCGGTTGAATTTGCTCGGTCATGGCGCGGCCTCGATACGATCGAGCGCGATTGGACCTGCATTCATTGACAATCCGACTTGGTTACCACTGTTTTGTTGAACAATGGGTTCAATTGCAGTATGATGGCAATTGTCGATCCGGTCCCCCGTCGACACTCCCGATGAGCCCGTCGCCTGATCCGCGGCGGGTTCTCGCTTTTCATACGGCCGCATCCGCACCTCCTGCCCTGATCTTGTTGGCAAGGCGGACGGCTTCGCATGCGCCTTGGAGATCGAGAGGGTAGCGCTCTCGCAATTCGACGACGGCCGGACGCGGGCGCTGTGCCTTCGGCGTCTCGACGATGAAGCGCGCAGCTTCCTGGATGATGAAGTCGGGGTCGCGGTCGATCTGTTCCATTAGGCGGCAGCCTTGGCGGCGTCGCGCTGCGCGATGCGGTCCTCTTGCCACTTGAGGATTTCGGACTCGAGCCATCCGACTGAGCGGGCGCTCAAGGGAACCGGTTTTGGGAACTCGCCCTTGGCGATTTTGTCGTAAATGCTGGATCTGGGAAGGCCGGTCGCGCGCTCCACTTCGTCGCGACGGAGGATCGTCTGTACCATCGTTCTTCACTCCAGTTGGAACCGCTTGGACGCGGTCGGCTGTAGGAAGATGGTCGGGATAGCAGACGCTAAAAAGCCGGGGTTTCGAAGAAAAGGCGGGTGCGAAATCCTGTCTAATTTTGGTTTGGGCGTCGACCTCGCTTTGCGTGTGTCTCATTGCCGATGCGTGCGATGAGCCTCTTGCAGCGATCCTCACCGACGGACGTGCGATAGCCGGCAACTTGAAGAAGGCTCGGCAGGACCTTCGCAAAACACGAGTTTCGGGAGAAACCTGGCCGCTCTCCAAAGGCCGACAGGTAGCTATGCGCTAGGTCGGTGATCAGTGAATCGCCGCCCTGACGCTCTGATAGGCGGGCAGATTTCGTTGACCTCACAGCGATTGTCGCCGCAAAGAACGCTGTCTCGGAAGCCGTCCGGATCCGTTTCAACATTGCCGTCGCTTCTGAAGCCGCATGGTCGACGTCAGTGCCATACCGGCGGCCGACAGTGAAGAAATTCTCTTCCAGCAATTCGTCCGCTTCCGCAGTCAGCTTTTCCACCGCCTTTCGGAAAGCGCGGCCGGTTTTTGCCAGCAGATCAAGTCGATTAATCGCGAAGGCTCGCCGCTCGACCATTGGCAGCGTGAGGCGTCGATAGTTCCCGATTGCCTCCCCGACGGAGGTCAGAAATTGCTCGCGCTGCGAACGAGTCGACCAAGCAATTCCATCGGCCAGCAAGAGGGAGATCGCGGAGCGTTCGCCCTCGTCGAAGACGTCGGACACCCATTCCGCCGCAGTCATTGCGAGACGCCGCGGATTGGCACCACCTGGCCGCTGCCAGGTGCCATGGAACAATAGACCGTCCAGTCATCCATCAGCCGACGCCGCTTGTCGAACATGTCGCCGCGACGATAGGCGGCCTCCGTCTTATCGCTGACCGTATGCGCCAGCGCCATTTCCAGCAGTTCGTTTGGATAGGCGGTCTGCTCTGCCGCCCAATCGCGGAAGGTGCTTCGGAAGCCATGCGTGGTTAGGTCGTCGTGATCCATGCGGCGGAGCGTCATCAACAGCGCCATGTTGGACAGCGGCTGCCCCTTCTTGTCGCCAATAAAAACGAACTCGTTGCCTTTTTCGCGAGGCAGAGCCTTGAGAATTTCGATGGCTCGATCGGACAGTGGGACGCGGTGTTCCTTTCCGGCCTTCATGCGGTCGCCGGGGATGATCCACAGTGCGTTGTCCAGGTCGATCTCAGGCCAGCGGGCGCCGACCACTTCGCCGGTCCTGGTGGCGGTCAGGATGGCGAACTCAAGCGCCTTGGGGCTGTTCCCTTCCATCTTGCGGACATCGGCAACGAATGCGCCTACTTCGGCGTAGGGCAGCGCGGCATGGTGCTTGACCTTGGCGACCTTGCTACGGGCCGGCAGCAGCTTGTCGAGATGGCCACGCCAGCGGGCCGGGTTGTCACCATGGCGGTAACCCCGCGCCGTCGCCCAATCCAGAATGCTTTCGATGCGTCCCCTCACCCTGGTTGCCGTTTCCGGCTTCGTCGTCCAGATCGCTTCCAGCGCCTTGAGGACAAGCGCCACGTCTACGCGGCCGACAGCAAGCTCTCCGAACACCGGATAGGCGTAAGCCTCCAGCGTGGCCTTCCATTGCCCGGCGTGTTTGATGTTCTTCCATCCCGAGCGGTGTGCCTTGATATAGGCCTCGGCCGCTTCCTTGAACGACAGAGCGGTTGCTGATGCCGCCAGCTTCTCCAGCCGTTCCGCCTTGCGCTTCTCGATCGGGTCGTCAGCATCGAGGAGCTTGAGCCGCGCCTCCCCTGCCCGCTCCCTAGCCAGCTTCAACGACACGGTATTGACCGAGCCCAGGCCCATCTTGCGCGGCCGGCCGGCGAGCATGTAGCGGAAGATCCAGCTCTTGGCTCCACCCTTCGCCACCTGGAGGTAAAGGCCGAGCCCATCGGCATAGAGACCGGGCTTGGTTTGAGCCTCGACGGCTTTGACGGACAGGCGGTTGATTTGCATTCGAACTCTCCCTGCGGACAGCCCTACGTACAACTTGCCATCGGATTTGGCAAGACCCCCTTAGACACTATCGGAACTGGAAAGCAGAGATTGCAAGGGTTTCAGGCGTCACATGGGACCACCTTGGACACCCTCGGATTAGGCGGAGACGGACACTCCCTCCGCCAGATATTTGGCTACCGTGCTGAATTGCCTCTGTATTTTCAAAGAGGGCCAAATCTTTCCTAAGTTATTCCTAACTTCCTAAAACGAAGAAGCCTGCCACCGCGAGGCAGCGGGCCAGCGTGAGCGCAAACGTTGCGCCAGCCTCAGGATCAACGTTCGTCCTGGCGATAGAGCCGTTTGGTCGCTCGGTCGCTTTCCATGCGTTCTGCAGGACCACGGTGGCGTCGGGTCATAAGAACGTATGCCATCAATAGGGCCAGCAACAGTGGCCCACCAGCAACGACGATCAACCACATCACACTTTCAAACATGAGGCATCTCCTTCACGTCACAACCGTCAAGGAGAAGAACCGTTCCGTTCAAAGTTACAGCAACACCAGCACCTCCTGCGACTGAGGGCCGTTTTCCCATGTGACCGTTTCGGAAATCCGGGCTCCGCTGCAACAAAAGGCTGCGGCTGCACGTTGCGGTTGATCATTCAACCAGGAGCAAAGCAAATGGCCGACGACAAAACGAAGACGGACTTCCGCGATTGGGACCGCGTCTCTGCCGATGAGGATTATGAAGTCGAGTATTTCGCCACCAAGGCCGGCATCACCCCGCAGCAGGTCAAGGAATTGATCGCGAAGCACGGCAACCGACGCGAGACGCTGGAGCGGGAAGCGAAGGCTCTGGGGAGCGGTAGGTAGGCCGGCATGCCAGAGTACCAGGTGGAAGAGTGGCATGGAGAGGAGTGTGTCTCAACTCAGGCCACGAGCGCCGATGATCCGTTATCTGCGGTAGAGAAGGTCACGGGCCAAAGGGTGTCGCCTAGAGCGCTTCAGGAGCATTGGTTTCGTGTGGTCGATGAAGATGCGCGAAGCACGCATGAATTCAGCCTTGAGGACGGCGGCCCGGCTGGAGATTTCGCAAAATAGCCATGACCAGAATCTCGGACCTGCATTGGGACCAACGCTGCAGATAGGCGAGAAAGGTGCAGCCGCCGGGCGGACCCGACGGCTTATCGTCGATTGGATCGCTGCCGCCGCATAGGGCCTTAAGGCGCGGCCGGCGCCAGCTTGGCGGCTACTTGGTCGATCTTGTCGGCAAGTACGCTATTGGCCCAATCTGTCACCTCAGGGTCAACGGGCTTGTTGGCCATTTGGGCAAGGGCTGCATCGATCGATGGGACGTTGGCAGCGGCAGCTGTGGCGGCGGTCTGAGCAGCGGCCGCATCCTGGGTGGCGTCATCGAGCGCTGCCTGTGCTGCATCGAGGTCGGCCTGCGTCGGGACATCTTCGGGCAGGGTATTCGGGTCAGCCGCTTTCGCATTCAGCGCGTCGAGCGCCGCTTTGGCGTCGGTAACCGCCTGATTAGCAGCATCGAGCGCCGATTGAGCGTTCTTGGCTATTGCCGACTGTGTCACAAAAGCCTGCACGCCAGCGAAGTTCTTGCTCTTGGAGTGCATAAAGGCGTTGGCGTTGCGCTGCAGCGAGTTCAACCGGCCGAGCTTGGCATGGATATTCTTTTCCTTGGACACAGAAGGGGTAGCGGCCTTGGCGACCTGGCCCTTAGGGGCCTGGCCCTTGGCGGATGCCGACTTGCCGACCGAACCGCCGCCTCCGCCATTGCCGCCAGCATTACCGTTTCCTCCGCTATTGCCATTGCCGTTACCATTGCCATGGCCGTTACCATGGCCGTTGCCACCAGCAGCAGCCAGGGCCGGCGACACCAGAAGCGAGAACACCGCAAATGCAGCAAAAAGGGTCTTTCGGGATGTCATAACTACCTCCGAGATTGCCACCGCCACTAACCGCTATAGCGGGCAACATGAGGAATCGCTAACACAAAGGGTAAACTTAGATATAGATGTGTTTTCATTGCGAGAACGAAGCGGCCGGCCGGCGAAACGCCAACCAGCATAACTCTTTGAAATTGCTGAAGTAGATCACCCTCCTTGGAACTGGCCGGCCTTCCGAACTCAAAGGTCCTAGACCGCTCAGACCAAGGTCTTAAGCCGTGGTTTCGGCCGCGACTCAGAAGTCGTGACGGCGCGGCGACCTTCGGTAGTCGGCACCTATCGGCCTGAGGCCGAGCTCGACATCGATCCGCTGCAGTGTTCCCAAACACCGCCTAAGTGGTTGTATTCCCTGTCTTTTGATATAAGCGCTAGTCTGAGGTAAAATTTCGACCGGCATCTGGCGGGCTTACGTTATGCAGCATCGAACGTTCTTTGGCGGCAAGGTCACCGAGATCCCCACTTCGTTACATAGCGATCCCAGGGGAATGCTGACCGCTATCGAGTTCAGCGGTTACAATTTCCAAGCCGTGCGGGCGTTCATCGTCACCGCGCCGCGCGGCACGTCGCGGGGCGGACATGCACACGGCTCGGGCCGGCAATTGATGATGCAGCTGTCGGGCGAGATCGGCATCGAATTTCGCTACCAGGAACAGGTCGAACGGCTGACGCTCACCGCATCGAACCGCGCGGTGCTGGTCGACGCCCCGGTTTGGGCGCTGCAGACCTATAAAGGCGAGAACCCGTCTTTGCTGGTTTTCTGCGATACCGAATACGACCCTAAAGACTACGTCTCGTATCCCTGATGACAATCGTCAGGAAAGGAGAGGCCGCGATGCGCGCCAGGACATGACAGCGCCTCGCGGCAGAATGGCTATTCTCGGCGCCGGCATCATGGGCGCCAGCCTCGCTCTCATGATGGCCCGCAGAGGCTACGCGGTGTCCCTCTTCGACAAGGAGAGCGAGCCGATGGCCTGCGCCAGCCGTTGGAACGAGGGCAAGATTCATCTCGGCTATCTCTACGGGAACGATCCCTCGTTGCTGACCGCCCGGCATCTGCTTTCGGGAGGACTGCGTTTCGGCAGGCTTGTTTCCGAGTTGATCGGAAGCAATCTGGAAGCGCACACGACCTTTTCGGAAGATCTTTATCTGGTCCATCGCAACTCGATCGTCGCTGTCGAGGCGCTGGGGGCGATCTTTGAAAGTGTGGATGTATTGGTGCGCAGCCACGCTGACGCCACCAGCTACCTTGCCGACGTATCGGCGGCGCGATCGAATCGGCTTTCCAAAACTGAATTGGCCGATGTCACCAACTCGGACCAGATCGTCGGCGGCTTCCAGGTGCCGGAGCGATCCGTCAACACGCGATGGGTTGCCGACCGGCTTTGCGCCGTGCTTCGGAGTGAACCCAACATCAGCTTGCGAATGGCGGCCAAAGTCCTGTCGGCACAGCCGGTGGATGCAATTGACAGGAAATGGCGCGTGGCGGTCGCAGGCGAGAAAAGCGAGGCGTTCGACATCGTCGTCAATTGCCTATGGGAGGGGCGGCTGGCTGTCGACCGCACGGCCGGCATCGAGCCGGTTCCCGGATGGTCGCACCGCTACCGGCTTTGCCTGTTCGGCCGCACCAGCCAGCCTGTCGATGTGCCGTGCGCGGTCGTCGCCCTTGGCCCGTTCGGCGACATAAAAAACTATGACGGGCGCAACTTCTATCTCTCCTGGTACCCGAGCGGGTTGCTTGCGGAGAGTGGCGAATTGTCGATCGAAACGCCGCAAGCGCTCGATGCCGACGCACGACAGCGGTTCATCGGCGACGTTCGCGCCACGCTCGCCCGGTTGGTGCCCAGTGTTTCCAGCATGTTCGACGATGCCGAGGAGCTTGAGGTACGCGGCGGCTTCGTGTTTGCGCAAGGGCGTGGTTCGCTCAGCGACCCGAAAGCCACGATCCATCGCCGCGACCAATTCGGGGTCAACCGCCTGGGCAACTACATCTCGGTCGACACAGGTAAATGTTCGACGGCGCCGTGGCTTGCCGACAGGCTGGCGCGGCAAATCTGCGGGATCGAGTGAATGGGTGAGACAGAACAGGGCGGCGCGAAGCAGGTAGCGCAGAAACAAGTCCAGCTTCGATCCGGCTGGCGGCCGAAGGTCACGGCGCTGGTGCCGTGCTACAATTCGGCGGCATTCATTTCGCGTACGCTGGACAGCCTCGCCGCGCAGACCTGGGACAATATCGAGATCCTGGTCGGCGAGGACAATTCGACCGACGCGACATTCGAGATCGTTTCAGCCTTCGCCGGCGGCCGCGACGATGTCCGTATCCTGCGCCGGGACAAAAACCTGGGATGGCTGAAGAATTCCAACGATCTGATGGCCAATGCCAGCGGCGAATTGATGTTCTTTGCCTTCCATGACGACGTCATCGATCCAACCTATATCGAGGCGTTGGTGCGGGCGCTCGATGCCAATCCCGAGGCCGTACTGTCGTTCAGCGATGTCGAAGTGATCGAAGTCAGCGGCGAAAGTGCCACGTGGAAGTTCGACCTGCTGAAGGGCTTGCAGGACGGTTTTGCGCGTGGCCGGGCGATGGCGCGCCAGCCGCATGGATGGTGGGTTCCCAATCGTGGGATATTCAGGGCCTGGGCGTTCCACCGTAGCGGCGGGATCAAGCCCAACAGCCAAGGCGAATTCAGCGCCGACTGGACCTGGCTTCTGCATCTGTCGCTGCTCGGCGGCTTTGTCCGCGTGCCGCAAGTGCTCTGCCACAAATACTACCGGGCGGGCAGCATCAGCCGGCGCTGGGACCGCAACAGCACCCAACGAAGGGCCTTGCGGGCGGCGGGGATAAGGGAGGTCTGGCACAGCGAGGCCGGCCTTGCACAAAGAGCCTTCCTCGCTGTCTATATCGCCTTGCGGCCGTGGCGGTGGGTGCCGCGATCGCGAGAAGCGCAAAGACGGCGAAACAGGCAATCGGTGCATGGCAGCCCGGACAAATAAGAATGGCGCCGGCGACGTATCAAAGCGGCTGCGCCTGCCCGGCTAACGGCGATTCCAGGCATATCCGGCTGCCCCAAAATGGCACTCCGGTTGATTTTTCACGCGAGTTATGGTCGTTCTCCCGCCCATGAAAAAACTATTCCTTGCGGCGCTGGCCTCGGTGACGCTGGCTTTACCCGCCCACGCGATGGACGCCGCCCTGCGCGCCGGCCTGCTGAAACTCGACCCGGAGACCCGGCTGGAGCAGAGATGCGACGCCGAAGTGCTCGACCGCATCAGCCATGACGACCACAAGTACAAGGCAGACCGCGTCGTCGCCTACGCCTTCGCGACGCCGGAAATGAAGGCCGATGCAATCCGCAGCCCGGGTGCTGCGTTCCGCAGCAAGGGGCAGTGGTACCGGCTGAAGTTCAAATGCGAGACGGCGCCGGACCATATGGAGGTCCTGCAGTTCCGTTACCGCATCGGCGACGAGATTCCGGAAGCCGACTGGGCGAAGTACAATCTCTACGACTGAATTCGCTGCGACCAGAATTCTCTCTGGCAGAACGGCCTTCCCTATTCCCGTGGCTTTCAGCGTCGGCCGTTGGAGCGGTTCAGCTTTTTATAGAGCAGCTGACCCACTCTAACTCTTTGTTTTTGCATAATTCCGGACGGAAAGCCGCTACGCACTTTTCCTGGAATTGCGCCGGCAGTCTCTTGACGCGCGGGAACCATACACGTTAGGGCGTCGGCATATCCGACGACGAACACGCCGATACAGCAAGGGGCTCCGGTCGATGGACATTTTCAGCGCTGCAAGCATGACGGCCCTCCTCCAGGTCATCGCCATCGATCTGGTGCTTGCCGGCGACAATGCCATCGTCATCGGCCTTGCCGCCGCCGGCCTGCCGCTCGAGCAGCGCAAGAAAGCCATCCTGATCGGCGTGTTGGCGGCGACGGTGCTGCGCATCCTGTTTGCCGCCGTCACCGTCAAGCTTCTTGCCATTGTCGGCCTGCTGCTGGCCGGCGGCATCCTTTTGTTGTGGGTGTGCTGGAAGATGTGGCGCGAGCTGCGGACGTCGCATGCCGACGAGTTCGAGGCGACCGAGGCGCTGTCCGATTCCGACCTCAACAGCGACAGAACGGTGGGGGGCAAGGCGCCGCGCAAGACGCTCGGCCAGGCGGCCCTGCAGATCGTCGTCGCCGATGTTTCGATGTCGCTGGACAATGTGCTGGCGGTCGCCGGTGCGGCGCGCGATCATTTTCCCGTGCTTGTCATAGGCCTGGTGCTGTCGATCGCCTTGATGGGCTTGGCCGCGAGCTTCATTGCCAAGCTGCTGCATCGCCACCGCTGGATCGCCTATGTCGGCTTGCTGATCATTCTCTACGTCGCGATCGATATGGTCTATCGCGGCGTTGTCGAGGTCTGGCCGCATGTCAGTCCTGTGGTGAGCTGACGCTGCCGGTCCCACAGCTTCTGTAGCAGCATGGGTATCTGCCGGAGGCAGTGGTCGCGTTCGCCGCAGCCGCTGCCCATACCAATGCCGCAATAAGTGTGGTACTGGCCGCCGATCCCGAAAAACCCGGATGTTTTCTCATGTCTGCGCCTCGCGTCAGTTTCGTCAGCCTTGGATGCCCGAAGGCGCTTGTGGATTCCGAGCGCATCATCACGCGCCTGCGCGCCGAAGGCTATGAGATCGCACGCAAGCATGACGGCGCCGACCTTGTCGTCGTCAACACCTGCGGCTTTCTCGACTCAGCCCGCGACGAATCGCTCAACGCCATTGGTTCGGCGCTTTCGGAAAACGGCCGGGTGATCGTCACCGGCTGCCTCGGCGCCGAGCCGGACGTCATCCGAGAGAAGCACCCCAACGTCCTCGCCATCACCGGCCCGCAGGCCTATGAGAGCGTGATGGCCGCGGTGCATGAGGCGGCGCCGCCCAGCCACGATCCCTATATCGACCTTCTGCCGCCGCAAGGCGTCAAGCTGACGCCGCGCCACTACGCCTATCTCAAGATTTCCGAAGGCTGCAACAACCGCTGCACCTTCTGCATCATTCCCGCACTGCGCGGCGACCTCGTCTCGCGCCCGGCGGCCGATGTGCTGCGCGAGGCCGAGAAGCTGGCCAAGGCCGGGGTCAAGGAATTGCTGGTCATCTCGCAGGACACCAGCGCCTACGGCATCGACATCAAGTACCAGACGTCGATGTTCGGCGACCGCGAAGTGCGGGCGAAATTCCTCGACCTGTCGGAGGAGCTGGGCAAGCTCGGCATCTGGGTACGCATGCACTATGTCTACCCCTACCCGCATGTCGCCGATGTCATCCCGCTGATGGCGGATGGAAAAATCCTTCCCTATCTGGACATCCCCTTCCAGCACGCCTCGCCGCAGGTGCTGAAGAACATGCGCCGTCCAGCCCATGGCGAAAAGACGCTGGAGCGCATTCGCGGCTGGCGCGAGGTGTGCCCGGATCTGGCGATACGCTCGACATTCATCGTCGGTTTCCCCGGCGAGACCGACGAGGATTTCGAGATGCTGCTCGACTGGCTGGACGAGGCCAGGATCGATCGCGCCGGCTGCTTTAAATACGAGCCGGTCCGCGGCGCCCGCTCCAACGATCTCGGCCTCGAACAGGTGCCGCAGGAGATCAAGGAAGCGCGCTGGCATCGCTTCATGCAGCGCCAGCAGAAGATCTCGGCGACGCAGCTGGCCAAGAAGGTCGGCAAGCGCCTGCCGGTGCTGATCGACGAGGCGCATGGCACGTCTGCCAAGGGCCGGACAAAATACGACGCGCCCGAGATCGACGGTTCGGTGCATATCCAGTCGCGCCGCCCGCTGCGCCAAGGCGACATCGTCACGGTCAAGATCGACCGCGCCGACGCCTACGACCTTTACGGCTCGGCGGTTTAGAAAATTACCAAAAAGGGCGCCTCCCGGCGCCCTCGGATTTTTGGCACAGCCCTCGGCGCGGTTTCGCAGTCGAAGCGTGCAGCCCGCGAAGTGAAAAAGGGCGCCGGGCGGCGCCCCTTCTCTTTTGCGTTTCCGATACTTACTGCGGCAACTTGTCGTCGACGCCCTTCACATAGAAGTTCATGCCGAGCAGCGTGCCGTCGTCGGCGACTTCGCCGTCCTTGAGCCACGGCGTGCCGTCCTGCTTGGCGACCGGTCCTGTGAATGGGTTCCAGCCATCTGCGATTTTCTTGGCGGTTGCCTCGGCCATCGCCTTCACATCGTCCGGCATGTTGGTGAAGGGCGCCAGCTTGACGGCGCCGTCCTTGATGCCGAGCCAGACATTGTCAGGCTTCCAGGTGCCGTCGAGCGCCGCCTGAACGCGGCTGATGTAATACGGCCCCCATTCGTCTGTCAGCGAGGTCAGCTGCGCGTTCGGCGCGAACTTGATCATGTCGGAGGACTGGCCGAAGCCGTGCAGCTTGCGCTCTTCCGCCACCTGCAGTGCCGCAGTGGAATCGGTGTGCTGGACGATGATGTCGGCGCCCTGGTCGAACAGCGCCTTGGCCGCGTCGGCTTCCTTGCCCGGATCGAACCAGGAGTTCACCCAGACGATCTTGGCCTTGAAGTTCGGGTTGACCGACTGCGCGCCGAGCATGAAGGAGTTGATGCCCATCACCACTTCGGGGATTGGGAAGGAAACGATATAGCCGGCGACCCCTGCCTTCGATTCCTTGGCGGCGATCTGGCCGAGCACGTAGCGGCCTTCATAGAAGCGCGCATTGTAGATGCCGAGATTGTCAGCGGTCTTGTAGCCGGTGGCGTGCTCGAACATCACTTTGGGGAACTTCTTGGCGACCTTCACTTCCGGGTCCATGAAGCCGAAAGAGGTGCCGAAGATGATCTTGCAGCCTTCGCGCGCCAGACGCTCGAAAGCGCGATCGGCATCGGGACCTTCCGAGACGTTCTCGAGATAGGCGGTTTCGACCTTGTCGCCGAGCGCCTTCTCCACCTCGAGGCGGCCTTGGTCGTGCTGGTAGGAATAGCCGAAATCGCCGATCGGGCCGGTGTAGACCCAGCATGCCTTCAACTTGTCGGCGGCCTGCGCCGACGCCGCCAGTGACATGGCGGCGGTCGTGGTCATCAACGCGATAAACAGTTTTTTCATTGTGTTACCTCTCTGAGTTTAGCCTTGGAGCTTCCCGTTTGTTTTTGTTGTCAACGATCCGGAACGAATGGCTGCCCCAAGGAAGCCGGCGTGTTCATCATCGTCAGACGCTTGTTGCGCGAGATTAGAACGAGAACCACGACGGTTGCCAGATAGGGCAGAGAAGAAAGCAGCTGCGAAGGCACCGGAATGCCAAATGCCTGTGCATGAAGCTGGCCGATCCACACCGCGCCAAAGATGTAGGCGCCGGCGAGCACGCGCCACGGCCGCCAGGAGGCGAAGACGACCAGCGCCAGCGCGATCCAGCCGCGGCCCGCGCTCATGTTCTCCACCCATTGCGGCGTGTAGACCAGCGACAGATGGCCGCCGGCAAGGCCGGCGCAGGCGCCGCCGAAGATGACCGCGAGATAGCGGTAGCGGATGACCTTGATGCCGAGCGCATGCGCCGATGTGTGGCTGTCGCCGATCGAGCGCAGAGTGAGGCCGGTGCGGGTCTTGAACAGGAACCACATGACGGCCGCCGTCAGCGCGATCGAGATGTAGAAGATCGGGTCCTGGCCGAACAACAGCCTGCCGACCACGGGAATGTCGGTGAGCACCGGAACGTAGAGGTTTGGCAGCCGCTCGCCGGGCTGGCCGACGAAGCTGGTCCCCATCATGCCGGAAAGGCCGAGGCCAAGCAGCGTCAACGACAGGCCGGTCGCCACCTGGTTGGTGGCGAGCGACAGCGTCATCACCGCAAACAGCAGCGAGAACACCGCGCCCATCGCGATTGCCGCCAACAGGCCGATCCAGGGCGATCCCGTGAGATAGCCGGCGCCGAAGCCGCCGACGGCGCCCATGATCATCATGCCTTCGACGCCGAGGTTGAGCACGCCGGAGCGCTCGACCACCAGTTCGCCGATTGCCGCGATCAGCAGCGGCGTCGCCGCGGTCGCGATGGTCAAAAGGATGTTGACGGCGATGTCCATCAGCGGGCTTCCCTCAACTTCGGCGCGGCTTCAAGTTTCGCCGCGCTTTTCGTCAGCGCCATGCCGACCAGGCGAATGCGGTAATGGATGAGCGTGTCGCAACCGAGCACGAAGAACAAAAGCATGCCCTGGAACACACGCGCCACCTTGTCGGAGATGCCGAGCGCGCTTTGCACCGCCTCGCCGCCGAGATAGGTCAGCGCCAGCACCAGGCCGGCGGCGACGATGCCGAGCGGATTGAGCCGGCCGAGGAACGCCACAATGATCGCTGTGAAGCCGTAGCCGGGCGAAATCACCGGCTGCAGCTGGCCGATGGCGCCGGAGACTTCCGAAATGCCGGCAAGCCCAGCCAGCGCGCCTGACAGCAGGAAGGCGAAGAACACCATGCGGTTGAGGCCGAAACCGGCGAAGCGCCCTGCCCTGGGGCTGGAGCCCAGCACGCGGACCTCAAAACCCTTGAGCAGACGGCTCATCAGCACCCAGATCAGCACGGCCGCGATCAGCGCGAAGACAAAACCCCAATTTGCGCGGCCGGCATCCGGCATCAGTTCCGGCAGGACCGCCGAGCCATTGAACTGGATCGTCTGCGGAAAACCATGGCCCTGCGGATCGCGCCAGGGACCGCGCACCAGCCAGTCGAGGAAAAGCTGGGCGACGTAGACCAGCATCAGGCTGGTCAGGATTTCGTTGGTGCCGAACCGCGTCTTCAAGAGAGCCGGGATTGCCGCATAGGCGGCACCGCCGACCATGCCGAACAACAGCATCAGCGGCAGCACCAGTGGGCCTTCGAACCCAGGAAACAGCACCGGAATGGCCGAGCCGAAAATGCCGCCGAGAATGAATTGGCCTTCGGCGCCAATGTTCCAGATGTTGGCCTTGTAACAGACCGACAGGCCGACCGCGATCAGGATCAACGGCGCGGCCTTGATCGCCAGCTCATGCAGCTGCCAGACCTGGCTGATCGGCTCGATGAAGTAAATCCCGAAAGCAGTCAGCGGGTTGACGCCGAGCAGCGCGAACAGAACCGCGCCGGCGATGATCGTCAGAGCGAAGGCGATGAAGGGCGACAGCGCCGAAAACAGCATCGAGCGCTGCGGGCGTTTGACGAGTTCGAGGCGCATCATGCCGTCTCCAGACCATGTTCGGCGTGGCCGGGCTCGGCGCCGCCCATCAACAGGCCGATCTTTTCGAAAGTGGCCTCGGCGATCGGCAGCGGCTTCGACATTTCGCCGTTGTGCATGACCGCGATCGAGTCCGAAATCTCGAACAGCTCATCGAGGTCCTGGCTGATGACCAGAACCGCCGAGCCACTGCGCGCCAGTTCGATCAGCGCCTGGCGGATATGGGCGGCGGCGCCGGCGTCGACGCCCCAGGTCGGTTGGTTGACGACCATGACGGCAGGGCTGCGATCGAGTTCGCGGCCGACGATGAATTTCTGCAGATTGCCGCCCGACAGGGCCGCGGCTTCCGGATCGGGCGCGCTCTTGCGCACATCCATCGCCACGATGATGCGCTGGGCGGCGGCATAGACCGCAGCGCTTTTGACCGTGCCGCCGGTGCCGACAAAAACCTTGCCGTCGGTGGCGTGGCGCGACAGGAGCAGGTTCTCCGAAAGCTTCATGCGCGGCGCGGCGCCATGGCCGAGGCGTTCTTCCGGTACGAAGGCAGCGCCCATCAGCCGCCGGCCTGTGATCGAGAGCGAGCCGGCATCCTTGCCGCGGATGCGCACGGATGCGGCGTCCTGCTGCAGCACCTCGCCGGAGACGGATTCGAAGAACTCGCCCTGGCCGTTGCCGGCGACACCGGCAATGCCGATCACCTCGCCGGCGCGCACAGTGAGGTTTATGTTCTTCAGCGGGACCGAAAACGGCGTTGCCGGCTTGCGGCTGAGGGCGCGGATTTCGAGCAATGGCTGCGCGGTCTCGATGCCTTCGGCCGGCGCACGCACCACGGCCTTCACCTCGTTGCCGACCATCATGCGGGCCAGCGACGAAGCCGTTTCCTCGCGCGGATTGCAATGGCCGACGACCTTGCCGTGACGCAGCACGGTGGCGCGGTCGCAGATGCGTTTGACCTCTTCCAGCCGGTGCGAAATGTAGAGGATGGATTTCCCCTCCGAGCGCAGGCGCTCCAGCGTTTCGAACAGCTTGTCGGCTTCCTGCGGCGTCAGCACCGAGGTCGGCTCGTCGAGGATGATGAGCTGCGGCGTCTGCAACAGGCAGCGGATGATCTCGATGCGCTGGCGTTCGCCGACCGAGAGATCGCCGACCAGCGAGTCCGGATCGAGCGGCAGGCCATAGCTGAAGGAAAGCGCCCTCGCCTTGGCCGCGATCGAGCTGATCGGTGAGCCGTCATCCAGAGACAGAGCGATATTCTCGGCCGCGGTCAGCGCCTCGAACAGCGAAAAGTGCTGAAACACCATGCCGATGCCGAGCTTCTTCGCCATGCCCGGACTGGTGATCCGCACCGCTTCGCCGTTCCAGAATATCTCGCCGGAATTGGGCTCCAGCGAGCCGAACAGCATCTTGACCAGCGTCGACTTGCCGGCGCCGTTTTCGCCGAGCAGCGCGTGGATCTCGCCCTTGGCGATGTCGAGGTCGATATGATCGCACGCAGTCAGCGTGCCGAATATCTTGGTCAGGCCACGAACCTCAAGCAGGTTCGCTCCATCATGATCTGCACTCACAGTGCCTCCCATCCGGTTCCCGGACATGTTCTGTGTTCCCGCCAGCATGGTATGCGCTGGCCGCTCTCGTGCGAAAGCAGCACCCACCTTGAAAGAGCTTCAAGAATTTCAGCGGAAACTCAAGAGGTAAAGACCGACCTGCTTCGTACAACAGACCGATCGCCCGGTTTTTCGTGCAAACAGTGCCTGGCGTCGCGGCAAAACGCTGAAAGCAAGGCAGATCAGGGGATCAGTATGGTCGTGCCCGTGGTCTTGCGCCCTTCGAGATCGGCTTGCGCCTTGCCGGCGTCCTTCAGAGCATAACGCTGGTTGATCTTGATCTCGACCGCACCGCTCAACACCACGTCGAACAATGCCGCGGCGGAGACTTCGAGGTCTTCACGCTTGGCGTTGTAGACGAACAAAGTCGGCCTGGTAGCGAACAGCGAGCCCTTCTGCGCCAGCAGCGACATCGAAAATGGCGGGATCTGTCCAGAGGACTGACCGAAAGAGACGAACATGCCGAGCGGCTTCAGACAGTCGAGCGAGGCCGGGAATGTGTCGTTGCCGACCGAATCGTAGACGACGTCACATTTCTTGCCGCCGGTGATGGCGGCGACCCCGGCGACGAAATCCTGCTCCTTGTAGTTGATGACATGGCCGAAGCCATGCGCCTTGGCGAGCTCGATCTTGTCGGTTGAGCTTGCCGTGCCGATCACGGTGGCGCCGAGATGTTTTGCCCATTGTCCCAGGATCAGCCCGACGCCGCCGGCGGCGGCATGAAACAGGATGGTGTCGCCTGCCTTCACTTTGAAGGTCCGGCGCAACAGATACTCCGCCGTCATGCCTTTAAGCATCATGCCGGCGGCCTGTTCGTCGCTGATGCGGTCCGGCACCTTGACGACGCGGTCGGCGGCGACGACGCGCTGTTCGGCATAGGCGCCGACGTTGACGGCATAGGCGATGCGGTCGCCCGGCTTCAGCCAGTCGATGCCTGCACCGACCTCGAGAACCACACCTGCCGCCTCGCCGCCCGGGATCAGCGGGAAGCCGCCGGGCGGCGGATAGAGGCCGATGCGGTGATAGACATCGATGAAATTGAGGCCGATCGCGGTGTGCCTGACCAGGATCTGCCCGGCGCCGGGTTGTCCCGGATCGGCGTCTTCATAGGTCAGGACTTCCGGACCGCCATGGGCGTGGATACGGACTGCTTTGGACATTGTGGGCTTTCCTGCGGTCAGGCTTTCTTAGGGTCCGGCTTGGCGCCGAGTTTGGGGAAGAACTGCATGATACCGCCGATGCAGGCGAGGTAAAGTCCGGTGATGGTGATGCCGACCTTGGTAAAGACGCTGACCTGTTCGCCCAAAACGCCGATCTGGTCGTAGAAGGCGGCAAGGGCCGCCTGCGCCAGCGCCAGCGCACCGAAAGCACACCAGAGCAGCGTCATGCCAAGATTGATTGGCCGCAGCCGCACCACCCGCACGGGGTGAATGAAGTTGATCGGCACGAAGGTGAGGATGCCGGCCGCCACGACGACGCCGAAGGACACCCACTGTCCCGGCTCGATGACAAACAGCGTGAACACGACCATGTTCCAGACCACCGGAAAGCCTTTGAAGAAGTTCTCCTTCGTCTTCATTCCGGTGTCGGCATAATAGATGGCGCTGGACACCACGATGATGGCCGCCGACAGGAAAGACAGCCCTTCGCCCATGAAGCCGCGCTGGTAGAGCGCGAAGGCGGGGATCAGCACATAGGTGACATAGTCGATGATGTTGTCGAGGAGTTCGCCCGACCAGGTCGGCAAAATCTCCTTGACCTCGAGCTTGCGCGCGATCGGCCCGTCTATGCCGTCGACGAACAGCGCCAGACCCAGCCACCAGAACATCGCCGTCCAGCGTTGCTCGCTTGCCGCCACCAGAGACAGGAAGGCCAGGAACGAGCCAGACGCGGTCAACAGATGCACCGAGAATGCCCGCGCCTGCGGCCAGGTGACCTTTTTCTTCGGCCTCGGAATCCGGTCGGTGATCTTTTTGGCGGCGTTTCTGGCGGTTGTGTTCTTGCTCACGGGCCCCGCCAATCCAGTTTGCAGATTTCGGCCGAGCGGCCGGCAAAGTTCCAGTTGCGGCCGAAAGCCCGCATCTTGCTCTTGTCGGACCTGGCCACGATGATCTCCGGCGCGATCCAGTATTCCGAGTTGCCGATCACGGTATCCTTCCTGCGATCCTTGCCGGGAATCGGTGTGACCGCCCCGTCGATGATCTTCGGTATCTGGAAAATACGGGTCTTGTCACGCGTCTCGTAGGTGATCGGCACCTGCTCGACGCCGAGGAACTTGCCGACAAGGATCGACAACAGCGCGGTGGTTCCGCCGGCCTTCCCGGTGAAGATCCTGGTCAGCGCTTTCACCGCATAGACGGAGGCTCGCTTGTCGATGAACAGGCCTGCGGTCCAGTTGCCGCGGCTCATATAGCCGGGGATTTCCATGACCAGACCGAGATTGAGGCCGGACAGGTCGACCTCGCCGAAATGGCCTGCGTCGATGCGGAAGCCCGCCCAGGTCTGGCAATAACCCTCCGTCGGCGGATGGCTGCCAAGCGACAGTACGCAAGGACAAAAAACCGTGCAATTGCAGGAGAGCACGAGCTCTCCTTTCATTGCCCAGCCTTGCTCTGCCATGGAATTATCCCCCGTCATGCCGAGACTACTAGCAGGGCGATTGCCCAGACAAGCAGTATCGCACCGGCCACTCGGGTTGGAAGGCTGCCGGTGGTCTGTTTTTCGATCAAGGTGAACAGGCCGATCAGCGCCATCCAGAACACGTTCATCGCGCCGACGGCAAACATCACCAGCATCAGCGCCCAGCAGCAGCCGAGGCACCACAGGCCCTGCTTCAGCCCTAGCCGGAAGATGCCACCCGGCTCCGCGCTCCAGTTGGAAAACAGTGTCGAGAACGGGTTCCGGCATTTTGTCAGGCAGGCCTGCTTGAGGCTGCTGAACTGGTAGAGGCCGG
Organism: Mesorhizobium sp. M0862; assembly: GCF_040319795.1. NCBI lineage: Bacteria > Pseudomonadati > Pseudomonadota > Alphaproteobacteria > Hyphomicrobiales > Phyllobacteriaceae > Mesorhizobium > Mesorhizobium sp. M0862. Next base: position 52,999 of record NZ_JAMYOJ010000013.1, read on the forward strand.
CAACCAGCAGCGCGGCCGCCGCGGCAAGGCCGCTCACCGGATCGAGCAATCGAGCGGAGGACGCAAATGCGTGGACGAGCAACGTCAGCACCGCGAAGCCGATAGAGGCGACAAGCCATGTCGAGAGGTAGCCGGCGACCAGGACCAGCGGGTGGGCCACCGGTTCGCCCTTGATGCGGGCGGTGTCGGCGATTTCACAATAGGTACGGATCATCGGCGCCGCCGACGGCAGCATCGTCGCCACAGCCATCGAAAACCACATCACGATCAACGCCAGAAGCTGTGCGCCGCCGGCATCAAGTGGTGCAGGCGTCAGGCACATGCCGAAGAAGCGGTCGAGGACATCCGGCAGCGGCAGTTGCGGCAGATATCGCAGGACCACATCGCCTGGTACGCCGGGGAGCCGGCCTTCGGCGTCGCGGATCGCCATGGCGCCGAGAATGAACCAGGCGAGCAGAATGCCGCCGGCGATGGCGATGTTGACCGTCAGGCGGGGGCTGCGGGCCAGGCTTGCCGTGGCGCGGCCGGCGCGGTCGAGATGGCTGAAATCGTCCTGCTGGCCGGTCATGACAACCGAATGAGCCTAATCGCCGCGTTGATCAAGCCGCATGGTCTGACCTATATCCATGGGTAGACACCTGCATCGCAAACTGGAAGTCCAATTTGGATCATCTCGAGACAGCACGGATACTGGTAGCCGGCAGCGGCCCTGCCGGACTGATCGCGGCGCTCGGTTTCGCCGAGGCGGGCTTTCCGGTAACCCTGGTCGGACCCGAAGCAGGCGGGCCCGATGGCCGGACCACGGCGCTGATGAACCCTGCTCTCAAGGTTCTCGATCGGCTGGGCGTGCTGGCCGAACTTGCGCCGAAGGCCGCGCCGCTGAAGGTCATGCGCATCGTTGATGCGACCAGCCGGCTGATCCGCAGCCCGGTGGTGACTTTTCGCGCCATAGAGATCGGCGAGGAGCAGTTCGGGCTCAACCTGCCCAACAGTGCGCTGAACCCGACGCTGGCCAAGTCCGTCGCGGCGCATCCCGGCATCGAATGGCTGACGTCGATGGTCGAGAGTTGGCGTCTGGACGCCGATCAGGCGCATGCCGTCTTGACTGATGGTCGCGAAGTCTCGGCCGCGCTTGCGGTCGCTGCCGATGGGCGCCTGTCGCCGGCGCGCGAGGCGGCAGGCATAGTGGCCTCGGTGCGATCCTACCGCCAAGCGGCGCTGGTGCTGAATTTTGGCCATCGCAGCGAACACGGCTTCACCTCGACCGAGTTCCACACAGAGACCGGGCCGTTCACCCAGGTGCCGCTGCCCGGCAACCGCTCCAGCCTCGTCTGGGTGGTGAAACCGGAGACGGCGAAGGACCTCGCCGCACTCGATGACGCGACGCTTTCCGAGCGTGTCGAGCAGCAGATGCAGTCGATGCTGGGCCGGGTGTCGGTCGAGCCCGGTCGGCAGATCTACCCGCTGTCGGCGGCATCGCCCGGGCGCTTCGCGCAAAACCGTGTGGCGCTGGTCGGCGAGGCTGCACATGTGTTCCCGCCGATCGGAGCCCAAGGTCTCAACCTCGGCATCAGGGACATCGAGGATCTGATTGGAATCGCTGGTGAAAATCGCGGCGACCCCGGCGCCGCGAAGGCCCTGGCCGCCTATGATTCCAAGCGCCGTCCCGACATTCTGGCGCGTTCCGGCGCGGTCAATCTGCTCAACATGTCGCTGCTTTCGGACATGCTGCCGGCGCAGATGGCACGCAGCGCCGGCCTCAATGTGCTCGGCAGTTTCGCGCCGCTGCGCGCCTTTTTCATGCGCGAAGGCTTGAGGCCGGGCAGCGGCTTTGCGGCGCTTACCGGCGGTTCAGGGAAACAGGTCCGGCGGTAAGATGCCGTGGCGGATCATGTAGAGCAGCCCGGTCACCGTCAGCACCGAGAGGCAGGTAGTAATCAGCACGCTGGCCGAGGCGCGTTGCACCCAGACGCCATATTGCTGGGCGATGACGAAGACGTTGGTTGCGGTCGGTAATGCCGCCAAAAGCACGGCTGAAAAAACCCAGATTTCGGAAAAGTTCCCGATCCAGCTCAGCACGACGTAGCAGAGCGATGGATGCAGGATCAGCTTCAGCGCCGCGATCGACGCCAGCTCATGCGGCACGCGGTTGAGCGGCCGGAGCGCAAGCGTCACGCCCATGGCAAACAGGGCGCAAGGGGCGGCTGCCCGCGAAAGATATTCAAGCAGGCGATCGACCGGCTGCGGTGGGTGAAAGCCGAGATAGGCAGCGCCGACGCCAAGCGCGGTCGCGATGATGAACGGGTGCAGGACGATTTTCCTGACTACGCCGAGGATGAGCCGCCACGGCGATGTCTTGTCGTCGCCCGACAGCGCCATCATCATCGGCGCGATGGCGAAATGCATGATATTTTCGAAGCAGAAGATCAGCGCGACGGGAACCGCCGCTTGTTCGCCGAAGGCGAGCAGCGCCAGCCCCGGCCCCATATAGCCGATATTGCCGTAGGCCGCGGCCAGCGCCTTGATCGTCGACTGGGCGATCTCGCCGCGCGACGCCGTCACCGACCATACGAACATGATCGAGAAGATCGTGTAGGTGGAAAATACCGAGCCGAAGATGAAGCGCCATTCGGTCAACTGTTCGAACGGCGTGCGGGCCAGCAATTGGAAGAACAGGGCAGGAAGCGCGACATAGACGATGAAGGTGTTCATCCAGCCAAGCGCTTCCAGCGGCTGCCTGGTCATGCGCGCGACCAGAAAGCCGATGAAAATCAGCCCGAAGAACGGAAGAACAAGACCGACAATGTCAGACATTTTTGCCCTGGCCCGAAACCCCGGGACCGGGCTAGCCCGTAGCTTCATCGGGCGTCAAGCGCCTCGGCATTGAACTGACACGCTTTCTGCGCCAAATAAAGCCTGATCCCAGACCTAAGTCGGGCTCGATTTTTGGCCAGGGTGTGTGTAAATTCAAAGTCTTAGAGCGCTCTTCGCACATTCGAGGGGACACCGGGCGCTCTAGAGGCTTAGTGGTGAGTATGATGAAAACGGCCAAATTTTCGATCGGACAGGTGGTTCGTCATCGGCTGTTTCCGTTCCGCGGCATCATTTTCGATGTCGATCCGCAATTTGCCAACACCGACGAATGGTACGAAGCCATCCCGGCCGACGTGCGGCCGCGCAAGGACCAGCCGTTCTACCATCTGCTCGCCGAGAATTCGGAAACCGAATACATCGCCTATGTCTCCGAGCAGAACCTGCTCGAGGATCAATCGGGCGAACCGGTCCGGCATCCACAGATCGGCGAGATGTTCGACAAGCGGCCCGACGGACGCTATGAGCCAAAACGCCAGTCGAGACACTGACATCACCTTGCATCGACGTGACGACAACAAAAAAGCGGGGCATGACCCCGCTTTTTGTCGCTCCGGTATCTGTCCCGGCGATTAGTTGGCGGCTTTGGCCTTGGCCTGCTCGTCCTTGAGCTTCTTGGCGAAGTCCTGGTTGTTCTTGACGACGAAATCCTGAAGTTTTTTCTGCCGATCCTCGATGTCCGACTGCTGCAGCGGCGCGCCGTCAAAGGCGCCGCTGAAGCCGGTCAAGGCAACCTTGATTGGATTTGGCTGACTCTGGAAGTTGATCGAGGTCAGCGTGATCGCCTGTCCCTTCTTGAAGGACGCGACGAGCGCGTCGGTCAGCGGCACTTCGGCAACGCAACGGTCGGCGAAGCAAATGACATAATCCAGCTTCGTCGCCTTGCCGGCGTCTATTTGCAGGGCGATGCCGGGGGGCACCAGGCGACCTGGGGGAACCGTGACCTGGAAGACCTTGCGGTTTACCTTGCCCTTCAACTCGATCAGGCTGACGCCGGTGACGAACTGGCCGTTGCCGGCAGTGATGATGTTCTGGACATTGCAGATGTCGACATCTTCCTGCTTGGTGCAGGCCTTGAACCAACCCTGCGGAATCTGTTGCTGTGCCGAAGCGGTGGGAAGTCCGGCGCCCAGAAAGCCGACCACGCCCGCGGCCAGGACCGAAAGGCGGTATGCGTTGCTGTTCAGGCTCGTCATGTCGTGCATTTCCTCTCAAATGATCCCGGGACCGGCTTCTTCGCGCCGTGTGGTCCTGCTACCTGTTGCCGAATTGAGGCAACAGAATGACTTCGGAGCGCGTGTTACACTGCATGAGCAGCCGAATCCAGCCCGCCGCCTGCAATTCTTGGGCCTCGCAATTTGGGTCGTGCGATTTGGGTTGATGTATCTGGCCGGAGCGCCGCGGCGCCATGTTAGGGTGCACTCCGAATCATCAAGCCGCCCAGTAAGGAGACGGTCATGGGCCGCATTCTTGTTTGGCTGATCGCCGCAATTTCGTTCTTCGCCTTTGCACCCGGCGTGGCGATGTCGGAACCGAAACATGCCATCGCCATGCAGGGCGAGCCGGCGCTGCCAGCCGACTACCAGCATTTCGACTACGTCAATCCCGATGCGCCCAAGGGCGGCAACATCACTTACTGCGTCGTCGGCAGCTTCGACAATCTGAACCCGTTCATCCTGAAGAGCCTGCGCACCACGGCGCGCGGCATGCAGGACCTCATTTTCGGCAATCTCGTCTTCGAGCCGTTGATGATGCGCAACTACGACGAGGCCTTCAGCCTCTATGGCCTGCTCGCAGACACGGCCGATATGGATCCCGAGCGCAAGTGGATCGAGTTCCATCTCAACCCAAATGCAAAGTGGTCCGATGGCGAGCCGGTGACGCCGGATGACGTGCTTTTCACCTACGATGTCTTCACCGACAAGGGCCGCCCGCCCTACAGGGATCGCATGAGCCTGATCGCCAAGCTCGAAAAGACCGGCGATGACAGCGTGCGCTTCACCTTCAACGACAAGGCCAATCGCGAGACTCCCTTGATCATCGCGCTAACGCCGATCATCCCAAAGCACGCCTTCAACAAGGATACCTTCGACAAGACGACGTTGAAGCCGGTGATCGGCAGCGGTCCCTATACCATCGACAAGGTGCAGCCGGGACAGCGCATCGTCTTCAAGCGCAACCCGAATTACTGGGGCAAGGACATCCCTTCCAAGCGCGGCTTCGACAATTACGACCAGATCACCATCGAGTACTTCCTCAACGCCAATGCCAAGACGGAAGCGTTCAAGAAAGGCATCTGCGCCATTTACGATGAGGGCGATCCGGTCAAGCGCGAGCGCGATATCGATTTTCCCGCCTTTCATCGCGGCGAGGTGATCGCCGAGACCTTCGACACCGGCATACCGCCCGTGGTGACCGGCTTCCTGTTCAACACGCGACTGGAGAAGTTTTCCAATCCGGAGGTGCGGCGCGCGCTCGGCATGCTCTACGACTTCGAATGGGCCAACAAGAACCTGTTCGGCGGTAAGTACACGCGCACGATGAGCTACTGGCAGAATTCCGAACTTTCCGCGCTCGGCCATCCCGCCAGTGACAGGGAAAAGGCGCTGCTGGCGCCCTACCCCGGCCGCGTGCCGGCCGATGTCATGGACGGCAGCTGGCGCCCGCCGGTGAATGACGGCACCGGCCAGGACCGCAAGGTGATGAAGGTGGCGTTCGACCTGCTGAAGAGTCAGGGCTACGCCGTTAGGGATGGTGTCCTGCTGGACCCAAAGGGAACTCCGTTCGGTTTCGAGATCCTGACGGCGTCGCAGGACGAGGAACGCTTTGCCGCCATTTATCAGCGCTCGCTGGAAAAGATCGGCATCGCGGTGACCATCCGCAGCCTCGAAGCCGACCAGATCCAGTCGCGCAAGCAGCGTTTCGACTTTGAGGTTCTTGTCGGGTCGAGCGGGTTCAGCAACTCGCTGTCTCCCGGTATGGAGCAGAACCTTCGCTGGGGTTCTTCAGAGGCCCAAAGAGAAGGTTCATTCAATCTGGCCGGCGTCGCCGATCCAGCGGTCGACGCGGCGATCGACGCGATGCTGAGAGCACGGACCAAGGAAGACTATGTCGCCGCCGTGCGCGTGCTCGACCGATTGCTGATCTCCGGCAATTACATGGTGCCGATGCAGTACAACGCGCAGCAATGGCTCGCTTACTGGAATTACCTGGATCATCCCAAAAAGACACCCATATTCGGTTATCAATGGCCGACATGGTGGCGCAAGCCGAACTGAGCGTAGCCGAGATCATGCTCGGTAAAACGCTCGGCTGCAGGAGATCAAGATGAGCGATGACAATTCCATTACGGTCGACGTGGTTTCCGACGTCGTCTGCCCCTGGTGCTTCGTCGGCCAGAAGCGGCTGGATAAAGCGATTGCCGCTGCCGGCGACGTTGAGGTTCATGTGCGCTGGCGGCCGTTCCAGCTCGACCCGACCATCCCGCTCGAGGGCAAGGACCGGCGCGAATACATGCTGGCCAAATTCGGCAGCGACGAGCGCATCCGTCAGATGCATGCCCGCATAGAGCCGCTCGGCGAAGCCGAAGGCATCGATTTCGCTTTCGACGCCATCAAGGTCGCCGCCAACACGCTGGACGCGCATCGTGTCATCCGCTGGGCCGGTGCCGCCGGTGAAGCCGTGCAGAACCGGCTCGTGCGCCGGCTGTTCCAGCTGTATTTCGAGGAAGGCGGCAATATTGGCGACCACGCCGTGCTGGTCGATGCCGCCCGCGAGGCAGGCATGGACGCTGCCGTGGTCGAAACGCTGTTGCCGACCGATGCCGACGTCGAGGAGGTGCGCACAGAAATCGCCACGGCGTCGCGGATGGGGATCACCGGCGTGCCGTGTTTCCTGCTCGAAGGTAAATACGCCGTCATGGGCGCGCAGGACGCCGACACGCTGACTGATGCCATCCGCCAGGTCGCGGCTGCAAAGGCCAAGGGCGAGCTGGAAAAGGCCGGCTGACCGAAGTTATTTCACCGTCACCTTGGCTTTGCTGAGGAAGAATCCGTGGCCGTTGCTGCCCGTGCAGGTCAGTCCCTTGGTTGACGACTGGCAGGTAAACGGCCCTTTGCTCCAGCTGCTTCCGTAAGCCAGCTTCGCCACATCGCTGCAGCAGCCCTGCTCGCCCGGATTCTTGATCAATGTCGCCGGGCCGTTCGGCCCAAGGATCACGGTGACGTAGCTGGGCTCGACGCGCGAACAGCTCAGTTCCGGACCGCCATCCTGTGGCTCGTAGGTGCTGGTGCCACCCTTGGGCGTGTAGATGCAGCCGATGTTGCCGGACGGGGCATTGAACTCGATCTGCCCTTCGGCGCTTGCCGCAATGGTCTGGCTGCCGGCATGCGCCAGAGGCAGCCAGGCAAGGAACGACAGGATTGCGGGAGCGGCGGCGCGTGCAAGCATGGGAGCTTCCTTGTTCAAGAACCGGATATGCATGGGTGCCGACAGTGCCCGGCAAGGTTCATTCCAGCGCGCACGATTGTCAAACGGCATTAAGCTGCAGCTAAAAAGCGCGTGCGGACTCATGAACAGTCGCTGTGCAGGGCGATCTTGCGTGCCCGACATGATGGCCTGTGAGATGATTCGCGCAGCCTTGGAGCGATCACCGATGGCAGTTTTTCGACCGATCCGGTTAGCGCGCACCAGGAAAACCGGCTGACGGGCAAGGCTTTTTGGTCACAAAGCCGTGTATGAGCCTTCCCTCAGGGAATATTTCCGCACATCTGAGCGTTCTCGCAAAGCATTGAAACGAAGGGGATATTTGGCCTAGAAACGGCGGCATCCCAGCACCGACTGTTGCCTCATGGCAACGGCGGGTGGGCTGCCTCACATTCGCCGGGATAAAATTCATAGAAAATGATCAATTGGTGTTACTATCCGTAACAAAACTAAAAAAGGTTTGGGCGGGATTGTGATTCGGGTCGACAGACCGCGACGTTCAATATCGGCACTTTGGAACCGCGACGCCCCCGCCGGGCCGTCGCCCCTGACGCCAGTATCGTCGATGCGGACCTTCTGGGGACTGATGCGGGCCTACTGGTTCTCGGACCGGTGGAGGGAGGCCTGGGCTCTCACCGTCGTCCTCGCACTCATCATAGCCCTGTCGAGCAAGGCCGACGTCTGGTTTACCGTGTTGGCGGGCGAACTGGCAGCCTCAATCGCTTTTTTTCACGACGCCGCGAATACCACGCCCCTTGAATCGGTGCTTACCAATGCCGGCCTGCTTGTCCTGCTGGTCGTGTTCAAGGACATGGGAATCATAGGCGCCTGCAAATTTGTATCGGCGACATTGCATCGCAAATGGCGCGCCTGGCTGAACGCGCGTTTCAATGCGGCGCTGCTCGATACCAACCATACGCACTACCACGCCCAGAATGGCTCGCCAGATGCGCCAGCGCCCGACAACATTGATCAGCGCGTGCAGGAATCCATCAAAGACATGGCGGGCGGTGCCATCGGGCTTGCCCAAGGTGTGTTCGGCGTCTTCACCTCACTTTATTTTGTCGGCGGCGCTTTGCTGGCGAATTCCGTGGAGGTAAAAGGCCTGGATGCCCTCGGCAGCTATGGCAGCGCCGTCCTCGCTCTGCTGGCGGTTGCCATCTACGTGCCCGTCAATACCTGGATCGCGATCAAACTCGGCGGAATGCTGGAGTGGCTCAACGTCAGGATGCAGAAGGCCGAAGGCACCTATCGCAGCGAGCTGATCACTTTGTTGCGCCGCAGTTTCCATGTGTCGGCGTCGCAAGGCGAAGACGTGCAAAAGACGATACATGGACGGCTCTATCTCGATATCGATACCACCTGGTCGAAGCTCAACATCGTCAACACCCTCTATGCGGGATTCGAATCGGTCTATAATTTCGTCGGGGCCAAAGTTGTCGCCTACGGACCTGGTCTGGTGCCGTTCATCCACAACGGCGTCGACCTCAAGGGCTACATAACCGGTTCCGAGCAGGTCAACGCGCTGATCAGCAAATGTTCCTGGTTCATCCATGTTATGCCGAGTCTCGCCACCTTGCGGGCCAACAGCCAGCGCGTCATTGAATTGGCGCACGCCATTGAAAACGTCCAACAGCCGCAGGAATTCTACAGCCAGACCGGCCGTTCCGATTTCCACTATGCCAGCCAGAACCCGGTCTTCGGCCTGACCATCCAGAAGCTTGAACTGGCGCATCAGGGTGAAGACGCCACGCCGTTCCTGAGCGCAGCTAATCTGCGCTTTCGGCGCGGCGAGTGGGCATTCCTCAAGGGCGAATCCGGCTGCGGCAAGACTTCGCTGATCAAGGCGATCAACGGCTTGTGGCCTTATGGCCGCGGCACCATCGTCTTCCCTGACGGTGTGAGGAGCTTCTATGCCGCCCAGGAGGTCAAGCTGCAGCTGGTGTCGCTGAAGCAGCTGGTGTGCCTGCCCGGCTCCGAGGACGACTATGGCGATGCGCAGGTCGCGGCAGCCCTGCACAAGGCCGGCCTTGGCGATTTCATCGAACACATGGCCGATGAAAGCCGCGAGGGAAAGATCTGGGACCAGCTGCTGTCCGGCGGCCAGAAGCAGAAGCTGGTTGTGGCCCGCATCGTGCTGCAGCAACCGGGACTGCTGTTCCTCGACGAAGCGACCGGCGCGCTCGATCCGGATGGCAAGATCGCCTTCCACCAGGCCATCAAGGACAACTGTCCCGATGTCACGGTGATCAGCATCATGCATGAGGCGGTGCCGCCACGTTCGGCCTCGGGCGAGGAATTCTACCATAGCGTGGTCGCGATCGCCGACGGCGTCGCCACCAAGAGGCCGCTTGTTCCGAACCTTCCGCGCGAGCTCACCACCATCCTTACGCAGCCGCGGCCGGTCGAGGACAAATGGATGCGTTTTTCACGCCGGCTGAAGCAGAAATAGCAGCCACGCCGAAGCGCGTTCCGCCACTGGCGGCGGGGCACTCGCTCCCTCCCCCTTCAATAATCATCACAGTCTCGCGATTGGGCCGGCTCCCGGCTGTTTTCCGCCACCCCCGCGATTGACTCGCCAAGATGCGCTCCTATGTTGCGCACGCTCGCTGAATTCCAACTCGAACCCGCGAGCAGAAAGGTCACCGCGCCATGCCTGGCGACAGTAGTCGAACGCAACCGCCGTCCGCCTCGATGTGACTCTAACGGCTCACGTCCCGCCGGACGGCAAGGAGTGAGCCATGAACGAATTTACCCCCGTCGTAGCGGGCGACGATGCCGTCGCTATCGCGCGTATCCTTGCCAATGATCACGTCGCCGATGTCGTCGAGGCCCTGAACCGGGAATCTCGCGATACCGCGATAGAACTGCTTTGCGAAATGCCGTTCGAGCGGCTGGTCGAGATCTTCGACCAGCCTGAACTCGACGGCGCCTCCGATCTGGCCGAGGCGCTGCCGCGCGCCAAGGCGTGCAAGCTGCTGACCGCCATGTCGGTCGACCGCGCCGCCGATATCCTGCGAGAGCTGGATGAGCCGACGCGCTCCGAGCTGCTCGGCGGGTTGATCCCGCCGCTGCGGGCAACGCTGCTTTCCATTCTCGGCTATCCCGAAGGCAGCGCCGCCTCGATCATGACGACCGAATTCGTCAGCGTGCCGTCGGACTGGTCCGTCGGGCGCACGCTCGACTACATCCGCAAGGTGGAGCGGACGCGGGAGACCGTCTACGCCATCTACATCGTCGATCCAGACACGCATGTGCTGGTGCGCTCGACCGGCCTGCGCCGGCTGATCACCGGCGAGCCGGACGATCCGATCCTGTCGGTGGCGCCGGATCGCGCCCCGGTGACGGTGACGCCGCTGACCGATCGCGAGACACTGGCGCAGACGATCTCCAAATATGACCTGCTCGCGGTTCCCGTCGTCGACCATGGCAAGATCCTCGGCATCGTCACCATCGACGACATCATCGACACCATGATCGAGGAGACGACCGAGGACGCGCATCGCTTCGGCGGCATGGAGGCGCTCGACGAGCCCTACATGAAGATGAGCTTTCTCGCCATGATCAAGAAGCGCGGCGGCTGGCTGTGCGCGCTGTTCATCTCGGAGATGCTGACCGCCAATGCCATGCAAAGCTATGAAGGCGAACTGCAAAAAGCGATCGTGCTCACTCTATTCATCCCGCTGATCATGAGCTCGGGCGGCAATTCCGGTTCGCAGGCGACCTCGCTCGTCATTCGCGCGCTGGCGCTGCGCGAGATCGGCCTTCGCGACTGGTGGCGGGTGGCGTTGCGCGAATTGCCCACCGGCTTCGTGCTCGGCGCCATGCTTGGCGTGGTCGGCATCTGCCGCATCGCGCTCTGGCAATATATGGGCTTCTACGATTATGGGCCGCATTGGCCGCTGATCGCGGCGACCGTGGGGGCAGCACTCGTCGGCATCGTCACGTTCGGCTCGCTGTCGGGGTCGATGCTGCCGTTCGCGCTGAAACGGATCGGCTTCGATCCGGCGAGCGCCTCGGCGCCGTTCGTCGCCACGCTGGTCGATGTCACCGGTCTGGTGATCTATTTCTCGGTGGCGCTGGTCATCCTGCGCGGCACTTTGTTGTAATAAGCTTCAGGCCTCCCATCTCGGTGGCAACAGCGGCTGCCATGGGGGGTTCTTCAAGATCGAGCGCGCGGGCGTCAATCGACCCGCACGCCGTTCTTCACGCGGTAGGTAGGCTTGTACATGGTGACCAGTTCCTCCGCTGCCGTCGGGTGGACGGCCATGGTGCGGTCGAAATCATCCTTGGTGACGCCGGCCTTCAGCGGAATGCCGAGCAACTGCGCCATCTCGCCGGCGTCCGGCCCGAGGATGTGCGCGCCGAGCACTTTTCGCGTGGCGCCATCGACCACCAGCTTCGTCAGCATCCTTTCGTCGCGGCCCGACAGCGTGTGCCGCATCGGCCGGAATGTGGCGCGGTAGATTTCGATATCGGAGTAGCGCTTGACGGCATCGTCCTCGGACAGCCCGACGGTGCCGATCTCCGGCTGTGAGAAGACGGCGGTCGGGATGGTGTCGTGGTCGGGCGCGGTCGGATTGCCTTTGAATGCGGTCTCGATGAAACACATGGCCTCGTGGATCGCCACCGGTGTCAACTGCACGCGGTTGGTGACGTCGCCGATCGCCCAGATGTTGTCGATGTTGGTGCGGGAATACTGGTCGACAACGATGGCGCCGGTTATGCCGAGTTCGATGCCGACGCCTTCCAGGCCCATATTCTCGGTGTTGGGGAGGCGGCCGATGGCGAGCATGACCTGGTCGACGGTCAGCACCTTGCCGCCGGTGACCAACGCATCCAGCCTGCCGTCCGGCCGCTTGCGGACCCATTCCGACACGGCGTGGCAGAGGATCTTGATCCCCTTCTTTTCCATGGTCTCGTGCAGCATGCGCCGCAGGTCCATGTCGAAGCGCGACAGTATCTCCTTGCCGCGATAGACCAGCGTGGTGTCGACGCCCAAGCCATGGAAGATATTGGCGAATTCGACGGCGATGTAGCCGCCGCCCTCGATCATGATCGCCTTCGGCAGTTGCTTGAGGTCGAAAACCTCATTGGAAAAGATGCAATGCTCGTGACCGGGCAGCGCCGGGTGCGGCGCCGGCCGGCCGCCGGTGGCGATCAGGATCTGGTCGGCGGTGACGGTGCGGTCATCGCCCAGGAGATGCACGACATGCGGGTCGACCAGCATGGCGCGCGAGTGGAACGTCTCGCCGCCGGCGCCTTTCACGTTCTTTTCGTAGATCGCTTCCAGACGGGCGATCTCGCGGTCCTTGTTGGCGACCAGCGTCGGCCAGTCGAAGCTCGCCTCCGGCACCGTCCAGCCATAGCCGGCGGCGTCGGCAAAATGCTCGGGAAATTGCGAGGCATAGACATAGAGTTTTTTCGGCACGCAGCCACGGATGACGCAGGTGCCGCCATAGCGGTATTCCTCGGCGATGCCGACACGCTTGCCGAGCGCTGCCGCCACGCGCGCCGCCCTCACCCCGCCGGAGCCGCCGCCGATGACGAAGAGATCGTAGTCGTAACCGGCCATGCTGCTGTTCCTTGCCCCAAGAAATGTTTGAGACAGGTAGGCTGCATGAAGCCAAAAGAAAAGCCCGGTTTCCACCGGGCTTTCTGGTCCAGCGGCAAGGATGCCGGTGGCGAAATCAGACGTCTTAGTTCTTCGGCGCTTCCGGCTGGTCACCGTCTGCGGGCGCATCGCCGTCGGCAGGTGCAGCGCCATCGGCGGGGGCAGTTGCGTTATCCGGCGCAGGCGCGGCCGGAGCAGCGGCCTTCGCGGCGGCTGCCAGCGTTTCGCCGACCTGCTGGGCGAGATCGCGCGCCAGGCCGTTCTGCCAGATGTCGGCGGCCTTGACCAGTTCGCGCGTCACGTTGGGGCCGTTGTCGAGCAGCTTCTTGCCGGCATCGGAATTGTAGAAGGCGGCGATGTCGGTGAGATCCTTCTCGGAGAACACCTTGGCATAGGCGAGCGCTGCTTCCTTCTCCAGATCGGCACGGCGCGAGGCCAGCGCCAGTGCCTTTTCGCTGACGGTCTTGCCGATCAGCTCCTGCATATCAGGGTTCTTCTGGATAAGCTGCTGCTCGAGCGAGGCCGCCGCTTGCGGCAGGATGTTGTCGAACGAGTCGGTCGCGTGGATTGCCGTGACCGCCGCCCGTGCCGCCTTCAGATGCGATTCCGTGATCTCCTGCGAGAACGCCGGGGAGGAGAAGGCGAAAACGGCCGAAGCCGCCAGAACGGCGCAAAGATTGCGAACCCGGTTATGCAACATCATGATCGGTAGAACTCCCTGGTTTTCGGGCGGCATGGACGGTTTGGATGCCGTCGCCGCCGGCGATGATGGCCGCTGACGCCAGCCCGATGAAAAGACCATGCTCGACCACACCAGGAATGGCATGGAGAGCATTCGAAAGCGCTCTTGTATCCGGAATGCGGCCAAAAGATGCATCGAGGATAAAATGGCCGCCGTCTGTAACAAAAGGCTGGCCCCCCGTCATCCTCAATGTAACCGGGCCGGAAAGGCCGAGACTTTTGGCCGCTGCCGCGACCGCGATTTCGGTCGCGCGCAGGCCGAACCGGTTGACTTCGATCGGCAAGGGAAACCGGCCAAGGGTGTCGACCATCTTCGAGCGATCGGCAATGACGATCATGCGCTGAGATGCCGCCGCGACGATCTTCTCGCGCAGCAGCGCGCCGCCGCCGCCCTTGATCAGTGTCAGCGCCGCGTCGATCTCGTCGGCGCCGTCGACGGTAAGGTCGAGCTCGGGCGTTTCCTCAAGCGTCGACAGCGGCACGCCAAGTTCGCGGCAAAGGGCTGCGGTGCGCTCCGACGTCGGCACGCCGATGACGGACAAGCCGGTGGCGATCTTTTCGGCCAGCAGCCGCACGAATTCGTCGGCCGTCGTCCCGGTGCCGATGCCGATGCGCATGCCGTCGCTGACATGGGCAAGGGCTGCCCGCGCGGCCTCGACTTTCAACTGCCTCGCATCCATGCTCGCCCCGGGGGTTTGGCTTGGTTCTGATTTTTCTGGATGCGCGCTCCTAGCACTTTTGCCCGCAGGGTCAAAGACTTTGGCTCGCACCGGCTTGCCTGAAAGAAGCGCAGCCGCTATCGCCTGCCTGCAATGCATCAGCCACAGGACAGGCCATGACCCAACCGATCATCGTGTTCGACCTCGACGGGACGCTGATCGACACGGCGCCGGATCTGCTCGACAGCCTGAACCACAGCCTTGCCGCCAGCGAGCTTGCGGCTGTCGACGAGGCAGGCTTCCGGCGTTTTGTCGGCCAGGGCGGACGCGTGATGATCGAGCGCGCGCATACCGCGCAGCAGAAATCGTTGGCAGTGGACGAGCACGACCGGCTGCTGAAACTGTTCCTCGATCACTACACGGTCAACATTCCCGGCAAGTCGCGCCCCTACCCCGGCGTGGTCGAGGCGATCGCCCGCTTCGAGGCGGCCGGCTATCTGCTTGCCATCTGCACCAACAAATATGAGGCGAATTCGAAAGCGCTGATCGAGGCGCTCGGCCTGACAAAGCATTTCGCCGCGATCGCCGGCCAGGACACGTTCGCCTTCCGCAAGCCCGACCCGCGCCATCTGACCGAGACCATCCGGCTCGCCGGCGGCGATCCGCATCATGCGCTGATGGTCGGCGATTCGCAGACCGACATCGACACCGCCAAGGCAGCCGGCATTCCGGTGGTCGCCGTCGATTTCGGCTACACCGACCGCCATGTCAGAGAATTCGAGCCGTCGGCGGTGATTTCGCATTTCGACGCGCTGACGCTCGACCTGGCGGAACGGCTGATTGCAGCTGCGGCCGGCTGAGCGAAACGGGCGATTGCGCGGCAGCGCCTACCCTCGCCTATTTCAGGCATAGAAGGCGGGCGCATCGCCTTGACTTCACAACCCTGCCTCCCTTATATCGCGGCTCGCTTGGCCTTCGGGCAACGAGCGGGCGATTAGCTCAGCGGGAGAGCACACCCTTCACACGGGTGGGGTCGCAGGTTCAATCCCTGCATCGCCCACCATTTTCTTCCCCTGAACAGCACACTCCAAGCCAGCACTCCTAGCAGCTGCAACTCGCCCCTTCCCCACCAAAATTCTTCTGCGCAAAGTTCAACGCGCTTGAGTAGCTCGTATAGCTCTGGAACTGGCAGACATCAGAGCCGTTGCGCACCTTCATCTGCTCGATATCCCAGAACGAAACCTCGATGTGATCGTTGGCGCAGTAGACCGTGTATTTTTCAGGCTCCAGCGCGCTGGCTTTCTGCAGCGGCATGGAGACGGCTGGAATGGAAAGCGCGGAAAGTGCAAGCATGATGGCGTGACGTGTGCGCATGTAAAAACCCCGAATGAAAACCAGCCCGTATTATTGCCGCTATCTTGAAGCGCTGCATCACGGCTTTTTGACGAACGACTTCTTTCCGGTGCCCGGCTCGCCGTCAGCTATGTGCTGATCCAGATCTCCGCTGTGTTGGCGCTAATTGGTACCGCTCGGGGGCGCGTGGCCGGCAGCAGGGAGGTCGGCTTGGATTGCGTCCATTCGGTCATGGTGTTCCCTGCAAGGCATCGCAGCGCCGCGCGAGCCTAAGCCTTCTTCTTTCGTCTCCGTGATCCCGCCCGCATCGCAATTTCGGTGCCGCGAACCGTTTCGTACTGGTCGGCATCGACCAGCGACTGGTCGAAGGTGACGCCGGTCATTTCGGAGATTTCGGTCAGCGGGTACATGGCGCCGATGAACTCGTCGGAGACGGCAAACTCCAGCTCCGTGTCTGACAGATCCTGTTCGAGCACGAAGCCATAACTGGCGATGCCGTCACTGACGCGGGCGACCACCACCTTCCAGAAGCGGCGCGGCACTAGCGCGCGAAGACTGGTGCCTTTGGGACCCTTGCCGGCAAAGGTCCGGTCGTCTTTGGCGAGGACCGGCCCGGCGAAGACGCAAAGCCGCTCGCTCGCCGCCTCCGACAGGACGTGGTTCTCAAGATCGCCCCAGTTCTTCTCGCCGCTGTCGGAGCGGTTGTAGCCTTCGACCTGGGGCGAGCAGTTGGTGACATGGAAGGAGCAGACATTGCCCCTGAGCAGCAGCTCGAAGGTGCTGCCCCAGGCCACGTCATCGCGCCTGACGATATGACCCTTGTCGAAGGCGCCCTGATCCTGGGTGTAGAAGACGTCGGGGATCTGGTACTTGTCGTCGAGCCGCAGATCCGGGAACCAGCGCTCGCTGAACAGGCCGCCGCGCGAATAGTTGCGGCCCTTTTCCGGCTCGCGCAGATTGCTCTCCTCGGTGACGTTGGAGGCGGTGAACAGCGCCAGCCGCCGCTTGGCGTGCATCTTGAGCGAAAAATTCTGGTAGTCGAGTTGCGTGCCGCCGGCCTTGAGCGGCGCCAGCACGGAGAGGTCGGTGGCCTCAGGCATGGGCACAACGACCGGCGCGAGTTTGGTGCCGCCAGAGAGAAATTTCTCATCGTAGCCCTTATAGCCGGCATAGTCCGCGACCGTTTTGGGAACGAATGCGCCGCCTGGAGGGGTCGGCTTGGCCGCTTCGAGCTCGACCGATTCCGTGACCGCTTCATGGGCAGGCGTTGCGCCGAGCGAGACGGTGATGCGCAACGGCACTTCGAAGGTGACGCTGCCGCCCGGCGAAACGACGACGCCTCCGGATGGAGGCGTCTGGGTGGCGACGCCCGGGATCTGCTGGACGCCGCCGACTTCAACCAGGTTTACGCCCTCGGCCGGCGACCCGCTGTCCGCCTTGTTCCACCATGCGCCCCAATCGTTTGGGCCGCCGCTGGCGGCGCCGGCGAAATTGAGGCCGAGGTCGACGACACGCTGGTCCTTGGCGAGCGCGCCGGTGGGCACGGCGTAGTTGCGCTCGAGATAGCGGCCGGCGAAATGCAGCGCCACGACCTCGCCGGTGGCGAGGTTGATCATGGCGGTGCCGGAGTTGCCGCCAGTGGTCGAGCAATCATGTGTCGCCGCGCTGACGATCTTGCCGAAACTCTCCGTATCGAAGCCGCCCTGCAGCATGCCCGGTTGCAGGCGCTTGACCTGGAAACGATTGCGCATGAGCTCGTTCTGGACATCGACCGCGTTGCGATTGTCGAACGCGGGATAGCCGATGGCGACGACTTCCTGGCGCAGCATATCGCGCGCGTCGGCGACCGCGAGCGACAGCGGCGTGATGTTGTCGGGCAGGCCTTCGACTTCGAGGATCGCCATGTCCCAATAGGGATGGATCATCCGGACATTGCGGATCTTGAAGACGTTTCCCGCCGCCGAATCGCGCTTGAAGTCGATGCCGGCGGCGCGGCCGTTGATGAATTGCAGATTGCGGTCGCCAAGGCCGTCCGCAAATATCTGCGCCACATGACGGTTGGTCATCAGCAGGTTGCGGCCGACGACGAAGCCCGTGCCGCCGTAAGGGATATTGGTGTTCCACAACAGTTCGATACGCCCGATCGCCGGCAGGGCGGCTTCGATGCGCTGCTTCAATGCGGCCTCGCTGGTAAGCTTCGTCCACAGGGAATGGCCAGGTGTCGGAGCGCCGTCGAAAGTCAGCGTCGTAAAGGTGCCATCCTTGATGTCATAGACCGGCCGCAACTCCGGGATGATTATGGCTTCCAGATCGGAAAGCTGCTCGGGCGCGACTTCGGCGCCCCGCGCGAGGCTCTCCATGCCAGCGCGCGCCGATTCAAACGCCGCCTCCGTCTTGCCGGCTTCCGCAGGCGCAAGGGATTCCAGAGCGCCGCCTGCCATCTTCTCCATGTTGCCGAGGACCGATTCAGTCCCCTCGCCCCCGGTGACGAGATCGAGATATTGACGGATTCGCTGCTCTCTGCTGACCGGCATAGTCGCCCCCAAAGGTCCTGTCGAAGTAAAAGAACTGTATTGCCAGATTTTAGACCGGCGCAATTCTGACCGGCAGGCAAAGAAACAAATCAATTTGCGTCGAAGATGACCGGAGCGCAACGTCGGCATGTCTCTTTGCCGGCAGTCGCTCGCGCGATGTATGACGTTCGCATTATTTCAGCGATGCCGTATGTGATCTCCGTCACAGACGCTCACGCTGTTTGCGCCCACCTATCGCAACGGGTGGAAGGGCCATTGCGGCCGCTCGGTTTTACAGAAATTTTATCACCTATCCATTTTTATCAGTTGGCGCCTGCACGCGCGGCTCCTCTCGCCGCGCGTGCAGGCGGCTTTCCGCCCGGCACGAGCCAGGCACTGGGCGCGACCACGGCGCCAAGCCTTTACAAGGCGTAATCGCAAGGGATGAACGCCGGCCTTTGACGCGGTGCACTCTTGCCTTAGACTTCGGGCCTTAAACTTCGCCGATTGCGGCAATTGGGAATTTGGAACATGGCTTTTGGCGGCCCTAACGACAGAAACGATCTGCCGCGCCTGGCACGCATCGATCCAAAGCTGTTCGATATCCTGTTCAGCGGCTGCAAGGTCGAGCGCTACGCCGCCGGCCAGCATCTGTTCGTCCAGGAAGATGCCGCCGACCGGATCTACGGGGTGATGAGCGGCACGGTGGAAATCTCGATCTATTCGCCCGGCGGACAGAAGCTGGTGGCCAATATCGAGCTGTCGCGCAGTCTGGTGGGCGAGATCGGCGCCCTGGACGGCCGGCCACGCACCGCCACCGCCATCTGCCTGACCGCTTGCGAGCTGGTTTCGCTCACCAGGATACAACTCTTTGATCGCATTAAGAGAAATCCACCGCTGGCACGCGCGATGATCGAACTTCTGTGCGCCCGGCTGCGCTGGGTCAGCGGCGAACTCGGCGATCAGGCCTTCTTCGGCATCCAGGCGAGGCTCGCCAAACGCCTGGTCTTCCTGGCCAAGGTGATGGCCGACAGCGCCGGCTGGATCCCGATCTCGCAATCGGAACTCGGAGAGTTCCTCGGCGCCACGCGCGAGTCCGTCAACAAGACGCTCAACGACTGGCGCAACCGCTCGTTCATTGCCATCAAACGCGGCGGCCTGCGCATCACCGACACCAGGGCACTGCGCCACATCGCCGAGTCGCAGGACGACGACTGACGCCGAATCAGAGCCGCGAAATCAGGTAGCGCAGCGCCGAGCGGCTGGGCATGAAGAAATATCCACCCCCCTTGGTGGTGACGAATTGCGGCATGTCACGGAGCGTCGTGACCTTTTCCCATGACGGAATGGTGAACCTGCCATCGCCGCCGCGCGAACCAATCGTCGGGTCCTTTTCAGCGACGAGGCCCTGGAACGTGGCCGACGAAACCCAGGTCTGCTGAATGAATTCGTACTGGCGCTCTATGTCGGCGTTGAGGCACATGAACAGCAGCCCCTTTTCGACCTTGCCATTCTTACCGTCCTGCTTCTCATAGGTGCGGCCGACCCGCAGGATACGATGGCGCTTGCCGATATTGATCTGCGTATCGCGGTCCTCACCCAGCGAGTCGCGTGGGTTGGAACGGCGAATGTGGGCACCAAGCGGGCAGCGATGGCCTTGCGGATCCTCGGCGCCAGCGGCGAAGTTGTTGTCGATGACGCGTCCCGGATGATCCGGGTTGCGCACCAGCGAGCTACCGTTCTGCCAGCGGCCGAGCATCTTGGCGGCAATCCAGTCTTGCGTGATGGCTTGGTTGCCGAGTTGGCTCGCGACCAAGGCTGCAGCCTTTTTGCAGTAGTTGTTGAAGACGTCGACGTGCTGCTCGAACTGGCGAATAACCAGGAATGAACCGTTGCGCCCGAAATCGCGCGGCGGTGGCGGCAGGCCCGGAATCAGCCGGCTACGGCGCACCTGCGAAAGGATTCCAGTCCGATCGCGTGATGCGCTTACCGAGGGCGAGGCTGGATAGAACCCATGCTCATCACGATAGCCGAACAGGAACTCGCCGGGCGCGACCAGATGCATTGATGCAGCACCCCTGCTGGCGCGGGTCGTGCCCCGGACAATCGGCTGCGAAATCCCGTCCGCGAAACCGAAATGCTCGTAGGCTGGCCCACGTTCCGACCGATCGTCACGCTTTGCCCCGTCGGACGATTTCGTCTTCGTGTCGGTCGGACCCCGGTTTACGGCGAGCGGCAGTTCGGCGACGACCTTCATGCCTGCACCGGTCGTCTTTCGTCTCACGGTGGCAATCTCGGTCTTCAACCGTCCCGGGTCTTCAGCATAGCAGACGATGACCAGGTCCACAGGGTTCTCCAACGACCCCCACTCCCATTCGTCCGGGCCGTCGCGGCCTCGGTCGTCCAGTATGCGCCCACGCTCGGGATTGCCCATGCCATGGCGAAAGGCGATCGGAAATGTTTCCAGTGGATCGCCCTCCACACCCTCGTCGAGCCCAAACTGCCGCAGGCCACCGGGACCAAAGGCGACTATCATAGCTCGCCCGGCGGGCCTGCCTTCGCCGAAACTCGTCTGCTCGACAACGAAATCGAGCCAGGCTCTGCGCTTGGGCGCCGGCAACTTGTCCGGCACCCGGATCGCAAGCATATGCGAATAAGCGAGCGGGCCGAGCGGGCCGAAGAAGATGGACTGGATCTCGCCGGTTTCCAGCTGCTGTTCGAGAGGCGCCGGAAAGGCAGAGCTGATATTGGCCAGCAGCGAAGTGGTCTTTTGAACGGTGGTCGTTTCGCTCGCCGGGCGCCGTAGCGAACCGAACAAGCTCAGCCAGTCGCGCGCCTCGTTGCCGACGGCGGAAGCAATGCCGCGCCTGACCCGGGAATTGATCCGGATGCGCTCTGTGTTGATTTGGGGATAGGCGGAGTACCAGAACAGGGTCGGCACCTGCTGGCGCCGCGCCCACCGCTTGAAACGATCGCCGTCGCGGGCGCCGTCCAGGAACAGCCATCGTGTGCGTGGATAGCCCACGGTGTTGCTCCACACGCCGGTCAGGCCAGCGGACGCCTTGGCGATGAAGTCCTCAAGATAGCTTTCCCAGCTGCCGCCGTAGTTGGAGAAGAACATCAATCGGTTGGAGCCGGGCAGCAGTATCCAGCGGGCGAAATGGATGGTGTTGATGGTGTTGAGGAAGCCTGGCTTGAATACCTTCTGGGCAGCTATCGAGATCAGGTAGAAAGAAAACCTGAGCGCCAGCCGCCGCAGAATGCCGGCCTTCATCGTCGAAATCGCAGTCAGATGGTTTTGTGCCGCGTGGCCCTCCTTGACGAGTATCGCGTTCAATTCAGATATGCCGATCGATGTGCTTTCCGGCCGATCCCTGTCCTCGCGGCGTCGCAGCGCCAGCAAGCACGAAAACGCCAGCAGCGCCGCTGCCACCAACATTCCGAGTCCCGACAACAGAAGTGAGGTGATTGCTACGGCTATGGCGGTGAAGGAGATTTCCTGGGAACTGATGTCGATAGATCTGCCGAACACCACACCGTAGGTCATGTACCAGCAAGCAGCCCAGATGATCGCCACCGTGACGAAGACCGGCGGCACCAGCAACGTCGTCATCAGGGCACGGCCCCAATGACCCGGCGGCTTTTCGAGCAGGCTTTCGGCCGGCTCGAACGCCCAGGCAAACGTCCCTAATGACTGGACACGCTGGCGAACTTCAGCGAGCACGGCAGGAGCGTTGCCGGCGCCTTTGCGTGGCCGCTCGACGATGTCGCGCACGGCTTCGAAAAGCTGCTGCTCGGCCTTGATACGCTGGACCGAGTGCCCCGGCGTGCCCGAAAACACCAGTCCGGCATTGCTGCCGAAAGACGGCGATATGTCGACATTGTGCTTGCGCAGGAAATCGTTCAATGCGCCGCCATCGCGCAGATCGCAGACCTCCTTGAAGATCGGCCGCAGCCGGTGCCCGATGGCGTGCGTGACTGCGTCGATGACATCGTCGATGCTGCCGTCACCGGAAATCTCGAGAACCAGAGCTCCTTTTTCCTGACCGGAATCAGCGCCGATCTCGCCGGTGCCGACCACGGTCAGGCTGGTGAAGTGGACGGTGCCGGCAATGTCGAGCGCGGTGCGGATCTCTTCGACGGCCGGGTTGCCGAGGCTGGCAACCTTGTCGCGGACAGCATCCAGCGACGCGGACCGGGTGACCGGGCAGACCACCGTCACCATAGACTGCGTTACGGTGCGGCAGAGTTCTGCCCGTTCGAAATCGACCTTGAGGGTTTCGGGATAGGCGCCGATGCGGGTCATGCGCCCGGCCTTGCCGGGCATGCGGCTCACGCCCTGCTTCTGGAACAGGGCGCGCAGGCTTTCGCCGATCTGGATCCTGGCGATCTCGGCGCCGATGCACTGATGAATGCCGTGGCCGAACACCATGTAGTCGCGATGCGGGCGCGATGTGTCGAACTGGTCCGGGTTCTGCACGGCGTCGGCATCGAACATCGCCGACAGCGTCGCCGGCATCACCACCGTGCCGGCCTTCACCAGGCGCTCGCGGCGCGTACCCTTGCCGATGATCGCGTCGCGGGCCGTGTAGCGCCAGGGGCCGACCCAGATCGGCTTGAAGCGCATGGCTTCAAGGACGGCCCTGTCGAGCTTGGCGGTATCGTTTTCGGCCAATGCGGCATCGATAGCCTGCCGTGCGTCGGGCCGCGACAGGATCACGTCGAGGCAATTGCCGGCGGCCAACACATTGGTCGGGACGAAGCCGGCGATCATGCCCAGCATGATCGAATTGAGGTCGTCCCGCGACAGGCGGCCCTGATCCATCTGGACAACCAGCCTCGCCAGCGGTTGCTCGGCCTTCAAGCCCCGGTCCCTGGCCGACTGGATGGAGCGATCGATGACTTTGAGAAGACGGTCGCCCGCCACCACTGCGAGTTCGCGCATGACGGGGCTCGCCGTCGGGTCCGAAAAGAACAGCGCACTCAGCGCGATCGCCCAGTCGGCGAATTCGGATTCATCGTCGATCTCGACGCCGAAATAATCTCGACAGATGTGCACCGGGACGATCTTCATCAACCTGGAGATCGCATCGAAGCCGGGGCTAGCGCGCGTCATGATCTCTTGCGAATGACGCGCCGCGATCGGCCTGACGGCGGCTTCGACCTCGGCCGGCGGGAATGCACTCAGCACCGACGATTTCATGCGCCGGTAGTCGGCGCCGTCCTGCATGCCGAGGATGAAGTTGGATCCCCGGGCAAGCTCGGTCATTTCCGGGCCGTATGGGGTCTGGAATTCGTCGCCGCGCTCCAATATGTCGCGGACATCGGCGTTCTTGGTGACCACGAGAACACCGAAGAGCTTGCCGGTCGGCCGGAAACGCCGCAACAAGGAAAGCGCCCAGCGGGGGTCTTCGGCCAGAGACCCGACGATGCGCGCAATCAGCCCTGTCTTCCGGATCCGGCCGAGATCGAAGGGCGGCATTTCCGACAGCGGGCGCTGGTTTTTCTGGGCCGCGCGAATAGCGTCGAAATACTTCAGTTCGGTCATGCGCGTTCAAGCCCCCCGGCTATCCACGTTATTGCGATGCCGGCCGTTCAACGCCTAGGTTTGCATCGGTTGCACGTATGTGAATCTTTTCACAGTTGGTCCATGTTCCAGCCAGCATTGACGCCATGTTCATTTGGCCAGTCGGAAATTGGCGACGAGGATCTCGTTCGCGGCCTTGTCGGTGAACGGTATCCAGCGCACACGCTGTTCTGAAAAATCGGGATGCCGGGTGGTGAAAATGGTCATCTCGCGCCGCGCCTGTTCCGGCCGGCCGCTTCGCATCAGCGCGCCGATCTTCAGGAACCTGGAATAGAAATAGCCGGGAGACAGGTTGAGCGAGCGGTCAGCGGCAGCGATCGCCGCCGGCCAGTTCTCGACCAAACAATAGGCCGCCGTCAGTTCCCCCAGATTGTGGAAGCGGTAGAGGTCGAACGGGCTCAATCGCTCGGTATCGAGAAAGAACGGTATCGCGGTCGCGGCATTGCCGAGCAGCAGCTGGGCGCTGCCCATGGCCGAGCGCGCGAAGGCAAAGCTCGGATTGATGTGGATCGCTTCCTCGAGATGGTCGACGGCCGACCGCGGTTCGCCGCGCATGATGTCGACGGCGCCGAGATGGGCGTGCGGGCGCGCATCCAGGCTGTCCACCAGCAACGCCTTGCGGGCAAACTGCTCGACCTTGTTCAAATCGTCGCTGTCGCCAAAACGCAGCCATGCCCGCCAGAAATACCACCACGCCAGTTCGTTGAGCACGGCGCTCGAGTTGGCGTCCTCGCGGTAGGCCTTCTGGAAGAACTCGAGTGCGGTTTCGGTGTCGCCGCGGGTGCGCCGGTTCATGTGCCAGCGGCCCCGTCGCACCAGTTGCCAGGTCTCCAGGCTTTCCCAGGGAACCTGGAAGGTGCGTGCCTGTTCCGCCCGGTCGACCTCCTTGTCGAGGATCGAAACGATCTCAGCGCCGATCTGGTCGCGCAGGTTGAAGATGTCGACCAGATCGCGATCGAAGCGCTGCGACCACACCAGCCGCCCGTTGGACGCGTCGGCCAGCGAGGTGTTGAGGCGGATCTGGCCACCATTGCGCATCAGCGTGCCGCTGACGATGTAGCGCGCGCCGAGCGCGTTGCCGATCACCCGCGTGCCCAGCGTGTCGTCGCGGAACTGGAAGCTGGAGCCCTTGGCGATGACCGAGAGCCATCTGGTGTTGGATAGACCATAGATGATGTCCTCGGCGATGCCGTCGGCCATGTAGCCGATGTCATGCTCGCCGCCATCGGCGTGGAAGGGCAGGACGGCGATCGCCGGCGGCCCCTTGGACGACAGCTTCTGCTGCGCATTGGCCTGGGGAATGGCCGCGAACGACGCCGCCGGCGAGGATCCGTTGCCGCTGCGGCCGGCGATCAGAACGCGCACCGGCAAGGCGATGTTCTTCAGCATGAATTCGCCGAGATCGGTGAAATCGGCCGCCGTCTTGTCCTTCACATGGTGCCAGGTCGTCTCCGAAACGGCGAGACCGTTGCCCGGCGCGAATTCCTGGATTCTCGCCGCGATGTTGACGTCGTCGCCGTAGAGGCGGCCACCACGCACGATGACGTCGCCGGTATTGATGCCGGCGCGAAACGGCATGCGCATATCGTCGGCAACCTCGGCGTTGAGGGCGACGATGCGGCCCTGGAAATCAAAGGCTGCGCGCAACGCCTCGATCGGATTGCCGAACTCGGCCATGATGCTGTCGCCGGCGTCGCCGAACGTGCGGCCGCCAAATGTGCCACAGCTGTCGGCGATGATGTCGCGCCGTTCCTCGAATGCCGCGACAGCAGACTCGTCGTCGATGCCCATCAGCCTCGAGAACCCGACGGCATCGATAGAAATGATTGTCGCCAGCTGACGGGTGTAGTTCCGTACAGCCATGTTCGAGCCCCCGCTCCCTTTCTGGTTCTGGTCCAGCACAGGCGACGACCCGTTCCTGAAACACTTCGCCGCGCGCTGAGAGATGAAGATTCCGGCGGGGTTGGCGCGCCATGCCACCCCGCCAGGACCAGAAGTCTAGCAGGGTCTTTGGCAAAGCTCTACCACCATCGGGTTGTCCAGCGCGGGCCGTGGCAGCACTCATGGTTGGCCGGCCGTTGGCGCAAATATGGGCGTGCCGTCGCTCTGATCGCCGCGATCCAGGGCTTCACGGAACCGCCGCGACGTCAGCTATCGGAACAAACTGTGCTGCCTGCGAGTTTCCGGTGCGGTTCAGCCAACGTGAAATGAGGGTAATCATGCGAAATCTTGTTCTGGCGACCGGTGTCGTCGTTGTTCTGGCCGGCTCGACGGCCTTTGCCGCGGATGACAGCCCGCTGCCGCCGACGAATGCCCAGAAACTGTCGGCAATCATCGCCAAGGTCGAGCAGCGCGACGGCTTTCGCTATGTGAAGGAGGTCGACTGGGACAAGGACGGCTACACCGTGACCTATTACACCGCCGACAAGGCGAAAGTCGAAATCACCTTCGATCCCGTGACCGCCGAACCGAAATAGCGCCGATACCGCACCGCTTCGGCAATTCCGTCCGCCGCGTTTTTTGCCTACGATGGTGGCAGTTGTCGGACAACGGGGCGACCATGCTTTCTTCCAATCGAATTGCCAACTCGCTTGCGCTTGTCGTTGCACTGGCTGGCGCGGCGGTCTGCCTTGGTCCAGCGCGTGCCGACGGGCCATCCTTCGACTGCCGCAAAGCCAGCCTGCCGGTGGAAAAGGCGATCTGTGCCGACCCGCAACTGTCGGCAATTGATGCCTGGTGGCCGAGGCCTTTACGGGTTTCGAGCCAGCCTTTGGCGGCGACAAGCGCAAGATCGCCCGTGCGCTCATCGACGACAGGAACGCCTGTGGGCAGGATGCCGCCTGCATCGTCAGCGCCCAGAACAATGCGCTGCAGACCTACGGCAATGCGCCGTCCTGGGTGCAGGATTACAACATCGCCCTGATCGGCAAGAAGGCGCTCGACACCGCGGCCCGCCATCCGGGCAGCCCCGACCAGCCCCTGCCCTCGTCGATCGGCCAATGCGCCTTGACCCACATCACCGCGCTGACGACGCGGCTCGGCGACGACCCGCTGGAAACCGCCGGCCCTGAAGCCGGCAGCCTGGCGCGGTTCAGCAATGGCGGCGCCGGGGTTTCCTACGAGCGGGAGCCTGGCCTTGCCAGTTCGAAAGCCGGCGATCCTGTCGTCATGTGCCTGATTTCGATCCCGAGGGATTGTCCGCAGGGCGACGAGCGCGGGCGGGTCTATTACGGCGTCGACCTCACGATAAAAGGCACATGGGTTTTGCCGGATTCACAACATCTATGCGGCGGCGCCTGAAGATTTGCCGCAAAGCACTGCTGGATGCACTCTTGCGCCGGTCCGCCTTTGATGGCTGAGTGCGCGTAACAGTTGCAGGGCACGGGGGTGCATGGCCATGGTTAAGCATGTTTTGAAGCGCATCCTGATGATGCTTGCCGGCTATTTCGTTTCGGTGCTGATCGGATTGTTCGCGGTCGTGGCGATATATTGCGCACTCGCCGTATTGCCCAACGCGCCGGACTATTTCGGCGCCATGCAATTTTCGCCCATTGTCGTGCTGCTGTGGCCGCCGCTCGGCATGGTCGTCTATTTCCTGACGATCGTGCTGACCGGCCTGCAGACGCTGATCTTCGCGCTGCTCGCCGAATTCTTTGCCCTGCGCAATTTCCTGGTGCACATGCTGTTTGGCGCCGCTGCCGCTGCAGCCGGCTTCTTCCTGGTCTGGCCGGCCGCGGAAGAGGATGCCGGACGCTGGGCCGATATCGGCATCATCGCCGCCGCCGGCCTCGTAGCCGGTCTGGTCTATTGGCTGATCGCGGGCCGCGACGCCGGCTTCCGGCGTCCGCTCATCCAGCGCTGATCGCAGGAAACGGGCGACCGTCCATCGGCCAAAAATCTAATTAAACCAGAGAGATAAAGTGAGTTCCTCGTTCGTTGAACGAGGAACTCCGCTGGTTCAGCTCGTCGGCGAGCGCACCGCTTCAGTCGCGTCCAGCGCCTGCATCAGCCGCGTGTCGCGGTCGTAGACGTCGTTGAAATATTCGACTTTGCCGGACAGGTCCGGCCAGGCAGTGAAGTAGGAGACATAGACGGGAATCGTGCGTGTCACGTCTTCGCTGGCATGGCCGTGCTTGAGCTTTTCGGCGATGTCGTCGACCGAGACGCCGAGCACCGCCGCCGCCATCCCACGTGGATCCTGAAGGCGAATACAGCCATGGCTGAGCGCCCGCATATCGCGCTGGAAGAAGGATTTTTGCGGCGTGTCGTGCATGTAGATGGCGTGCTTGTTGGGGAACAGGATCTTCAGTTCGCCCAGCGCATTGGCTTCGCTCGGCTGCTGGCGCACGCTGTAGGGAATGTTGGCGCCGTAGGCGCCCCAATTGACCGAGGAAGAGGGAACCCGCCTGCCGCGCGAATCGGTCACCTCGTAGCCGGCACGGTCGAGATAGCCCGGATCGCCACGCAGCCTTGGCAGCATCTCGTTGACGATGATCGACTGCGGCACGCCCCAATAGGGATGGAAATCGACCTGCTTGATCTCCTTGAAGAAGAAGGCGGTCTGGTTGGTGGTCCGGCCGATGACGACGCGGGTCTTCAGCTTCTCCTCGCCATTGTCGATATAGCTGGCGGTGAAGGCGGGCTGGTTGATGAACACCCGCGGGCTGCCGAGATCGGACGGCATCCAGCGCAATTCTTCCAGCGCGACCTGCACCTTCTGCAGCCTGTCGGCCTTGGACGTGCCGGCGAGCGAGGCGACGGTGCGCGGGCCGATGACCCCATCGCCCTTCATGCCGGCCTTCACCTGCACGGCCTTGATGATCGGAACCAGTTCGGGAACATAGACATCGCTGGTGCCGAGACGAGACAGGATCTCGCCATAGGCGCCGCCCATCTCGTCGTCGAGATTGCGCGCGATCAGCGTCAGCAGCTTCGGCAGTTCGGCGCTGGTCTCGCCGGGCTTCAGCAACAGCTTGGGATCGACGACGATTTCGTTTTCGGCGCTCGCCTGCAGCGATTCAAGTTCGACGCGCAGCGCCTGATATTCCGCGTTCTGCGGGTGCCGCGATTCGAGGTAGGTGCGCACTTCCTGGGTGTGAGCCAGCGTCTTGAGCGCGCCTTCCATGTCGACCGGCTTCGGCGGAAATTCATAGTAGCCGGTGATGCGATTGGGATCGACGCGCCCGCTCTGGGCGTCACGGGCATAGCGCAGTACGCGCGCCGACAGCGCCATCTCGAAGCGGACGAGTTCCTTCAGATGGGCGTTGGCATCGACTGCCGATGCGTTGGCTGCCGGCACTTCGACCGTGTAGTCGGCCGACGTGAGACCATAGCTTGCGGCTTCGCCAAGCACCCGCACCGCATCCTGGGCGCGGGCATTGGGATTGCCCTCGTTCACCCAGATGAAATCAGGATTGGCAGAGTAATAGGCAATCAGTGCCTTGGCGATATCGGGCTCGGCATAGAGTTCATAGTCACTAAGGCCTGCAACGGCTTCGCGGAAGGCAGTGCTGGTCGCCGACGGCACAAAGGCGGCGTCTTCAGCTGTTGCCACCTGGGGAGGTGCTGCCACCAACGCGGCAAAGTCTACGCGCACCAGCCGGTCGGCCTTGTAGGTGTAGTAGGACGGGCTGCTGATCCTGGTGCCGCCGCCGCCCGATACGGCGGGCTTCGGCTTGCGCTTTGGCGGCGGCGGGAATTCGCCTTGCGGCCTGTGCTTGACGCCACCGCCGAACAGCATGTCGAACAGGCCCTGCGCGCTTGCCTGCGGCACACCGAAGGCCAGTGCTGCCGCCACTGCAAGCGGCATCACGGTGGCTTTATTTCCGAGGAATTTCATTAATCACCCGCTCCGGCTGCAAGCCGGCTCCCGTTCCGCGCCGCTCGACGATCTTGCCAACCGCATGGCGGATGTAAGGCGCTACTATACCGATTCATACCGATTTCGTTAAGCTTCCATAAATTTCCGCAGGCCTGTTGCAGAACGGTTTCACAACATCGTGACGTCTGGAGCGGCGTTGCCGCTCCAGACCGGTCAAAGCGGCTGCTGCTTCAGGCGTTGGCGCCACCGTCGATGGTGAGCGCGGCGCCGGTGACGAAGTGCCCTTCTGGACCGGCGAGCCAGGCAACCATGCCGGCGATCTCGTCAGCCTTGCCGAAGCGGGGCGTCGCCATCTTCCGCCGCTGGTGTTCGGCATGCGGGCCTTCGGCCGGGTTCATGTCGGTGTCGGTCGAACCGGGATGAACGACGTTGGCGGTGATGCCGCGCGGACCGAGGTCTCGCGCCAGCGCCTTGGTCAGGCCGACCAGCGCAGCCTTGCTGGTCGAATAGGCGCTGAGGCTGGTGTCGGTGACGCGCTCGGCCAGATTGCTGCCGATCGAAATGATGCGGCCGCCCTCGCCCATGTGAGCCGCTGCCGCCTTCGAGGCCACGAACGGCGCTCTCAGATTGACCTCAATGGTCTCGTCAAAGTCGGCCAGCGACATCTGTTCGATCGGCGCCGCGCGCCAGATGCCGGCGCTGTTGACCAGGATGTCGAGCCGGCCGAAGGCATTCACCGCCTCGGTGACCGAATTTTCGATGGCGGCAGCGTCGCGATTGTCGGCTTGGATGGAGATCGCGCGACCACCTGCCGCTATAATCTCGGCGACGACAGCTTGGGCCGGCGCCGCACTGTTGACATAGGTGATGGCGACGTAGGCGCCATCGGCCGCGAGCCGCTTCGCAATCGCAGCACCAATGCCGCGGCTGCCGCCGGTGACGAGTGCTGCCTTGCCGTTCAATCCGTTCGCTGACATGTCATGCTCCTTTTATGTAACGATCGATACATAAATCTGGCAACCTTGCCTCGCGACGTCAAGTGAATTATGTATCGGTCAACACAGAAAAGATCGTCATGCCGGAAAGAGGCCGTCCCCGCACCTTCGATCGAACCGCCGCCTTGCGGCAGGCGATGGAGCTGTTCTGGGCCAAAGGCTATGAGGGCACCTCGATCGCCGACCTGACCGCGGCGATGGGGATCAGCTCGCCCAGCCTCTATGCCGCCTTCGGCAGCAAGGAGGCGCTGTTTCTGGAAGCGACCGAGTATTACACCCGCAACGAAGGCACCGAGATCTGGAGCGCGCTGGACGAAGCGCCGACTGCATGCCAGGCGATCGAGAATTTCCTGCGCCAGACGGCAAAAGCGTACTCTCAGGACGACCGCCCGCAGGGCTGTCTCATCGCGCTGGGCGCACTGCACCAGGATTCAAGCAGCGGCGCGATCTGCGATGATTTGCGCCGCCGCCGCGCCGAAAACCACACCCTCTTGCTGAGACGGCTGGAACGCGGTGTGGCGGAAGGCGAATTGCCGGCGGGCTTCGACAGCAACGCGGCGGCGACCTTCTATGCGACGGTCCAGCACGGCATGTCGATCCAGGCCCGCGACGGCGCCTCGTGCGAAGCGCTGATGGCCACAGTGGCCGGAGCGATGGCGGCGTGGCAGGGGCTGGTCGGAACAGCGTGACAAAGCGCGGAGCTTGTGCTGGAAATCCAGTCGGCGGCGAAATGCGCCGGGAGGGATCATCCGTGAAAAAAGGGTATCGCGAGTTGCTCGACGAGGCCAATGCCGAGATCGAGGTGGTCTCGCCCGAGGAAGCGGCCGGGCTGCTCGACGACGAGGACACCATCTTCGTCGACCTGCGCGATCCACGCGAGATCGAGCGGGACGGCCAGATCCCCGGCGCCAAACATGTCACTCGCGGCATGCTGGAATTCTGGATCGATCCCGAAAGCCCTTACCACAAGCCGTTCTTTGCCTCGGGCAAAAGCTTCGTCTTCTTTTGCGCCGGCGGCTGGCGCTCGGCGCTGGCCACCAAGACGGCGCAGGATATGGGGCTGTCGCCGGTCAAGCACATCCTTGGCGGCTATACCGCCTGGAAGGCGGCCGGATTGCCCGTCGAGCCGGGCGGCAAGAAGAACGGTTAGCTCACCGCTCCGGCGTTGTCGGAGTCGACAATACACCCATTGGAATCAATGCAGTATCGGCTCGCGCTCGTTTTTGACAAAGGTCACAGCGCGTTCGATGACACCTTTGTCGGCGAGAATGCGACGGTGGCCGAGCCCATCGGCCCAGTGCAGCCGCACATGGCTGCCGGCGCCGGCATAACGTGTGGCATGATCGGCGGGGACTTCGCGGTCGTCCGGCGCGTGGATGACCAGAGTCGGCACCGGCGCTTCGGCCAGCTGGCGATCGCCGGTGAATTCGTGCAGCGGCCGGCCCGACAACTTTTTCACCTGATCGGCCATGGAAACCTGCGAACGCGGGCCGACGTTGAGCATGCGGCTGAAGTCGGCGAAGATCGCCGGCAGGGAACTTGGCGCGGCCACCAGCACCAGCCGCTCGGCCGCCACTGGGTGGATACCCCTGATCGAACCGGCAATGGCATTGGCGGCGACGGCGCCACCGAAGGAATGGCCGACGATCGCCTTGAACGGACCGAACCATTCGCCGGCGACCCTGACCGCCTCGACCGCATTGACCATGTTGAGATGCCGGCCCAGCGACTGGCCGTGGCCCGGCAGGTCAAGCGAGGCGACCCGGTAGCCCGCATCGCGAAAACCTTCGATCAGAGCGCGCATATATTCCGTGCGCGAACGCCAGCCATGGACGACCAGCACCGTGCCGGCGGACGCCCTGCCCGGCTCGGGCCGGAATTCGTGCACCATGACGCAGCCGGCCTTGGTCGTAAGCCGATGATGGCGCGCCTCGGCCATGAAGCCGGCGGCGCGGTCCACCGCACGCCGCTCGCCGTCACTGAGCGCCTTCACGCTCGGCGTGCGGCAGAACAGTTCGAAGGCGGCGCGCCCGCTCAGGCGGGGCGCCACATGCTCGGCGGCGCGGAACACGCCCCGGATGACCTTCAGTCCAAATGATGCCATAGTGGCGATCCATCCATTCCGTTCAAGCATGA
Source organism: Mesorhizobium sp. M0862 (assembly GCF_040319795.1). Lineage (NCBI taxonomy): Bacteria > Pseudomonadati > Pseudomonadota > Alphaproteobacteria > Hyphomicrobiales > Phyllobacteriaceae > Mesorhizobium > Mesorhizobium sp. M0862. The sequence continues at coordinate 85,774 of NZ_JAMYOJ010000013.1, forward strand.
ACATAATAGTTCAAACATGAACATTAAACAAGAGCTGCCCTGGGACAACCCGCGCTTTCGCAACTGGGTCGCGGTGGCGCGCGCCTGCCATGTGCTGGAGCGTACGCTGGCGGTAAAGCTGGCGCCGCTGGATCTCAAGCCGGCGCAGCTCGACGTGCTGATGAACCTCTATCGCCATCCCGGCATGTCGCAGCACGATCTCGCCCGCAAACTGCTGGTCGGCCGCTCCAACATCACCATGCTGTTGCCGCAGCTCGAGGCGCGCGGCCTGCTGCGCCGCGAAGGCGACGAGAAGGACAAGCGCGTCCTGCGGCTGACGCTTACCGAGGCCGGCACGGAGCTTTTGATGAAGGCGCTGAAGGTGCATATGGCGCTGATCGAAAAGGCGATGAGCCAGTCGACAGCGGAACAGTGCGACATGATCGGCGAACAGATGCGCAAGATCTATGACGTGCTGAAGGATACCTGAGCCGTTCGATCCACGCGCCTCCCACCTCACCACATCGTCTTCTTCGCCCGCTCCGGCCATTCCTTGTCGTAAGTACCGGCATCGATATTCTTGCGGCTGGTGACTTCCAGGATTGTTCCGGGTGTCGGCAGCGATTTCGGGTCGACGTGCTTTGCCGGGTTCCACAGCTCCGAGCGAACGATGGCGCGGGCACACTGGAAATAGACCGAATCGACATCGACCACGGTGACCGAGCGCGCCGGCTTGCCTTCGACGGCGAAGGAGGCGCAAAGCGCGGCGTCGGTGGCGATGCGGGCGCGGCCGTTGACGCGCAGCGTCGTGCCCGAACCCGGCACAAGAAACAGCAGCCCGACGCGAGGATCGCGGATGATGTTCTTAAGCGAATCGGCGCGGTTGTTGCCGCGCCTGTCCGGCATCATCAGCGTCTTCGGGTCATGCATGCGCACAAAGCCGGCGAGATCGCCGCGCGGCGAGCAGTCCAGCCCTTCCGGCCCGCTCGTCGCCAAAGCGACAAAAGGCGAGGCTTCGATGAAGGCGGCATATTCGGGAATGACGTGGTCGAGTTCCTTGACCGTCGACGCTTCGCCGGGCAGGCCGTAGAGGGCTTCGAGCTGTTCGACCGTGGTGATGTCAGACATTTTCCCGTCTCCGAACTGTTGCCAGCGTTACCCCCAGTCAATGACGTTTTGCCGACAGTGCCGAACTAGCGGTCGCGGCTCAGTCCCTTCTCCTGGAGCTCGGCGAGATAGGCATTCCAGCGCGCGTCCTTTTCGTGGCCAAGCGTGTGCAGGTAATTCCAGGTGAAGATGCCGGTGTCGTGAAAATCGTCGAAGGTGATGCGCACGGCGTAGTTGCCGACCGGCTCGATCTTCAGGATAGCAACGTTACGCTTGCCGGGAACCGTCACCCGCTGGTCCGGCGAATGGCCCTGCACCTCGGCCGAGGGCGAAGCGACGCGCAGCAATTCGGCCGGCAGTTCGAACGGCCGATGATCGGGAAAGGTGACGGACAGCAGTTTTCTGTCCTTCGAGACCCTGAGTTCCTTCGGCGCCGTCATTGTTCTGCATCCCGCATCAATCCGCCCTTCCCTACGCTGCTTCGCGCGAGCGGAAAAGGCCATTTGGACCCGGCCGACATCGGATGTCGGCCAGGGAATGTCACCAAAGATCGAGAGCGGCTATCTTGAATGGCGGGTTGGATCGTATCACATAGCCGTATATAACGGCACCACTCGTAGCATTGGAAACGCTTGAACGTATGGACATGATCGATCCCTTCGGTCGCACGATCAGCTACTTGCGCGTGTCGGTCACCGACCGCTGCGATTTCCGCTGCACCTATTGCATGGCCGAGGACATGGCGTTCCTGCCCAAGAAGGACCTGCTGTCGCTCGAGGAACTCGACCGGCTCTGCACCGTCTTCATCGAAAAGGGCGTGCGCAAACTGCGCCTCACCGGCGGCGAGCCGCTGGTGCGCAAGAACATCATGCATCTGGTGCGCCAGCTGTCGCGGCACCTGAAGAGCGGCGCGCTGGAAGAGTTGACGCTGACCACCAATGGCTCGCAGCTGTCGCGCTTTGCCGCCGAGCTTGCCGATTGCGGTGTCGAGCGCATCAATGTCTCGCTGGATACGCTCGATGCCGACAAGTTCCACGCCATCACCCGCTGGGGCCATCTCGGCAAGGTCATGCAAGGCATCGATGCCGCGCAGGCGGCGGGGCTGAAGGTGAAGCTCAACGCCGTTGCGCTGAAGGACTTCAACGACGTCGAGCTGCCGGAGATGATGCGCTGGGCGCATGGCCGCGGCATGGACTTGACCGTCATCGAAACCATGCCGATGGGCGAGATCGACGCCGACCGGACCGACCAGTATCTGCCGCTATCGCTGCTGCGCGCTTCGCTCGAGCGCCAGTTCACGCTGAGCGACATCCCCTACAAGACCGGCGGTCCGGCCCGCTACGTCCATGTCGCAGAGACCGGCGGCAGGCTGGGCTTCATCACGCCGATGACGCATAATTTCTGCGAAAGCTGCAACCGCGTGCGGCTGACCTGCACCGGCACGCTCTATATGTGCCTGGGTCAGGAGGATGCCGCCGACCTGCGCGCGCCGTTGCGTGCCTCAGAAGGCAACGAGCTGGTCGCTGCTGCCATCGACGAAGCGATCGGCCGCAAGCCGAAAGGCCATGATTTCATCATCGACCGCCGCACCAGCCGCCCGTCGGTGTCGAGACATATGAGCGTCACCGGCGGCTGATTTTCTCCGCGATTGGTGCAGAATGCTTCCGTTGGAAGCGAGGGGGATTTCCATGCAGCGTGTTTGCCAAACCGGGCTGTCAGCGCTGGTCGTGGCCCTATCATTGGCGACCACAGTGGCGCTCGCAAAGCCGTTCACCTACATCAATGCGCGCTATGGCACGGTGTGCACGTTCCCGAGCCAGATTTTCAGCAAGCCGATGGCTGAGTCCCTCAATGGCGACGGTCGAAAATGGCTTAGCCCCGATGGTGCGAGCTTGTCCTGTTACGGCGGATACAAGCTGACGGAAGATACGCCCGACAGTCTGGTTGAAAAGGAAAAAGCCGACCCTGACTCTGGGGAAAAGGTCACTTACAGCAAAACCGGTAAGAACTGGGCAGTGGTCTCAGGCACCAAAGGCGACAAGATCTTCTATACCCGAATCGTCTTCGAAAAAGAGGATGCAATCCATACAGTCTGGATCGAATATCCCGCCTCGCTCAAGGCCAAGTACGACCCACTGGTCGGCGCTATCGGCGACAGCCTGCATGGGGCTGAGCAACACTGGGAATAAATCGCTCTCGACGCTGCAAACCCGATTTACCGCCATCGCGTTCCGCCCTAAATTTCGGCCTATAGCGGCTCGTCGCTCGGTTTGGGGGAATACGACATGCGCACATTCTTACTTTCTCTTGCAATGCTTGGGTTTGCCGTCGCGCCGGCAGCAGCACAGTCCATCGGTGGCAGCTACACCGTTGCGGGCACCAATTTCGACGGCTCGAAATATGGCGGCGAAGCCACCATCACACTGACCAGCGAGACCACCTGCACCATCCATTGGGAGACGGGCGGATCATCGTCGGACGGCATCTGCATGCGCAACGACGATGCCTTCTCCGCCGGCTATGTCATGGGCAAGGAAATCGGTCTCGTCGTCTACAAGGTAGAAGATGACGGCTCGCTGCACGGCCTGTGGACCATCGCCGGTAAGAACGGCAGCGGCACCGAGGTGCTGACGCCGAAATGAGCCTGCCGGTCATCGGCCAGCCCTCTCAGGGATTTCTATGGGTCACGGGTGAAAATCCGTGGCCTATTTCTTTGACGTTGCTGTCTTGCCGCCGGCTGCTACAGGCTTGAGCGGTTCACCGTTTCGCCGAAACGTCGAACCGCTTTATTCTTTGTTTTCACGCAATTCCGGACGGAAAACCGTTTCACACTTTTCCTGGAATTGCTCTTGCAAAACCGGTAACGCCCTTGCCTCTTTCCCCAAACATTCGCGGCGCGCTGTGCATGATGGTGGCCATGATCGGCTTCACCCTCAACGACGCCATCACCAAGTTCTCGTCGGAATCGATGAACATGGCGCAGGTGATGCTGGTGCGCGGCGCCTTTGCGTCGCTGCTCGTCGGCCTGCTCGCCTGGCAGCAAGGCGCGCTCGCGCGACCGAGGTCGATGCTGCAGCCGCTGGTGGCGCTTCGCGTGGTCGCCGAGGCCGGCGCCACCGTCGCCTTCCTTGTGGCATTAGCGCATCTGCCGATCGCCAATGTCTCGGCGGTGCTGCAGGCGCTGCCGCTGGCGGTGACGATGGGGGCGGCACTCGTATTCAACGAAGCGGTCGGCTGGCGGCGCTGGCTGGCGATCGCGGTCGGCTTCGGCGGCGTGCTGATCATCGTGCGGCCAGGCTTCGAAGGCTTCAGCGTCTATTCGCTGTACGCACTCGTCAGCGTCGCCTGTTGCGCAGTACGTGACCTCGCCACCAAGCGCATCCCGAGCGCTATCCCGACCTTGCTGGTGTCGACGGCAACGGCAATCGCCATGACCATCGTTGGCGCCGTGCTCCTGTCGCCGATGGGCGGCTGGACGCCGATGTCCGGCAAAGGCACGGCACTTTTGGCATTGGCGGCGGTGCTGGTGCTGATCGGCTACCAGTTCATCATCATGGCAATGCGGGCCGGCGACATCTCCTTCATTGCGCCATTCCGCTACACCGCCCTCTTTTGGTCGATGCTGCTTGGCCTCATCATCTTCGGCGATGTCCCCGACCTGCCGATGATCGTTGGCTCCGCAATCATCATCGGCTCCGGCCTCTACGCGCTCTATCGCGAGCGGGTCGTCGGCCGGCAGAAGCCGGCGGCCGAAAGCGCTGGACCCGACATGGCGCCGGACGGCATATAGGTTGGCCATGAGCCAAGACATTGCAGGAATTATCCTGGCCGGAGGCCTGTCACGGCGCATGGGCGGCGGCGACAAGACTTTGCTGGCGCTTGGCGGGCGTCCGCTTCTCGACCATGTCGTTGCCCGCCTGGCGCCGCAGGTCGGATCGCTGGCGCTCAGCGCCAATGGTGACCCGGCGCGCTTCGCCGCGGCCGGTCTTCCGGTTCTCGCCGATGCGGTCGAAGGCTATGCCGGACCGCTTGCCGGAATCCTCACCGGCCTCGAATGGGCGGCAGCGAACACCGCTTGCACGGCATTGGCGACGGCCGCCGGCGACACGCCGTTTCTGCCGGTGGATCTGGTCGAGAGGCTGGCTGCGGCTGTTGACGAGCGACCAGGCTCCATCGCTGTTGCCAGTTCCGGCGGCAGGCGGCATCCGACCTTTGCGCTGTGGCCGCTCGGGCTGCGTGAGGCCTTGCGCCATTTCCTGATCGAGGACAACAGGCGCGTCTCCGCCTTCATCGAGCGGCACGACTGTGTCAAAGTGGCATTTCCGTTGCTGACCCACGGCAGTGACGAGATCGACCCGTTCTTCAACATCAACACACCGCCCGACCTTGCGGTGGCCGAGCGTCTGTTGCAGAGCATCGGCCCATGAACATCTTCGGCATCACCGGCTGGAAGAATTCCGGCAAGACCACACTGACCGAGAAGCTGGTCACAGAGCTCGTCCGGCGCGGCTGGACAGTGTCGACGGTCAAACACGCCCATCATGAGTTCGACATCGACAAGCCTGGCGCCGACAGCTTTCGTCACCGCCAGGCGGGCGCCACCGAAGTCGCGGTGGTGTCGGGCAAACGCTGGGCGCTGATGCATGAATTGCGCGGTGAGGACGAGCCGACGCTGGAGACGGTCCTGTCGCGGTTGGCCCCGTGCGACATCGTGCTGGTCGAAGGCTACAAGCGCGAGGCGCACAAAAAGATCGAGACCCGGCGGCGGGAGGCCAAGGACCGCTCGCCGCTGTCGGCGAACGACGGACATATCGTGGCGATTGCCGCCGACTTCGCGGTTACCGGCGAAAGCCTGCCTGTGTTCGATCTCGACGACACGGAAGGGATAGCCGACTTCATCGAGCGCATGACCGGCCTCAAACCTTGAGGCCCCTGCCCTCGCCCGGGTCAGCCGCCCTCTTCAGCCGTTGCATTGTCTAAGCGCGTCGCGCCTGAACGGCCTCATGCGACGCGCTTCAGGTTGTTTTATTTATGCATGTCGTCGTCCCAAAACCGCTGCGCACTTTTGGGCGACATGCATTAACCCGGCGTCGGCATTGGCTGGACCCGCAAATCCCGCAAGCAACGGTTTTACAGTTGCTTTTCTCCCGAAAACAGTGGGAGTATCGCGCCAGCGGGCGGTCAAAAGCACCGCCCCACAGAGCCGTTCCGGAACGACGGCCGGGAGCCATAAAGAGAGGACTATCATGCGTATTGCACTGCGTATCGCGCTCGCCGCATCGGCTGCGCTGCTGACGCTCGGCGTCGCCCAGGCTCAGGAAACGACCCTGAGAATCGGCACCGAAGGCGCGTACCCCCCATTCAACAACCTGACCTCCGACGGCCAGCTCGTGGGCTTCGACATCGACATCGCCAAGGCGCTCTGCGACGAGATGAAGGTCAAGTGCACCTTCGTCGCCCAGGATTGGGACGGCATCATTCCGGCCCTGCAGGCCGGCAAGTTCGACGCCATCGTCGCCTCGATGTCGATCACGCCGGAGCGCGCCGAGAAGGTCGACTTCACCCACAAATACTACAACACGCCGTCGGCGATCGCGGTACCCAAGGATTCGACCCTCAAGGGCGTGACCAAGGAAGACCTGGCCGGCAAGACCATCGGCGTCGCAACCACCACGACGCATTTCAATTATGCCTCGAAAACCTATACGGACAGCACGGTCAAGGGCTATCCGAGCAGCCCCGAAGAGCAGGCCGATCTCGCCAATGGCCGTCTCGACGCGATCGAGGACGATATCGTCGTGTTGCAACAGTTCCTGGATTCGCCTGATGGCGCCTGCTGCAAGATTCTCGGCCAGCCTTCGCCGCAGCCGGTCGATATCTTTGGACCGGGCGCCGGCATCGCCGTGCGCAAGGGCGAGACGGATCTGGTCAACAAGTTGAACAGCGCCATCGACGCAATCCGCGCCAACGGAAAGTACAAGGCAATCAACGACAAGTACTTCAAGTTCGACGTCTTCGGCGCCGAGTCCTGATCGTCTGAAACAAGGCGGCAGGGGAAGTTTCCTGCTGCCGCCTTGGCCTGACAGAAGTGGAGACAAGACCCGTCAATGCCAAGCCAGAACATATGGATACTTCTCACTTGGGGACCCGATGGCTGGATTGACGATATTGCCTATGGCGCACTGGTCACGATTGCGCTCGCGCTGGCGACACTGCCGATCGGCCTGACGATCGGCTTTTTCGTCGCCTGGGCAAAACAATCCGAAGAGCCGTCGCTTCGCGTGGCTGCCAACATCTACACCACGGTGTTTCGCGGACTGCCGGAACTGGTGACGCTTTTCCTGTTCTTCTTCGGCATGCCGATCCTCTTGCAGTATGTCATCCGTCTGTTCAGGCCGGAAGCGACGGTCGATGTCGACAGCTTCCTCGCCGGCATGATCGTGCTGTCGCTGATCTTTTCGTCGTATTCCAGCGAAGTCTTCCTGTCGGCCTTTCGCGCCATTCCGAAGGGCCAGTACGAGGGCGGCTATGCGATCGGGCTGTCGAAATGGCAGACGATGCGCAAGGTGATCCTGCCGCAGCTGCTGCGCATCGCCTTCCCCGGCCTTGAGAATTGCTGGCTGAGCCTGCTCAAGGACACGGCCCTGGTGTCGGTCGTCAACCTGGCTGAAACCTTGCGCAACGCCGGCGTGGCGGCCCGTGTCACCAAACATTCCTTCCTGTTCTACAGTGTCGCGGCGATGGTGTTTCTCATCCTTGCCATCCTGTCGTCGATCGCCACCGGCTTCATCCTGCGTTCGCTCGGGCGGAGGGAGGCACGATGAGCGTCGTGACGCGCGCCGCCGTCGACATCGAGAAGCCACCACCACGGGCGCGGGGCTGGCCGCGGGCCCGTGTCGTCGGCTATGCACTGGTCGGCTTCTGGATCCTGTTCGGCATCGGCATCGCCGTCTATCTGGTTTACGCCTGGAATGGCGAGTTCTTCGCCAGATACGCGCCGGCCTATCTGCAGGGCTTGGGAACCACGCTTGCGCTGGTGGCCATCTCGATGGTGCTCGGCGCGCTTTTTTCGCTGCCCGTCACCTATGCCCGCATGTCGAAGAACCGCTATCTGTCCGTCCTGGCCTATTGCTACGTCTACTTCTTCCGCGGCACGCCGCTGCTGGTCCAGGTCTATCTCGTCTATTACGGCCTGGGCTCGTTCCGGGTGCAGCTCGAATCCGTCGGACTGTGGTGGTTCTTCCGCGACGCCTTCAATTGCGGTGTGTTCGCCTTCGCGCTCAACACCGCCGCCTACCAGGCCGAGATCCTGCGCGGCGCCATAGAAAGTGTTCCGAGGGGCCAATGGGAGGGCGCTGCTTCGCTCGGCCTGCACAAATTGCAGACGCTGCGCAAGGTCATCCTGCCGCAGGCGTTTATCGTCGCGCTCCGGCCCTACGGCAATGAACTCGTCCTGATGATCAAGGCCTCCGCCATCGTTGCCATCATCACAGTCTATGATTTGATGGGCAACGCGAAGCTGGCCTACGCCAAGTCCTTCGACTTCCAGGCCTATGTCTGGGTCGCCATCGTCTATCTGGTGATGGTCGAGATCCTGCGCCACGGCGTCGAATGGATCGAGCGACGGATCACCATTCATCTGATCCGCTGAGCGTTCGGCTGTACCAGTCGATCGGCTCATGCGCGTCTTGACGAATGGCGCGTAGAGCCTAGAGCTGTCCAAGACAATTCCGTTCCGTCTGAAGGGCAAACCCATGGCATCTGTGGCATTTCTCGGTCTTGGCGTGATGGGCTATCCCATGGCCGGGCACCTCAGGAACAAAGGCGGCCACGACGTCACCGTCTACAACCGCACCGCGGCGAAGGCGGAACAATGGGTGGCCCAGCATGGCGGCAAGCTTGCTTTGACGCCGGCGGACGCCGCAGAGGGCCAGGATTTCGTCTTCTCCTGCGTCGGCAATGACGACGATCTGCGCTCGGTGACGACCGGGGCCGATGGCGCCTTCGCCGCGATGAAAAAAGGCTCCGTCTTCATCGACAACACCACCGCTTCGGCCGAAGTGGCGCGCGAACTGGCCGACGCCGCTGAAAAGGCCGGCTTTTCCTTCCTCGACGCGCCGGTTTCCGGCGGGCAGGCGGGCGCCGAGAACGGCGTGCTGACGGTGATGGTCGGCGGCGAGCAGGCTGCCTTCGACAAGGCCAGGCCGGTCATCGACGCCTTTGCCCGGATGGTCGGGCTGATGGGGCCGTCGGGCGCCGGCCAGCTCACCAAGATGATCAATCAGATCACCATTGCCGGGCTGGTGCAGGGACTGGCCGAAGGCATCCACTTCGGCAAGAGGGCCGGGCTCGACATCGAGAAGGTCATCGAAGTCATCTCCAAGGGCGCTGCCGGGTCCTGGCAGATGGAGAACCGCCACAAGACGATGAATGCCGGTAAATATGATTTCGGCTTTGCCGTGGACTGGATGCGCAAGGATCTCGGCATCTGCCTCGATGAAGCCGACCGCAATGGCGCGAGACTGCCGGTGACCGCCCTTGTCGACCAGTTCTACAAGGATGTGCAGGCGATGGGCGGCAAGCGCTGGGACACCTCGTCCTTGCTGGCGCGCCTGGAAAAATAAGCGTTCGCAATGGCCGAGCTTTCGCCCCAATCGAGCGCCGATGAGATCGTCGCCCATTTGCGCTCGATCGGCTCGGAGGACAATCGCCGCGGCATGTTGCGCTACGGTATCAAGACCGAGCGCGCGCTCGGCATCTCGCATGGCATGCAGCGGCAGATCGCCAAAAAGATCAAGCGCAACCACGAGCGAGCTTTCGAACTTTGGCAGACCGGCATCATGGAGGCGCAGTTCATCGCTTCCGTCACGGCCGACCCGAAGCGCTTCTCAGCCGCGGATGCACGACAATGGGCCGCGTCCTTCGATTCCTGGGATATCGTCGACGGCGTCTCCGATCTCTTCGTCGACACGGACGCCTGGAAGGAGCTGATTGAAGAGTTCGCGGCGGACGAGCGCGAGTTCGTTCGACGCACGGCCTTTGCCATGATGGCGTGGTCCGTCGTGCACCGGAAGCAGGAGCCGGTGGCGACTTTCCTCGGCTTCCTGCCGATCATCGAAGCGCATGCCGCCGACAGCCGCAATTTCGTGAAGAAGGCGGCAAACTGGGCGCTTCGTTCGATCGGCAAGCGATCGTTGGAGATGCACGGCGCTGCCCTTGCCGTGGCCGAACGACTGGCCCAGTCGGCCGACAAGACGGCGCGCTGGATTGGCAAGGACGCCGTACGGGAACTCACCAATGCCAAGATCGTCGAGCGGATCGCCGCCAGAAAAGGCTGACCTAGCCAACGTCCGGTTCACCGAGGTGACGCGGCAGACGCGCGCCGATTTCGAAGGCCTCTTCGAAGCGCAAGGCGGTCCGAAGTATTGCTGGTGCATGGCCTGGCGGCCCCTGCCCGGCCGCCGCGAGCATGTCCAGCACGCCGAGTTGAAACGGGCCATGATGGCGCTTGTCGAGGCCGGTACGCCGGTGGGAATCTTGGCCCAGATTGACGGCAAGACCGTCGGCTGGTGCTCGGTCGCGCCGCGCCAGACCTATCGGAAGCTGACGTCGCAACAGGACGATGACGAGACCGGCATCTGGTCGATCGTCTGCTTCTATGTGCCAAGGGCGCTGCGCGGCGGCGGGCTGGCGGCAGCGCTGCTTGACGCTGCCATAGATCACGCCTTTGCCAAGGGCGCCGGCGTGATCGAGGCCTACCCGGTCGACGAGGCATCGCCGAGCTACCGTTTCATGGGGTTTCGCGGCGTGTTCATCGCTCGCGGGTTCCATGAGGTCGGCATGGCCGGCTCTCGCAGACATGTGATGCGGCTCGAGCGTTGACGCGATCGGCCGCGGCGTCTTTACTCCTGCACAAAGGAAGCGGCCGATGAGCAGTCCTCTCAAATCGACCTTGGCGCTTGCAGCCGCGTTGTTGGTGTTCACCGCTACCAACGCCTCAGGCCAAACCGCGCACATCTTCTGGAAAGATCTGCGTCCTGCGACGCAGGCGGTGGCCGAAGATGCCGGCCTGCCGATGATTGCGGCAAAACTGCCCGATCGTGGCGAGACATTGTCGCTCAACCTGCAGGACAAGATGGTACAATTAGCCGGCTATGCATTGCCGGTCGACCGCGATGGCGACCTCGTCTACCAGTTCCTGCTGGTGCCGTGGACAGGCGCTTGCAGCCACATGCCGACGCCGCCGCCCAACCAGATCGTGCTGGTGACGCCGGCCCGTCCCTACAAGATGTCGCAGGCCTATGAGTCGGTTGCCGTGACCGGCGCCTTGCGGCCCGGCTTGGAGAAGAGCCAGTTGTTCATTCTCGACGGCGTCAGCATCATCCAGTCCGGCTACACCGTACGCAAAGCCGATGTGGTGGCAGTCGACACGGTGCCGGACACGATCACGCTGCCGGTCAACTCGCCCTGGAGTTTCCTCAACAAAAAGAAAAACTAAGCGCCGCCGGCTTGTGCAGCGTCACCGCCCAGTCACGGACAACCGCGCTCAGGCCGCGTTGGCGCCGGATTCCTTGTCCAGCAGCATGTAGTCGAGCGGCATTTCGGTCGTGTACTTGATCTGCTCCATGGCGAAGGACGACGACACGTCGCGGATCTCGATCTTGGCGATCAGCCGCTTGTAGAAGGCGTCATAGGCGGCGATATCGGGCACCACGACGCGCAAGAGATAATCGACGTCGCCGCTCATGCGGTAGAATTCGACCACCTCGGGAAATTCCTGGATGACTTCCGAGAAACGCCGCAGCCATTCATGGCTGTGCGAATTGGTGCGGATCGACACGAAGACGGTGACGCGCACATTGACCTTTTCGTGGTCGAGAATGGCGACGCGCCGCTTGATGACTCCCTCTTCCTCCAGCTTCTGGATGCGGCGCCAGCACGGCGTCGTCGACAGGCCGACTTTCTTGGCGACATCGGCAACCGCGAGCGTCGCGTCCTCCTGCAGGAGGCGGAGAATTTTTCTGTCGAGGCGATCCATTGAGGTGCTCCTGGTGCAGGCCGCGTTCCCTCGGGCGCGACGCGCTTTGGGAATAGATTGGCTATACTCCCTCTTATTTCGACCTTTCACAAGAAAGAAATTCTGCCGGATGGCACAAAAGCGAGTGATATCTTGCTTAAAGTCTAATCTATGCGATAGCGGATTTCCGATCTCAGAAACGGCAGCAAATCCATTTCAAACCATGGATTCTGCTTCCGCCATCCTGAGTTGCGCCATGACGGGTGTGGCAGCGGCAGCACTTTCAGGCTGGCCGGCGCATCCCAGATGGTGCGCCAGTCCTTCACGGTTTCGGTCAGCGACGGCCGGCGCGTGGCGCCCATATGCCAGGATTGCGCGTAGGAGCCGATTGTCAAAACGAGGTCGATCTGCGGCATCAGCGCCATCAGCGGCGCGCGCCAGGCCAGCGCGCATTCTCGGCGCGGCGGCAGGTCGCCGCCCTTGGCGTCCTGGCCGGGGAAGCAGAACCCCATTGGCACGATGGCGAATTTATCCGTGTCGTAGAATTCCTCGCTTGTCACGCCCAGCCAGCTTCGCAAGCGGTCGCCGGACGCGTCGGTGAACGGCATGCCCGACAAATGCACCTTTGTGCCTGGCGCCTGGCCGGCGAGCAGGATGCGGGCACTGGATGATGGCAGCAGCACCGGGCGCGGCTCGTGCGGCAGTGGCCTGCCGACCGGAGTGTCGACGCAGATGCGGCAGGCGCGGACCTTTGCCGTCAAGCGTTCGAGTTCCGCCTCCATCAGGCGGAAGCGCTCGGACGGCTCGAGACGGCGCTGTACCAGCGCAGCACGTTGGTGCACTCGTCCGGCACTTTGATGCGCGCCGGTTTCATGAAATCCATGGCGATCATGCCGGTGATATCGGCGATCGAATAGGCGTCGCCGGCGGCGAATTCGCGGTTTGCCAGTTCGGGGTCGAGCAGTTTCAGGAATTCGACCGCTTTCGCCTTGTTGGCCTCGCCCCATTGGGGGATCTGCGGAATTTCCCATTCCTTCATCGCCGGATGGATGTGGCGAAAAGCCTGGGCGACGCAGCTGAGCAGATTGAACTCCATGCGCCTTTGCCACATCTCGACCTTGGCCCTGCCGAGCGCGCCTTGCCCGAACAGCGCCGGTTCGGGATGCAGTTCCTCGAAATAGCGGCAGATGGCGACGGATTCGGTGAGGATGGTACCGTCGTCGAGCTCGAGCACCGGCAGCCGCTGCAGCGGGTTGCGCGACCTGACCGGCTCCTGCTTGTGCCCCATCGCACCCATGTCGACCGGCACCAGCGGCACTGCGATGCCCTTTTCGGCGAGGAAAACCCGCACGCGCCGCGGATTGGGGGCGCGGCCGCCGTCGAACAGTTTCATGCTTATCCTCCCGATCTGGTCCTTCAACTATAGTGCTCGTCACCAGAAGCGAAACATCTCTCGCAAGGCGTCACCGACCGAAGCCAGGGTGCCGTGCTTTCTTTCGAGCGGGCCGCCGTGGTGGCTTTCGCGCCAGTCTTGCGGCTCATCGAACGTGCCGGCCCAGATGCCAACCTTGCCGGCGCGGGCAATGGCCTGCTCGGTGTCGAAATCGCCATAGGCAATGGCCCAGCCGGCCTCAACCTGGGCCCGGTTGAGATCCTTGCCGCCGGCCTTGCAATCGCCGAGCAGGCGGCCGTAGCGGTCGCGCTGCCAGCCGCTGCAGGTCACCGGATTTCCTGATATCAGCCGCACCAGCGCCTGGCGCGCCAGCCTGCCGCAGGCGTAGTCTGCGCCATCCCTACGGCAGATCTGCTGGTATTCCGGAGCGTCGATGCCGCGCATGCGGATACGTTCGGTGCCAAGAGTGAGTGAATCGCCATCGTTGACGATCGCCACCCCTTCCGCCTTGCGCGTCTCGAAACGGTCGAGGCGTGCGGCGAGCAGGATCAGCAGGCCGAGCAGAATGACCGTCAGCGCGTAATCCAGCAGCTTGCGCCACAGGCTTCGCGGCGGCGGCGGATAGTATCGCCGGCGCGGCCTTGGCGACCACGAACGGCTCATATGGCAAACAGTCTCTTAATCATTCGAACGTAGCTTAACGAATTGAGATCGCTGCGCGCATAAATCGAAGTTTCCATGCCTCTGCTACGCTCGAACACAGCGGATAAATTCATTGTGGACCGCCGGAAACCGCACCGCAACAGCGATGTGGCGCGCGCGGTGCGCAAGACGCGCGACCGTCTTTCGCAGCAGGTCGGCAATCTCGACTTCGACCGTGAACTGCTGAAGCTGCATGCCGGGACCATGGTGGGCGGCGCAGCCGTCATCCCACTGCTGGTGTTGGCGGTCGCGGCGGCCGGGCTGCTGGCCGGTGTGGACAAACAGATCAGCGTCTGGGCGCTGTTCACCCTGATCTGCTATTCGATCGTCGCCTTCATGGCGCGCCGCGTCGAGCGCACCGAAGCCGCCGAGCTCAATCCTGTTCACACCCGCAGGGATTTCCTGATCGGACATTCGCTGTGCGGCCTCGGCTGGGCGTGGTTCGCATGGCTCGGCTGCGCCACCTGCCAGATCGACCAGTTCCAGGCCGCCAAGGCGGTGGTGCTGCTGCTGGCCATGGCGGCGACCGCTATCATGGCGTCGTCCTTGCGCGGCTCTCTGCTTGCCACCTTCGTCGTTCCGGTGGCGGTCTATGCCTATGCTGAAACGAAATTTTGGGTGCCGGTCGGGACGATCATGGTCGCCCTGCTGGTCGCGGCATTGCCGTTCTTTGCCTATATCGCGCGCCATCTCAACCGCTCGTCGCTGATACTTCTGTCCTTCCGCTCCGAAAAGGACGCGCTGCTCGCCGAGGTGGAGACAGCGAAATCAATGTCGGACGAAGCTCGTCGGCGGGCCGAAGACGCCAATCTGGCGAAGTCGCGCTTCCTTGCTTCTATGAGCCATGAGCTGAGGACACCCCTCAACGCCATTCTCGGGTTTTCCGAGGTGATGGCCAATGAGGTGCTCGGGCCGATGAGCAACCCCACCTATCGCGACTACGCCCGCGACGTGCACGATTCCGGCCAGCATCTGCTCGACCTGATCAATGAAATCCTTGATCTGTCGCGCATCGAGGCCGGCCGCTATCAGCTCAACGAAGAGCCGGTGATGCTGCTCAACATCGCCGAAGATTGCTGCCACATGATGGAATTGAAGGCGCGCAACAAGGACATCCGCATCGTCCAGGATTTCGAAAGTGCCCTGCCGCGGCTGTTCGCCGACGAGCGCGCGGTGCGGCAGATCACGCTCAACCTCCTGTCCAACGCCATCAAATTCACCGCCACCGGCGGCGAAATTCGCGTGCGCGTCGGCTGGACGGCGGGCGGCGGCCAGTACATTTCGGTCAAGGACAATGGGCCGGGCATACCGGAAGACGAAATCCCGATCGTGCTGTCCGCCTTCGGCCAGGGCTCGATCGCCATCAAGAGCGCCGAACAGGGCACCGGGCTCGGACTGCCGATTGTGCAGGGCCTGCTCGCCATGCATGGCGGCGAATTCGAACTTCAGTCGAAATTGCGCGAAGGCACCGAGGCAATCGCCATCTTCCCGCTCGCCCGAGTGATGGAGGAACTGCCGGCGCTGCCAACCAAGACCGTGGCGGCGGCCCGCCGACGTTGACAGCTTGTTCTAGGCTTTGACCGCCGCCGCCATGCCCGAACTGGTAAGCGCCGCCGCCTTGACCAGACCGGCGGCAAGGGCGGCCCCTACCCCTTCGCCGTGGCTGATGCCGAGATCGAACAGCGGCCTGAGGCCGAGCCGCTCGGCGGCAAGCCTTTGGCCGGGTTCGGGCGACTGGCTGGCCAGCAGGCAATGGTCGAGCGCACCCGGGTTGGCGGCATGCAGCACGGCAGCGGCAGCGGTCGCGGCGAAGCCGTCGAGCAGCACCGGGATTTTTTGCATCCGGGCGGCGAGGATGGCGCCGGCAATGGCCGCAAACTCGCGGCCACCGACCCGGCGCAGTGCTTCCAACGGGTCCTTCAGAGCCGCACCATGGAAGGCGACGGCTGCATCGACTACATCAGCCTTGCGCGCCTGCATGGCCGCGTCGGCACCGGAGCCGGGGCCGACCCAGTCGGCGCCGCTGCCACCGAACAGGGCGGCGCACAAAGCCGCCGCAACGGTGGAGTTGCCGACGCCGAGATCGCCGAGGCAAATCAGATCGGAGCCACCGGCAATGGCTTCCATGCCGAAGGCCATGGTGGCGGCGCAGCCGCGTTCGTCGAGGGCGGCGTCCTCGGTGATGTCGGCGGTCGCAATGTGCAGCGCCAGATCGAACACCTTGAGGCCAAGATTGTTGGCGACGCAAATCTGGTTGATTGCCGCACCGCCGGCGGCGCACAGCTCAACGGCGTTTGCGGTCGCAGCGACAGGGCGCGGCGAGATGCCGTGGCGGGTCACGCCATGGTTACCGGCGAAGATCGCCACTAGGGGCCGGTTCACCGCCGGCGGGGCGCGCCCGCTCCAGACAGCAAGCCAGGCGGCGATGTCCTCGATACGTCCAAGCGAGGCTTTCGGCTTGTCGGCCTTGGAAAACAGGGTGGGCCCCCGGTTTTCCGCGACTGTATCGGCAGGCGGCAGGCTCGCCAGCAGATTGCGAAAGTCGTCGAAGGGCAGCGCGCTGGTCATGTCGGTCCTGATCATTCCCTGTGGTTGATCAGCGGCATAACCGCCTTGCCCGGCCGGCACAACTCCCCTCGACATTGGCGCGAAAGCGGTTGCCCGCGCCGCATTCCGAAGGGCTTGCATTGGCTTTGCCGTTGCACCATGTGGAGATGGAACGAGGGATTCCGGACGGAACCTTCAAGAGAAAGTCATGACGGCCATCGAATCCCCGTGCATCCTGGTCTGTTCGATCGACATGAAAACCGGCTTCTGCTTCGGCTGCGGCCGCACGCGCGATGAAATCGGCGCCTGGATTGGGATGACGCCGGAGGTACGCCGCAGCGTCATGGCCGAGTTGCCGGCCCGATTGGAAACGGTCGAGCGCCGGCCGCGCCGGGAAACACGCCGCAGCCGCATGGCGCGCGAGCGCGACGTCCTCTCTTGAAACGGCAGGTCCAATGAACCGACTGTTCTGGATCGTGATGGCGGCAATCGGCCTCGGGCTGGTGCTGCTGATGATCAACAACGACGCCGGCAGCACGTTCGGCATCGAGAATTACGATTTCAGCCGTCTGGTCTGGCTGGGGGCGATCGGCTTGCTGGTCAGCGCCGGCCTTGTCCGGTCCGGCAGGCCGCTCGGCGTCATGGCCCGCAATCTCGGCACGTGGGCCCTGATCGTGCTGGCGCTCGTCGCCGGCTACCAGTACCGCTACGAGTTGCAGGATTTCGCCAGCCGGGTGACGGCGGGCCTCGTTCCCGGCAGCCCGCTGGCGCTCGGCGTCGAGGACGGCCATGCCACCGTGACCCTGGACAAGGCCGACAGCGGCCATTTCGAGGCCCGCATCACGATCAACGGCGCGCCGATCCGCACCGTCGTCGATACCGGCGCGACCAGTACAGTGCTCACCGCCGAAGACGCGCAGGCGGCCGGCTTCAATCCGGCCGCGCTGAGCTTCACCGTCCCGGTCTCGACCGCCAATGGCATGGCACGCGCCGCTTCGGTGCGCACCGACGAACTGGCGATCGGCGGCATCGTGCGCAAGAACATGCAGGTGATGGTCGCCGCGCCCGGCGCGCTCAGCCAGAGCCTGCTCGGCATGAACTTCATCGGTTCCCTGTCGGGTTTCGACGTGCGCGGCGACCGGATGATTCTGCGCGACTGAACTGCTTAAGCGGCCTTTTCAACACGGTCGAAATCGACGGCAGCGAACGCTGCCTTCAGCACATCCGGTCCGGCGCCGGGTTTCGTCGCGTCGGTGGACAGTATCTGCCGGAAGCGGCGCGCGCCCGGCAGGCCGTGGAACAGCCCGACCATGTGGCGGGTGACGTGGCCGAGCCGCCCGCCCTGCTCGATATGCCGCGCGGCGTAGTCGGCCATCGTGTCGATCAGCGCGGCAAAATCGTAAGCGCCGGCCTTGTCGCCGTAGAATGCCGCGTCGACGCCGGCCAGGATGCCTGGCGTGTGGTAGGCGGCGCGGCCAAGCATGGCGCCATCGACATGATCGAGGTGGCGAGCCGCCTCTTCGAGCGATTGAACGCCTCCATTGATGCCGATGAATTTGTTCGATCTTCCAGCCTTGAGGCGATAGACCCTGTCATAGTCGAGCGGCGGGATGTCGCGATTTTCCTTCGGGCTCAGACCCTCCAGCCAAGCCTTGCGCGCATGCACCCACAGCGCGTCGGCGCCGGCCGCGAAGACGCCGTCGGCCAGCGCGTCGAGCGCGGGCTCCGGATCCTGCTCGTCGACGCCGATGCGGCATTTGACCGTCACCGGGATTTTCACCGCCGCCTTCATCGCCGCCACACAATCGGCGACGAGGTCAGGCACTTTCATCAGGCAGGCGCCGAACGTGCCGGATTGGACCCGGTCGGACGGACAGCCGACATTGAGATTGATTTCGTCGTAACCGAACGCCTCGCCGATGCGCGCCGCCTCGGCCAGCTTTTGCGCATCGGAGCCGCCGAGTTGCAGTGCCACCGGATGTTCGGTCTCGTCAAAACCAAGCAGCCGCTCGCGCGCACCATGGATGACGGCGTCCGCCACCACCATTTCGGTGTAGAGCAGCGCACGCCGCGTCAGCTGGCGGTGGAAGAACCGGCAATGCCGGTCGGTCCAATCCATCATCGGCGCAACGGCCAGTCTATGCTCTTGATTTTTCAGCATCTGTTTAACATCAGAACCTTAGAACCTACCGAGTGCACACGAATTTACGCCAGAATACGACCCGTTTTTGCCACGTTTCGATCTCTCAGTGCACACGGAGCGCACACGAAGAAATGGCCACCTACACAAAGCTCTCGTCCGGTTCCTGGCGTGTCCAAGTCCGTCGCAAAGGTCGCTACGTCAGCGAGACCTTCCTGCGCCGAGACGACGCCCGGCGTTGGGCCACCGAAACCGAGCGCCAGGTCGATCGAGGTGAGACGCCGACCAGTCCCGCATAGCGCGCCTCAAAACCTTCGGCGAACTGATAGACCTTCATATCGACGACATGTGCGATGTAGGCAAGTCCCCTCGCCGCTCCAAGGCCGCGGCCCTCGATATGCTCCAACGGCATTTGGGGAAGTGCAACCTAGCAGCGCTCGATCGCGAACGGCTCATTCGTTTTGGTCGTGACCGCGCCGCCCAAGGTGCCGGACCGATGACTCTCGGTATCGACATCGGCTTTATAAAACTTGTTCTTACTCACGCCGCTGCGGTCCACGGCCTGCCCGTCAAGGTCGAACCGGTTGATTTCGCGCGTGTCGCCCTCACGAGGCTCGGTCTCGTTGGCAAAGGCCTACAGCGAGATAGACGACCGACACAGGATGAACTCGACAAGCTCATCGCTCACTTCGAGGCAAACGCTCGCCAGATTGCACCGATTAGCCAGATCATTCGGTTCGCTATCGCAACCGCGATGCGCCAGGAAGATATCTGCAAGGCGCGTTGGTCCGATTTGGAATCCCGCACGCGGATGCTCCTTGTCCGCGACAGGAAGGACCCTCGAAACAAGAACGGTAACAACCAGCGCATACCGCTGTTTGCAGCCACTGGCTATGATGCGTGGGCCATTGTTGAAGAGCGGCTGAGAAAGCGTAGCAATGACGACGATCGAATTTTCCCGTTCAACCATCGGTCAGTTGGAACTGCGTTCCGTCGAGGATGTGCTGACTTGGGAATCCACGATCTTCATTTTCATGACTTGCGGCACGAAGGGACAAGCCGCCTTTTCGAGGCCGGATCCACGATCGAACAGGTTGCGCTGGTAACTGGGCACAAGGACTGGAAAATGTTGAAGCGCTACACCCATCTGAAGCCGGAGGCTCTCCACGCGCTGTTGGCAGCGCGCGCCGCATAGATGTGAGTATCAAAAGGTTTCGGCGCCGGCGGTATCCTCTCGACGCTGGAGGAGGTGGAAGGGCGCGGTGTCCTGCATGCCGGCATCGGGGCCGACGAGACTGACGCGAGGAAACCTGGGGCCGCCGGCTGGGCGCGCGCGACCTCGCGCTTCTTGCGATGGATGCAGGTCTCGGCCCGACCAACATGTATGCCGAAGACCGCACGGCCTTCCGGCCGGCTCGGCCCGGCGTCAATCGTCTGAACACCGTCCGCAAGATAGGGGTGCCGGACGGACATTTCAGCAGACTGGCAAGGCTGAGCGCTCAATTGCAAAGCTCCCCCTTCGAACTGGCCAACTATGCGCAACCGGAGGACCCTGTTGAGGCGTCGGCCGGCACGGAGATCAATTTCTACGGAACCGTCTTCGCGCAGGCCGCCGATTTCGGCCGTCTGATAGAAGTCGACCAGCGGAGCGCGGCCATACACCTGTCCGACATCCGGCACGCGGCTGCACAGGGCGATTTCGTCATTGCCTATCTGCACCACCATCATTGGGAGCCAGGTTGGCAGGACGTACCGCGCTGGGTGCAGAGCTTTGCCCGTATGTGCATCGACGCCGGCGCGAACCTTTTCGTCAGCCACGGCGCGCCGGTGCTGCAGGCCGTGGAAATCTACAATGGCGCGCCGATCTTCTACGGCCTTGGAAATTTCCTATTTCACGTCCACCCCGCGCCGCGCTTCCCGTTACGGCGATGGGTACCAATCTGGCCGTTGCTGATCCGGGAGACTGTGCCTCCGCGCCGATCACGACCGGCAGGAGGTCTATGGCTGCCAGGTTTCCGCCCGCATCATAGCGGCACGCGGCGAAACGAAGCACGTCATTGAAAGGCCGAAATGGGGCCGGAACCGGCCGGTCGCTATCGGGGCGAGCTCGGCGGATAGCTGCCATTCGGCAGACGACCTCTGAGTGGACGTTGATGCGAGTTGCATGCATACAGATGCCCGGGGCCCTGAGGAGGGATTCTCAGACAGCGCTGTCTGTACGGAGAGCTTCATGAGCGTCTATCGGCCTGACATCGCGCCAAACAGGCAGGGTGGGGTGTTCATCAATAAAAGTGCGGCGAGGAACCCAAGCTCCAGAATATCCGCGCCACAAATTGTAGGCAGCGCTTATAGCGGCGATATTGCCGACGAGCGGACGCATTTCTACAGCTGCCCTACCAGCAATTCACCCTTCAGAACGGTGATGTCGAGTTGGCAGAGGGGGTGATAACGCGATGTCTTCCTGCTGCTGGAGCAGGCTCCCCTTTTCGGCCAGTCGCTTGCGCAAGTGCGGATAGTCGGGCAGCAGTCGTAAAACCCAGGCTGAGAACGGGGCATAGTTTTGTACTGAGTTGAATGGGCATTCCGCCAACCCTACGTTGGGCGCCCGTTTTTTCGGCTCCTGCGCGGCGCGCCACGGGCCGGCGGGCTTCTAAAGTGGCAGCATTTCTTACCTCAACAGCGCCCAGGACCAATACGCAACAATTCAGAGGTGGTCCCAACACAGCTGACGACCCACCCGGTCCTGACTCGCTGACCCGTGTCACCGCACGCGGGCACAGTTGAACCCTGAGTTGGGGGCATCTTCAGCCCCGGGAATAGTGGTGAGTGAGCTATCTTGTCGGTCGCATGCGTTTGGCGGCACCTCCGATTGCGTTGCGGAAGGCAGCATCGAAATTTACGCCTGCGATCTCCCACTTTGTACCTTCTGGTCCAAGTGGCAGGCGCCAAACCGCATGCCAGCCCGGCTCGTTGGTTTTCCAATGGAGGTGCCCGACCAAGATCACGTCAGCCCCCAATCTGGATTTCAGTCTGGCCAGGCGCTCATGAGGTATTGCATCGACGTTTTCCTGCGCGACCGCCGACAGATCGGCTTCTTTTGCGAAAATGATCGGTATGGCGAATAGCGCCGAAGCATCTTCAAAGCTTGCGCGCAGGTCCGATCCGTGGACGCCATCGGCGGCGAGTACATAGCTACGCGCCATATCGGTAACCTCGATGACAAGCGCCAGCTTCGGGCGCGGCCCCAACCACGGTCTCTCACCCAGCAGCGCCATCGCATGGTCCATTCGCGTCCGGTCGAACTGGAAGGTGAGATCGAAAGGGCGATCGCGTGTGCCCTGCTCGTCGTGAATTGGCCTGCCGAACATGCGGTCATGGTAGGTGTAGGACCAAACCATGGCAGGTGCCCCGGTCGCCAGCGAAGCGAAGGTCAGATTGTGCACGACGTCGGGATTTCCGGTCAGCTTTTGCGCTGCCAGTGCGAAACCCTCAGGGATGGCAGGGACGCGCGTTTCCTCGCGATCTCCGGTGACGATCACGCTTGAGCGATAAAGGACATCGTCGTTTGCCTGGCCAGTGACTGCAAACGCAAACCAGGACAAGACCGTCAACAGAGGCTTCTTCATTTAACCCGCCCTGCCCTCTTGAGTAACTGTTTAGGAGGTTACATATTGACAGCGATGGAATCAACAGAATTTCTACGGACCTACGTCTCGCCGCGCGGGCCTATGCGCATGCTGGGTGGTGCGCCCGCACTTGATCTTGCCAACACATTGCACTGGCGCCAGGGAGCAGAGATCGATTGCATAACGAGCTATCAGGATCTGTTGGCCTTTTGCATTCCGGCCCTGTTGTTGTCGGAAACTGAAAGGCGGGTCCTCGACCGTCATGCCGTAAATCGCCCACGGGTCGCTCGCGAGGTACATCTCGAGGTGCTAAAACTGCGCGCCGCCCTCAAATCGTGGCTCGGTGTCTGTGCAAAAAACCTCGGCCGTGGTGTCGCCTCGAAACGCGTTGCCCTGCGCAGCTTTCACAAAGCGATAGGGCACGCTGGCGGCTCGGCGGGCCTTGGCGACATCTTGAACCTCCAATCCACGTCGACAAACGAAGGGCTATACCTGCCGCTGCGCCGGTCAGCAGCAGCCGCTGCCATCCTGGTGCTCTTTCCATCAGGAAACGACATCCGGCAATGTGAGGCTGACAATTGCGGTGGCTTTTTCATCGACGACAGCCGCTCCAAACCGAGGCGCTGGTGCTCGATGGACAGTTGCGGCAACCGCGCCAAGGCCGCCCGCTACCGCCTGGCACATCGGAAGTAGCGCGGTCGAAGCGCAGAATGAAAAGGCCAGTAGCCAGTCCGCGCAACGCCATCGGACATTCAGGGGGACTGTGTCGCTAGTCGCGATGGTACAGATTGTTGGAGGTGGGTCCGACTGTCTCTATCGGTCGAGGCATGTCCGCCGTGGCGGGGGCACGCAGCAAGCGTTGCGTGACCTGGAGATATTGAACTGATGTGATCGATTTGTTCGTCCGAAAGAAGCGATCAAATCGGCGCACTCGTCCCTTTGACTCGCCCCGGCCGGGTTGAGGCAGGCAGATAGCGAAATCAACGGCGCTGACGGTAAGTCGCCTTAGGTTTGCTGTGACCGGTTGCTAATGATTCGCCGGACTATGCACGAGATATTTCAGTGACAATCATCCGTCTTTGGATAGCGGCGACGTGCCGAGGGTCAGGTGTAGTCGGGCTGTAGTGCGTAGGAATCGGGGGAAGATGTCCGCTTGCAGGCGATGGCGAAGCTGATTCAAATGGCAGACTTTGGGCGCATAGCCGCCCGGCAGCCTTGGGGCCGGAAAATGACCGAGTGGTTGTTTTAGGTCAACGGTCTAAGAAGCGGACATTCGGCTGAGATGCCACCTAGGGCATATTCCTTCCGGTCAATCGGCCGGGAAGCGGATGCTTAGGTGCATTACCAAAGCGGCCTCCGGCTTTTTGGCGTACTCGCGACGGTTTTGCCGGTCAGGATTGTGCTACGAGAACATATTCGGACCGATCTCTCCACCAATTTCAATGATGGCATCTGCGGGGATGTTGTTCCTTCGTGCCGCAACCCGAATAGCCTCCGGGTTAGGCGCCTCGTAAAGGCAATAGCTCTTTTTCTTGTCGGCGCTGAGGAACGAGAAAATCCACTGCACGCCTTCCTGGTCATTGATCAAATTGACACTCTCAACGCCCTCCTTTGTGAGGTTGAGCTGTTCCGCGAACTCCCTTTCGATTACGTAGCGTGGCATAAGCATGCTCCTTCTCAACGTGGTGATGCAGTGAGGCATGAGAGCCTACCTAGTGAACCGTTGTCTCCAGCCTCTTCTGCAAACGGACCATACCCAGTTCAGCCGCGGTCACCGAGGCTTGCTCCGAAAGTGACATTGCCCTCTCAATCGCTTTCTTGCTACCTTTTTTCATAAGCAAGTTCGCATATTCAGCCTGGGAATGCGCCAGCCAAGGTCGTGATTCGCTGGCTGCGTTCATATCCATCGCATGCTCGAAGTGCTCGGCGGCCTTCCCAAAATCGCCCAGCGATGCCGACAACATTCCCAGATAGCGACTTGCCGCTCCAAAGCAGACCGTTGCGACTCCTGCCGTGATCGTCATATCCTTGTAGGCGAGCATAAGGTTGTAGATTGTCCGAGCCGCCTCCGTGTCGCCCAGACTAACAGCAACCTCAGCCACGAATGAGAGGGATGCGCTTCGCTTTCCATCCAGCGGCATTGCGAAATTAGCACTCGCTAGTTCACTCAACCTGCGTTGCGCTGCGTCCCGGTATCCCAAATCGGCCGCAACCAGCGCAAACCCTGGCAACCATGTGGTCTCATCCGGATTTTCATCGATAAGATTCTTCATCACCGGAGCCACCTCCGACAGGCGATTCTGTTCGCGTCGGATCGTGAACATCTGCATGCCATAGACGCCCTCGACTTCCGCGCCATGCGTCTGTCTGCCCAGACCCAACGCTTCTCCAGCCAGCTTCTCGGCGGTGGTGAACCTTCCATCGAGGATGGCCATCATTGCCCTTGCGTTCCACGCAAGCCATAGAATGTTGAGCCGTTGTCGCAACGTTCCCAACTCTTCCAGCCCGTCCACGGCTTGATCGGCGCGCGCGCGGTCGCCAAGCTCAGTCGAGACGTAGACGTCAAGCGCGAGAGCGCGGCCGCGCAGGTCATCGTCGTTGATGCCGGCCGCGAGGCGCTTTATCTCATCTACCCGCGCCATCAGTTGAGTTGCCTCTGCCGCGGACTTCACGGTCCGGGGCGTTAAGAAAGGCAGGACAGAAAGTTCAAAAAGCGAAGCTTGGTCGCCTAGTTGCCGAGCCAATTCAACCCCTTCTGCGTGACATTTGGCGCTGTTCTTACTGTCGCTAAGGTAAAAGTATGCACGCGTGAGGCGGCTGAGGAGTTGGCTCCGCGACCTCTGATCCTCGGGATCGAGCATACCCATTGCTTCAGTGAGCAGCTGAAGCGATTCGTCTAGCAGCTTCGAAGACAGGAACTGGGCGCCGTCAAAACCAAGAGCAGAACGAACGAAGGCCTTCGTGTCATGGGTCTCGCGAGCCAAGTGCGCGGTCAGCTTGTATTTTGCAACTGAGTCCGACAAGCGACCTGCGGCACTCAGTGCCTCCCCGAGCTTTAGGGTCGCCTCGAGCACTTCCTTTTGCCGAGCCGGTCCTCCCGGCAGGTGCTCCGCGATGGCGACAGCGTTCTGAAAGTGATCAACCGCCTCATAGTTGGCTGATTGCCCTAGCGCCCGTTCGCCGGCCTTCATCCAGTATGGCAGCGCGAGCGCACCTTGCTGTGCCTTGACATAATGCTGGGCAATGAGCTCGGGTTGGGTCACGATGAGATCCGGATATGCGTCGATGAGCGCATTAGCGATGGCTTCATGATATTGACGGCGCCTTTTGCTGAGCAGCGATTGGTATGCCGTATCCTGAATGAGCGCATGTCGGAATACCAGCGCGTCTCGCACCACACCGCCGACGACAACGAGCTGGGTAGACATGAGCTCATTGAGCGCTTCGCCGAGAGTTGGGTCATCGAGACCGGCAACCTTGGAAAGTAAGCCGCGGTCAAATTCCCGGCCTATGACAGAGGCGATTTGCGCCACCTCCTTGGCTGCCGCTGTCAAACGGTCAAGTCGAGCCATGAGAGATCCCTGCAGACTGTCGGGAATCTCAACATTGAGAGACGCCGCCTTTCCGCTTTCCAGAATCGAACGTGTCAATTCTTCCACAAACAGCGGCACACCGTCAGTTCGCTCCACGATCCTGTCGGCAAGCTGATCCGGAACGTCTGCGAGCATCGAGTCGATCAGCTCGCGCATCTGTTGCTTCGTCAGCCGACCAATGGCCAGCGTCGTCACGTGGACCAGCCCCGTGGGCCAGGTCGGCGTCCATTCGGGCCGGTGTGATACGACCACAAGGACGGCCGCGCCATGCATGCGACGGACAACCTCTGTGAGAAATTCATTGGTCGACGGATCGATCCAGTGAGCATCCTCAACAACAAACAAAACGGGCGCCATCTTTGCCGCGAGCAGCACCCGGTTCGCCAGTGTGCGGACGATCAGTTCTTTGCGCTGTTGGGCGGAGAGATCGGGCGGCGTGAATTCACTGGCCAGATCCAGCGAGAGCAGCTCGGCATATGTGGAGCCGACTTCTGAGGGATCTTCGCCGTAACGCTGAACAATTGCGCGCAGCTTGTCTGCTCGCATCAGAGGTTCGTCGGCGGCTGAAAGACCTGCCAGCCGGCTCAGGCGCTGAATGATGGGATAAAAGGCCGAGGTGGAGTGATAGGGCGAACATTGCAGTCGTATTAACTCGGGCTGGTTCTCATGCAACCGTTCCTCAAGCGCGTCGACGAGACGCGATTTCCCGATTCCCGCCTCTCCCGATACAAAGACTGCTTGGCCTTGTCCGTTTTTAGCCAATTCCCAGCGATCCAGCAGCATTCCAATTTCACTGCTGCGGCCAACGAATTTTGAGAGTGCACTAGTTTGCGCGGCATCGAAACGGCTTTCCACTTCTCGTTCCCCGTGGACCGCAAACAGCGCAATAGGCAGTCGAAAGCCTTTCAATTCCTGCGCGCCGAGGCTCTCGATCTCGAAGGATTGCCCCGCGAGCCGCCGCGTGGCGTCTGCCACCACGATCTGGCCAGGCGCAGCAGCAGCTTGCAGGCGAGCCGCGAGATTCGGAGTATCTCCTGCGATTGAGGCCCGCTCGTTTGCACTGCTGCCGGCGATATCACCGACGACCACGTGACCCGATGCAATGCCGATCCGCGCCTTCAATTGCTCGCCGCTGGGGGACTGAAAGGCCTCGACTGCAGCGAGGGCCTCAAGGCCTGCACGAATCGCACGCTCGGCATGGTCCTCGTAAGCCATGGGCCATCCAAAATATGCAAGCACGCCGTCGCCTAGATATTTCGCGACGTAGCCTCCAAAGCGCGTGATCGCGCCTGCAACACTGTCCTGATAGCGTCGCGTAAGCTCGTGCATGTCTTCGGGGTCGAGTTGGGCAGATATCGCAGTCGACCCGACCAAGTCACAAAAGAGCACACTAAGCAGCCGTCGGTCTGCAGTCGGTTCTTGAGCGAGGTCGCTGGCCTGAAGTTCCGAACCCGCAGGAGAAGGTGAAGGGACCAGGGACCCGGCGAGATTTGGCTGAGCAAGTCCGGCGACAGCAGCCATGATAATTTTGCGATGCCCAAGTGAGACACCAAGCTCCTGGAGGTCGCGTTCAGTGACATGAGGGAGCGCTCGCAGGTCCACGTCGTTTTGGACGAACGCCTCCAGGTATTTGCCGAGGCCGAGCTGGCTCAGCCAGTGTTCGATCGTCTGCATCGCGTTTTTGCCGATGTCACCATGCTAAACTAGCGCGAAGTTAGCCATAGCACCATGCCGCACTGAGGGTCAGCTTAGTTGCGATGAGGCCTCATTTCAGGATTCCCTTGGACCAAGGGCTCATTTTCGGGCAAAGTAGGCGTTGTTCTTAAGTGATGGCTGCCGGTCAACATTGTCAGCTAGGCGGCCCGTGCCGGGAGGCGGCGCGCCAGAAACTATCTGATCAACCTTCGATCCGAACTCGGAAACTCGGTATCGCGATTTCTCGGGGGGTGGAATGAACAGCGGCGCCATTGCCAAATTCGCGCAGGATATCCGAGGCACGCTAATCGGTCGCGATCACGCTGACTATGATGAAGCTCGCAAACTCTATAATGGCATGATCGACAAGCGGCCTCTTCTAATTGCGCGCTGCATGGACGTCGCCGATGTGATTGCTGCGGTGAACTTCGGCCGCGACAGCCAACTCCCCATAGCAATCCGCGGCGGCGGGCACAACGGACCGGGGTTCGGCGGTGTCGACGATGGCCTCGTCATCGACCTCTCGACTATGAAGGGCGTTCGCGTCGATCCACAGAACCGCACGGTGCGGGTCGGGCCTGGTTGCACTACAGGCGACGTGGATCATGCTACCCACGCCTTTGGCCAGGCAGTGCCGTTCGGCATCATCTCGACCACCGGGGTCGCCGGTCTGACGCTGAGCGGCGGCCACGGCTACCTCAGCCGGCAATATGGGCTTGCCGTCGACAATCTCATCCAAGCCGACGTGGTGTTGGCGAACGGGAGTTTCATGACCGCCAGCGAAACCGAGAATGCGGATCTCTTGTGGGCGCTTCGCGGCGGCGGAGGAAACTTCGGCGTCGTGACCAGTTTCTTATTTCGCACGCACCCGGCGAAAATGCTCTATGGCGGGCCGATCATCTTCGATGTTGGCGATGCCGCTGAGGTGATGCGCTGGTATCGTGATTTCCAGGCGAATGCTCCGGAGGATTTCTACATCTTCCTCGGACTGCAATCCGTGCCCGGCGGCGATCCATTTCCGCAGGAGCACTGGAACAAGAAGATGAGCGTCCTCCTTGTCGCGCATAACGGCGAGGGTGGAGAAGCGGCTGTCAATGCCATCCGGGCGGCTCTCCCCAAGCCACTCATCGACTGGGCGGGCCCGATTCCTTACACAGGGTTGCAGACCTTATTCGACGCGCTCTATCCGGCCGGGCAGCAATGGTATTGGAAGGGCGACTTTGTCCGAGCGCTGCCAGATGCCGCCATCCACGCGCATCTCCTGCATGCAAGCAGGGCCGGCCCGGCGTCGTGCATGCATCTTTACCCAATCGACGGGGCGGTGCATCGCCTAGGCAAGGGCGACAGCGCCTGGAACGCTCGTGATGTGACTTGGTCCATGGTGATCGCCGGGATAGATCCAGATCCGGGAATGGCGCCGGTCCTCAAGGAATGGGCCACCGACTACTGGAAAGCTGTGCATCCGTTCGACGTCGGAGGCGCGTATCCCAACTTCATGATGGATGACGAAGGCGAAGAGCGCGTCCAGGCGAGCTTCGGCGACAATTACCCGCGACTCGCCGCGCTAAAGGGCAAGTTCGACCCTACCAACCTTTTCCACATCAACCAGAACATCCGCCCGGCCAGCTAGTGGTCAAATCTAACGCTAGGTACCCGACACGAAAGACAGGATCACAACGTGAACAGGGCAAACTCATAACGGGGCCAACTGCGGAGCACGCTCACAGCACATCATCGGACGCAGCCTCGCAACAATCTGTGCAGTTCCCTAACCAGTCTGCATTCAGGAATGCGAAAGCTGATGAAAGCTAACTGTGGCCTCCGAAAACATCAATGTCCGCTTCTGGTGATGGACGGGAGCGTCGCAATGGCCGAAATTGGGCGCAAAGCTGTCCGGCAGATTTGGGACAGGAACCGGAATGACAGCGCTAAGGCCCGCAAGAAATAGGCGGGCTTCCCTCCTGTGCCGAGGGGAGAAGAAATTATTCCCTGACGAAGTCCCTGATCTACCTCAGACAGGGGCATGCCATGTAACTTCGCCGTGACCTGATCCCGTTCGGGGAACAATCAGATCGAGCTCCAGTTTGGCCTTCCAAGCGAAGGCACTGATGGAGCATGCCATGAGATTTCCACACAGCACGACGGCCGCGGCCGCCGTTTTCATAGTCCTGACCTCCCCCGCGCTCGCCCAGACAAGCGGAACACCATCACCCTCGACACCTGCACCCGCTCCGGCAACCGAACCGCCGGCCGCCGGACAGTTGCCGGATGCGACCGGACAAGCGGATGGACCAACACGCGAAATGATCCGCCAGATGGTTGAGCAAGCTGTCCGGGAGAGAATGCAGCAGGATCGCGGTTCCGAAGAAGGTTTCCGCGAGGAAGATAGTCGCAACTATCAAGGCGGTCGCAACGAGGATGCTGACCGCCACGATGAAGATGGCGGCCGTTGGCAGAACCACGGTGGCCGCGATCGTGGACACAGAATGGCTGGACGCTGGCATCATCAGCTGATGCGCGGTGCCGGCATGCGACTGATGTTCGGGCTGTTGGACACCGATGGCGACGGATCGGTTTCCGAGGACGAGGTTCAACGCGCGGTGGGCAGGATGTTCAGTAGCATTGACGAGAATGGTGACGGCAAGATCGATGCGGACGAGATCCAGTCCTTCATGCATGGCTCCAGCATGCATGGCACTGATAGCGAGGACACGCCGTAGGTCGCGCAAAGGGGGCGTCTATTGGCTGTTCGCCCGGCGGCTAACCAGCACTCTCTCCAGCCTTGCCGCAAACGCGCTATTCCCGCAAGCCCGCCATGCGCCAGCCATCAATAAACGGCTGCGCATCACTCGGGCTCTTGAAAGGTGAGTTCGCCACCAAATCACCGACCTTCCAATTTGGATTGCCCGCAAGAAATAGGCGGGCTTCCTCTTGTGCCTCAGGAACGCGACCGGCAAGGGCAAGCGCGGGAACCAGGTGCTCCCTTGAACCCGTCCCGTACGTTTCTTCCCGGCTCAAGGACGCAACAGCTTCTTCGTAGTGTCCAGAGGAAATCTGAGCCATTCCCATGATCCAGAAATACCAACCGGGTGGACGAGGATTTATACGGAGCGCCGCGCCACACGATATCAGCGCCGCTTGCGGATCGCCTAAGTAGATTTGAAGCTCACCCATCCATGCAACTGCATCTGCATTGTTGGGATTAAGCCGAACGGCAGCATCGAATTGGAATTTTGCTTCGTCCCAATTGCGCTCATAAAGCTGAACGCAGCCCATGATCCTGCGAGCATGGGAATCGTCGGGATCGATCTCCACGGCCCGTTGCGCGTGTATCAGAGCCTTTGCGCGGCCGGGTTCCTGTGGCTCTCCCCAGACAATCCAGCCAAATAGCAGTGAGATGGCAAGATTGGTGTGCCCCTCGCAGTAGTTTGGATCGATCTGAACGGCACGTTCCAAGTCAGCACACGCCTCACTGTTGTCCGATCTGGAATTGTTGCACTTGCCTCGTGACCTAACGCACAGATCATAGGCTTCGAGATTTGACGGTCGGGAACGGGCAACAAGTTTCTTTTCACCAAGCTTGCCAGAAATCGCTTCAACAACGCGTCGGGTGACTTCGTCCTGAACGTCGAATATGTCGGCGCTTTCGCGGTCGAAGCGCTCGGCCCACACGTGATTGCCGCCTTCTGCCGCATTGACAAGCTGCACATTGACGCGCAACCGCTTGTTGGATCGGCGGGCGCTGCCCTCAAGAATATACCTCACACCCAGATCGCGAGCGATCTGACGGACGTCGGTGGGTTTGCCTTTATAGGCGAAGGTGGAGTTGCGGGCGATGACGAAGAAGCCGGACACATTCGACAGATCAGTGATTATGTCCTCCGTCAGCCCGTCGGTGAAAAATTCCTGTTCGGAATCGCCACTCATGTCGATGAAGGGCAGCACGGCAATCGAAGGTTTGTCGGGCGGTGCGAGCGGCTGCGGAGGATTCTGTATAAAAAGGGGCTTGGTTGGTGCTGTGGGCTTTGCCTTGGAGGGAACGCCGACCTGTAGCGAATAAACCCGGACCGGATCGGTGATGTTCTTGAGCTGAACCTCACCGCGATCGTTGATCGCGATATCGAGCCTTGACTTTACCTGCCAATAGGCTTGCTCGGAAAGACAGATATTGCCAGGTTCGCAGATACCTTCTAGGCGCGCGGCGATATTGACGCCATCGCCCATCAGGTCGCCGTCGCGTTCTTGCACGACGTCGCCCAGGTGAATGCCGATACGGAACTCGACGCGGCGATCATCCGGCACCCCGGCATTGCGCTCAACCATGGCATTCTGCACTTCGATCGCGCAGCGCACTGCTTCTACCACGCTGCTGAACTCGACTAGGCTTCCGTCGCCTGTGCGCTTGACGACGCGACCACGATGAACGGCGATTGTGGGATCGATGAGATCGCTGCGCAACGCCCGCAGCCGTGCCAAGATGCGATCTTCATCTGCGCCGGCTAGCCGGCTGTAGCCGACCACATCCGAGACCAGAATCGCTGCTATTTTACGCGTCTGCCTCATGTCGTGCTCCCTCCATCCAGTCTGGCATTACTGCCGAGCCAAAGGAAGCTAGCCCCATCCATTCGTCGGATGATCCGCAACTCCAGTCGTTTGAGATACATGTGGGGCGGATAAAAGCCTCTGACGGCCGTCGGTAAACCGCCTGAACAACGCGCGCTGGATTGCCGACTGCCTTGCGGTGCCACAGAATTCAACCGGTCGATGAAAGCGGACCTTGCGGGCGAGGTCGCAAAGCGCGCTGCGTTACGCATGAATCTCAAGACCCTGGCGGATATGTTCGTCGACCCGCAATCGGTCGAACTCATTCGAGTTGCGAACGGCCGCGGCTTCAGGAGCGGCCTTAATGATGCTTTGAACCGCACCGGCGCCGAAACCGGTGGGACATTGTTCGACCCTGCTGGTCAGCGGTGAAATCACTCCCGGAGTTTGCTATCAACGGCCCTGCCTAACCAAGGAGGAACTGATCCGGTCGTGCTGACGAATTGCGGCAGATGCTGTCATCCCGGAGTGCCAGCGTAATCACCGGTCTGGAGCCGTCGTTTCCGCCCGCCGGTCCAAATACCAGAGCAAGCCGTAGATGAAGATCAGCACTACGGCCAGTTCGAGAGCCTCCTCGAGGTTCGTCTCCACGCGATACCAAAACACCTCTGTGCTTTCGGCTTCCGCGATCTTGCCGCCGACCATTTGCAACCCCACCGCACCGCCGAGAAAGAGCGCGGCGGAGAGCAGCATAAGGACCGTGAGCCGCAGTGGAAGCGAGCGTAGGAACGGAATGAAGGCGGCAAGTCCCAGCAGGCTGATGATCCCGGCCGGCGCCGCCCAGATCCGAGTTCTGCTCTGTTCCGGCACGGTTACAGTAACAGTATCGTTGCTATCCGGGAACAGGGGTTATTGACATGGAGACTTTCCGCAGCGCCTGACGGGTCAACACTCGACCACATGACAAGCACCTGGCGGCAGTGTGACGGTGTCATGACATTTTGTGGCACTGAACAAGCATCGCACAACAGAACGCCGATGGTTGCGTCATCGGTGCGCAGCATCACATCACGCACAACTCTTTCGGCGGCACCGTGACGCTTGGCGGGACGGCAACCGAAATCGACTTCTCGGGCAATATCCTGTCCGGCACGATCACGATCAACAGCGCCGCCGCCAACAACCACGTTCAGGGGAATCGCTCCACCACTGGTGCGGCTGTGGTGGACAATTCCGGCGTTGCAACAAACTTCTTCACCAGTTCCTCCATCACGTCGACAATCCGGTTGTAGTACGACGAGGGCTTCATGCGGTCGGCCTCGTCGAACTTGGCGAAGGCCTTCGCCACTTGACGACTGGGGGATGGTGACCATCCCCATCCATCGCCCGAGAATGCGCAGCTGGTTGACGGCGTTGAAGCTCTGCGAGCCACCCGCACCTGCATCACAGCGAGCGTCCTGCCTTGCGTCGGGCGTATCCCACCCATCGAGAGCGGCAGCCAGTCGATCTGCGCCTTCATTACTCCTGTCATAGACCCGTGCCGTTCCGGAGAGCACCAGACCTGGGCCTCCGACAAAATCGACAGATCCCGCAGTTCCTGGACCTTCGGATGATCGGCAGACGCCGAATCGGGGAGTGGCAGGCCCGAGGGATTGAAGATACGCACCTCGGCACCCAAACGGCGCAGGATACGGGCAGCCTCCTCCGTAGCGAGCCGGGAATAGGACCGTTCGCGCAAAGATCCGTAGAGCATCAGCACGCGCGGTTTGTGAATGGAGCGGGGCGCGTCCAGCAGAGCCTGCATGTCGATCGGCCGAAACTGCTCGTCATAACAAACAAGCGGCAGCTTGCAGGCAGTTGTAATCGGTGGAATGGATTTACGAGTCGAGGCGCCGGACCAGGATGGGCTCACTTGCCTCGAAGTTCAGCCTGTTGGAATGGCGCCGAGGAACGAGTAGTGGTATCTAACGAGCCGGCGGCCCTCGATGTTTGACCGCTCGGCCTGCAACTCTCGTATGTCGTCCCGCAAAGTAGTGGCGCTACCGACCACTTCTAAGGATCAGGAGGACTAGTTTGCACAGTGTCTCAGACCATGCCAACCGATGACTGAGGCCAAGCCTCTATTACCGGCAGAAGATACATATCGTCGTCGGGGGCTAAAGGGCACCTTCCTGATAAAGACTCAACCACCACTGTGTTCCTCATTTTGTCGTCGCCGAGTTCTCTTCCCGATAGGCCATTCCATCCGACGGCATCTCCGTGCATTGAGGAACTGAAAGATCTTTGCCCGCGGTGCATGCTAGCCGCTGGCCTCTTGTCAGTGATAGTAACTATCCAAGCGAATGTTGTCGGTTGCCGACACAGCAATATCTCTCGCAATCTTCGTGCGCGTTCCAGCACGAACCGCCATGGCGCCCCTGCCCCACGCCGCAGGCCAGTGAGACGGCCCACCTGATCCTGGCGCTGATGATCGACGAGGCCATCACCGACGTTCTCGACTCTCCCCCCTGTGAGGACCAAACCACGCACGGCGCAATCGCTGTCCCTTTGGAGGCTGCATAGTCTCCTGCGTTCTGAAATCCTCAACGCCATACTGATGGTGATGCGGCCGGGAAAAATCCTCACCCGCGTCACTGAAATCATTCGTCACGTCTGCGACCCACCAAGACGGCGCAAAAGCCAATCCGCCGCTGCAAGAAGCGCCGTCTTGGTGCAAAGTTAGCGCTTATGGGCTCTTCTCTCACCCCAGCAGGTGCACGCTATCTTTTGAGATGTGGAGGCGCTGAGCTTGCGCACCGCTCACAATCCACCCCAAAGACGGCTGCCCCGATAGCCAATCCTATTGTTCGCGCAGAGCCCGACCCATGGCAGCGTAGACCGGAGCGCTAAGATATTCCCATGCTGACCTCGCTCCAGTCTCGATCATCACTTGTGTGTTCATTCCGGCTTGCAATGCCACGGGCGTCGCCTTCAGGGACTGAGGTGTCAGAGCGATGCGAGCTGCATAAAATGCCTTGCCAGTGCGCGGATCGACCAGCCGGTCTGCTGAAAGGGTGCGGACATCACCGTTCATGGGCTGCTGATACCGCCTGCCCACCGCGCTGAGCCAGATGGTCGCGTGCAGCCCCACTTTCACCTGGTCGACGTCAAGCGGGTCCACGTTGGCAATCACGACGAAGTTGTCGTCGATGGGCACGATATCCATCAGAGGATCGCCTGCTGCTATTACCCCGCCAATGGTGTGAATCTTGAGCCCCACTATGGTGCCTCCGATGGGAGCGCGGATCTCGGTTCTTGTCATCACGTCATCGGCGGCGGCTATTCGTTGAGCGGATTCATATATCTTGGCACGCACCACCCCAAGCTCAGCGACAATGTCGGCCGCCGTGGATGCATTAAGTTCAGCAACCTTGAACTTCGTCTCCTCCATTTTTTGCCTGGCAACGCCAATCGACGCGATATAGCCGCTCAGGTCGCCTCCCACATCCGCCTTTTCAGTCTCCAAATCTGTCAGGCGCGTCCTTACCACCAGTTTTTTTTGATACAGGGCACGAACATCGCCCAGCTGCTCCTCGATCAACTCCAGTTTCCGTGTGGCCGCCACCACCTGCCCTTCATAGCCCTCTATCTCCTTATGCAGGCTTCCGGTCGTTTGCTGCAGCAAGGAAAGTCTCTCACGAAGCAGGGTCTGACGTGTTCGAAAGATACTCTCCTGGCCGGAAACAGCCTCGGCCGCCATTTTACCGGGCTCCTTTAACTCTGGCGGAATCTCGATTGAGTCCTTGCCGTCTCTCTCGGCGATCAACCGTGCCTCGGTAGCTTTCGCCTCGTACCATTGCGCCTTGATCTCGTTCGCAGCGGCCGTAGAAGCAGTGCTCTGCAGTCGTACCAGGACCTGACTTGGCGATACGCGATCGCCCTCCTGAACCAATATCTCGGATACAATCCCACCTTCGAGATGTTGCACTGTCTTTACGTTTGAGGCTACCTCCACCAACCCATTGGCCACAATGGCGCCCTGGATTGGAGCCGCAACAAGCCACATGCCGGTCAGGGTCGAAAAAATTGCGATTATCGCGAAACCGAGAACAATGAAGTTGTTACCAAAGGGCGCAGGATCGTCTCCAGCTTGTTTGGCGTCAACGGCGAGCGGGACTGTCACTTGACGCTCCGCAACTCAGTTTTCTGAGGACGAACCGGGCGCTCCGTGGGATCGGAGAGCTCAGGCGTTCGGCCGCCCAGGATCAGCGTCCGGTCGATTAATCCGGCAAGACGGTTGGTTTGTCCCGACATTGTAATGATTACCGAGCATCCAGACTCCTTCATGACTTTCACCGCCGCTTCAAGCGCCCTTCTCGATGAGCTGTCAAAATTGGCGAAGGGCTCGTCCAGAACGATAAGTCTCGGTGCGCGAAACAGCGCCCTTGCAAGTGCAATTCGTTTCCGTTCGCTGCCGGACAGTCCGACCGTGTCGTCAAGCACGGTGTCATAGCCCTGGCCTAGGCGAATAATAACCTGGTGGATTCCCGCTATTTTTGCCGCAGAAACCACATCGTCTATAGAGCTTTGTTGAAACCGGGCAATATTCTGGGCGACGGTTCCCTCGAACAGTTCGACCTGCTGTGGCAAATAGCCAATAGCCTCGGCTCTAATATAATCCGGAAGCCGGGTGACGTTCATGTCTCCCAGGCGGACCTGTCCGGTCCGTGGCTTGAGCAAACCTATCAGGAGACGGGAAAGCGTTGTCTTGCCGGTAGCTGCGCGCCCGATGACCAATAGCAACTCGCCTGGCGCCAGCGACAGCGACAGTTTCCTGAATACGTCTTCTCGCGATCCCGCGTGCCTGAACGCCACTTCATCAAGAATTAATGTGCCGCGCGGAGTTCCAGGCAGCAACGACGGGCCTCCGTCCGACGGCTTGGCAAGGTCCGCCTTGATCTTTGCATATCCTTCCCGCGCTTCCCTGAAGCCTCTGAACTCTCCAACCGCCTTGCCCACCATCCTGTAGGCAAAATTGGCAATGAGTCGGGCTGCAAACAGGCCGCCGAGCGACGCTTGATCGTTCAGGAACAGCCATATACCGGAGGCCAGCAGAATAATGTAAAGGCTACGGTTCAGCACCCGGATCGCAGCATCGAGGCTCGATCCGCGGGCGTTGAGCCGGTCTCGTTGCAAGAAGCCGTCCACTCGGTTCCTGCCCCAGCGACCAGCGATCGCATCCGCCATTGCGAACGCGCTGACAACGTCTCTATGCCTATCCGCCGAGACCAACACCTCTTTTGCCTGCTTGACGGCATCACGTTCCGCCTGGCGGGGCTCTCGCGTGAAATTTTCTTTCAACAGGCCCAAGCCAATCAGCAAAAGTGTGGCTGCTATTGCGATCAGGAAGAGAACCGGATGGATGAAGTACACACACAACAGGAAAATCGGCGCCCAAACCACGTCCAACCAGGGAGATAGCCCGCGCTCAATAAAGCCCGCGACTTTCTCGATGCTGGCCAGCAGCGGCGGATTGGCGACACCTGACGTCAATCCGGCTTTCACGGACTGGCTGGTCAACTGGTGCTCGATCCATACGCTCCAACGCGAAAGCATGCGACGGCGAATGGTTTCCAGTGCGACGCCGGCTACCAGGGCGAGCAAGGCAGCCAGGGTCAGGATGACAAGGGTTTCAACGCTGCGGCTCGAGATGACCCGGTCGAATATCTGTATGAGATAGAGCGGGCCGGCAAAGCGCAAAACATTGATAAACACGCTGAATACCACCAGAGCCGCAAGGCCGGGTATCGACTTTCTCCACATTTCGCTGAGGGGGCCGCTATACCGACGCCTGCCTCGTGTGTTCATCGGGACACCGTCTTTCACGCGCGTCCAAGGGGAGCGTGCTGATCAGAATGCTCATTGAAGAGGCCAGAGAAATTCATGATCACCGCATCAATGTCATCATGAGCATCCAACGGCGGCGCCTCAAGTGCGTTTTGCAGAGGTCTGTCGTGATGATCGGCCGCCTCAAACATTGACCAGGTTTCATTCAGCAGGTAGGACATCCTGGCAGCCGGGAGCGGAGCGCAGCCGAGG
This sequence comes from Mesorhizobium sp. M0862, assembly GCF_040319795.1. Classification (NCBI taxonomy): domain Bacteria; kingdom Pseudomonadati; phylum Pseudomonadota; class Alphaproteobacteria; order Hyphomicrobiales; family Phyllobacteriaceae; genus Mesorhizobium; species Mesorhizobium sp. M0862. The sequence continues at coordinate 124,193 of NZ_JAMYOJ010000013.1, forward strand.
GCCTGCAAGATGCCGCAGAGCGACGACTTGAGGGCACCGCGGCTTTTTGCCAGCACTGCTGCCTCTACTAGTTCCGTGGGCGCCTGCACCGACATGAATGTGGGGATAGAACCCTGGGAAGGCCGCTCAGGCAGAGTGACCAAGATGCTTCCGAATGGACTGGGCCACGTCGCCAGGCTGCCATTGGCATTTACTTCTCCAAGTTCGGCTACAATCAACTCGCGCGCGACCTTTGCCAAGAAATCAATCCGGAGTTGGTGAGAATGGGCTCGATCCACGCCGACCGGCATGGCTGCCTCCGACGATGCCGCAATGCGCCGCAGGTACGGGTTGTTGCTCTGCCCATTGGACAGTTTTTCCGCAGCGCGGGCCCTAAACACAGGACCGAGCGCGCCATCCTGGAGATCCCACGGGGAATAGCAATGCAGCCCGGTAGCTTCCTCAGCCTCTCTCACGCCAAGCGGGGATCGGCCAAGTCTGCCGCTGATGGCCAGCACCTTGTGGCCGGCAGCGCGCAACGTATCCACTCCATACTTTGCACCCATCGCGTCGTAGGACGCGAATATCGTGCCAAGAGCCATGCTGCGAAATGATTCCGCCAGAATTAACTCGGACGTTTCCTTCTGCTGCAGCCCGTCGGCAATCTCGATGACAGCAACGTCGCATCCATTTTCGGCAGCATGGTTCAGCAGGCGGAAAGCGCCCTTTTCGATCATTTCCACCGAGGCAAGATAGGTGGTTGCAAACCCGGCGTCGGTGAAATCAAGAACGATGTCAGCGCCCGCATCGCGCACAATCCAGGTATCGCCACCGGACCCGGTTCCGGTAATCTTCAGCGCGGCAACCTTAAGCCCTGCTCTTTTGAAACCTCTTACCAACGACGTCGCCGTCAATGTCTTTCCCGCGTTCATGGATGTTCCCAGCGACAGGACAATCGGCAGAGAGGGCCGAAGGTCGTCGGAGCTGACCTTGTAATCCCAAACATTCAATCGGCGACCGAACTTGTCCCCGATCAGTCCGAGAGGGGTGATCTTTGTTGGCGCAATCATGCGATCATGTCTGGAAAGCTCACACGCTGCGATGCCCCCCCCCGCCACTAGGTCACATGGTCCGAGATCAGGGCCAATAACAGCTTCGAACTGGTCCGGTGCGTATCTGTTTCCATAACAAATGATTATCTCATCGCCGGGAAACATGATCGCCTTTCTCCCGTTGATCAGCTCCAATCTGCTGTGATTGCCGAGTTTGTCCACACGAGCCAGGACAAGATCGCCTGCGATCGGCTGCAAGGAACCTGTGATCAACGTGCGCATGTGCGAGGCCGCGACCCGGCGAGTCGCGAACGAACGCTTGGCTTTCTTCATGCGCCCGCGCTGAATTCTACAAACAGACATGATACCCACCCCAACACTACTTCATTACGCAGTTCGAGTCTTTTTATTTAAAACTTAATTTAAGATTTGTTTTCCTCTGGCTCCAACCTCCCTTTATTTTTTTGTTGCCTTAACCATTAGCTAACCATAATATAACTGAGGGTTGCGCGCAAGCGATGGAGGCAGGAACCTTTCGTAGAGCAGTCGGAAGGTTAATTCGGGGGCAAAATGTATGGCTATAGTATGCCCAGTTGGGGAATTAGAGCCGTTTGAGATCACCGGGTTCAAGACGCTATCCGGCCTCAATGTGTATAACGCGAATACAGTCGTTAAATTGACGCTTAATTTAGGGCAACTGGCTACTGCCCGCGTCTCCGGTTTTACTCATGAGGTCCGATTGGTGCTTTCCGATCTCTTTCCGGAGTGCGAGCAGGATGCATCGGTAGCTTCGTATCTTGCTGATGCGATCCTGGCCGCGGACCTCGAGCTTCGCCGCGCGATGAATTTTTATTCGTTTCCAACTGTGGCCACGTTGGTGAGCGATCCGTCCGAGAGCAATTCAGTGATCGTCTGGGAGTCGGACGACCCGCAAATGTCGCGCGCGGCCGCGGCGGCTGTCGTTCATGCGGTCAGCGAGGCAACGCGAGATGGGGATGCCACATCGAAGTATTCCCTCGCACGGGAATTGAACCTGGAAAGAGCAAAGAAACGGCGACTTTCAAATTCGACCGCAGTGCTGGTTGCGGCCGCCAAGAGGAACCGCATCCCGTTCGAGTTTGTCGCGCGCAACCACCTTCGTCTCGGCCAAGGCAAAAACCAAAAGCAGCTCTTCTCAACGATATCCGGTTCGACATCGTTTGCGTCCGCGAAAGTGGCCCTCGACAAGAGGCTGGGCAACAGGCTTTTGGCGCAGGCCGGCTTGCCCGTACCGCGCCAGCTTACGGTTCGCAGCAAATCCGAGGCGGTCGCTGCCGCCAAGCAGCTGGGCAAATCTGTGGTGGTGAAACCCGCCCAAGGCAATCAGGGGCGCGGAGTTTCAGTCAAGCTGCGGGGACGCCGCGCTGTTGAAGCCGCGTTCGACATAGCGTGCCAGGTGGCTCAGTCTGACCGGTATGGCGTGCTGGTAGAAGAGTTCATCGCCGGCCCGGAGTATCGAGCGACGATTGTTGATTTTCGTGTCGTGGCGGCAGTCCTATGTTGCCCGCCGCAGGTTACTGGCGACGGCGAAAAAACGCTGCGCCACTTGATCGATGATTTGAATCGGGAACCTGACAGGGACGGCAGGCGTCTGTCGCGTCTGGAAATCGACGACGACCTGCTTAGACACCTGTCATTGCACCATTTTACGATGGAGACTATCCCGATTGCCGGGCAGCAGGTGGTTCTGCGACCAAACGGTCACCTCGCACGCGGAGGCGTACCGGTCGACGTTACAAACTCCGTCCATCCGGACAATCATAAGCTATGTGAACGTATCGCCAGGGTCATTGGGCTCAGTATTGCCGGGTTGGATCTGATCATGCCCGACATTTCGCAATCTCACAAAGATGTCGGGTGCACTGTCATCGAGGTGAACGCTAGACCAGGGATCGAGTTTCATCTTTGGCCGCGGGCCGGCACGGCAAGGGATGTGAGCGAGATAATCCTGGCCAATATGTACGACGATCCGGCTTCATCGGAAGTTGCCACGGTGCTCGTCCTTGGCGACCGGCATACCAGCATGGTGGCAAAAGCGATCGAGCACCGGTTCATGGCAGAGGGGCGGAGCATCGGCCTCTTGTCGAAGAAAGGCGCCTACATCAACACCGCACCACAAGAATTCAGCCAGCGAGCAACACCGCAAATGCTGGCCAGGGATCCTTTATTGGAAGCGCTGGTTTATGCCGCTTCTCCAGCAAGAATCTCGGAGAACGGTCTTGGTCTGGGCGCTTGCCACGCCGTGTCGGTGACGGCGACGGACGTCGAGAATTGCGAGCTTCTCAAAAACCTGGCCAAAGCAGTTTTGAACGCCGGTAACCGGGGCTGTTTTATAGTCCACAATGAGGATTTAGTATCCCGCCAGGCGTTGTCGGCGCTGCCTGTTGAAAGATTGATTCTGACAAGTGCCGAGACTGAGCTTGGCCATGATTTGCGGCGACATCTACAACGCGGTGGATTGGCTCTATCGATGCGGTGGAGCACCGATGGGTCCGGAGCCAAGATGACGCTTGCATCGGGATCTGTCGAGCTGGTTGCGGAACCTGCCACGTTTGCGTCGCGACCGCCGCAGCTCAAGGCTGCCATGCATGCAATGGCAATTTCGTATCTGGCAAAACGGGATGCATGGTTCGATGAGGTGGCGTCGCCACCTTCGAATCGACCTTACGCAAATGGAGTTCAGCAGCAGGCAGGAGTTTCTCTGCTGAGGTAAAAAGGGAGTAGCGTTCATGGATACTGTTTCAGCAACTGCGACACCAAATGTTTCGCAAGGCGACGCGGCAGCACTCGTCGCCTTGGCCCTGCAACGCACCAAGAACAAGGCGGGGGAGCCTAGAACCCGTGCAAGGATGTCTTACAAGACATTCAGGCGCTTGACCGGGCGTCGTATAGGGGGGGCGAAATTTGTGCGGGAGTTCACTGCGGAGATGGTGAACCTGGGCTGGCTGATGGTCCGCATGCCGTCGGCGTATGGCTTCGTGCGCGCAGCGTCCCTAGACAAATGGCCGCTCACAAAATCGGATGTGCTCGCGCAGGAGCTCAAGCTGATCGGTGAGGGATCGATCACGGAAGTGCTGGACAGTGCACGGCGGGAGCTTGGCAAGGCGACTGACGACAGCAGTGCATCGAGCGCCCCCAATGGGTCAACCCGCAAGAAGGGAGAGAAGACAGGTCCGATAGGCATGAATTGACAGGTTTCATTGGGAGAGGGATTGATCGGTGCCAATCGCGCTCAATTGGTACGACGACGGAGAGGAGTTTGACACCAAAAAACTCCTGGCCTTGGAATTCCAGAAGCTGGGTCTGCAGACTCGGGTGCGAGGACCGCTGCTCATCGCGTCGGCGGGGCGTGAGAAATGCCTGCTTCTGGAAGCAGAGACTTGCTTCACGGCTCTTACGGCATTCCGCATATTGAAAGACAAGAGGCTTGCGCGAGCGGCTTTCAAGCGAGCGGGGGTGAGCTTCGCCGAAGGCAAGGTTTTCAAGCTGAGCAACAAAGAAAGCGCACGAGAAAAGGTTATCGAGTTCGGGAAGGCGGTGGTGAAGCCTTTCGACGGGAACAAGGGACGCGGTGTCTCGGTTAACGTAACCGCTGCGACTTTCGACGAAGCATGGAACGCTGCGCTGCAAAGCCTCACAAGCCGCATCCTTGTCGAAAAGTGTTTCACTGGTGGAAGCGAAGCCAGATACTTGGTGATTGACTCGCAATGCGTTGCCGTCGCGAAGCGTGTTCCGCCCTTTTTAATAGGTAACGGGGTCGATTCCGTCAGCCAACTCATAGCTGCCAAGAACAACAGTCGTTTGAACAATCCCCACCTCCGAGATAGGCCTATAATCATTGACGACTACCGCAAACTAATCCTGAGTTCTCAGAAACTGGATCTAAGCTCTATTCCAGGGCGAGGCTGCAAGGTTACGGTGGACTGGAAGAGCAACGCCTCAACCGGCGGCGAAACTACGGAAATCACGGATATCGTTCATCCTAGCATGAAGCGCATAGCGGAACGTGTCGCAAGAACGGTTCAAGGCTTACACGTTGGCGGCATTGATATTCTGGCGCTTGATCATACGTCAAAAGCTGCCGCGGGTAACTACATTGTAATTGAAGCGAATACACGGCCCGATCTTGGAATACACCTTTTCCCGATGTTCGGTCGACCAGTAAATGTCTCTAAGATTATCGCAGAGAGCTGTATCAAACACATGGGGCTTGGTGGCGCCAAGCCCCATGTCGCGAAAACCTAAGGGTGATTGAAGGGTATGCTCAGAGCAACTGAAAGAGCCCAGCGAGCTGGCAATGAAGCCATTGCCACAGCTGCTCCTCCTTCCCAATGCAGCCCAGATTCGGTCGGCATCTCATCAGGCCCTCAGAGTGACGGTCACTGCTTTGCGCACGGGGATGACGGCGAAGCACTAACCACTGCAAGGGAGTAAACATGGCGACTGGCTCTGTTTACATTTGGGAGTCATGTGACTCGGACTTTACTGGCGGCCGCGTGCATCTGGCCAAGGTCGAATTGCCCCATCTCGTCCAGCGGGCCGGAAGGCGCTGCCTGCGCGGGCGGTACGTAGACGTCATCAGCCATCCAGGCAGGGAAGAGGATTGGCCGACCGGCCAGATGAGCGAAGTGTCGCCCGACGAAGACGGCAATTTTTCTTTCCAACCGTCTGGCGGTGGGTTGAAAAGCCCCCATGCCGCCGCGCGTTTTGGCCAGGTAAACGTCTACTTCCACGTCTCCTTGATGAGCCAGCGCATCAACGATGTGCTTCGTTCACTTGGAGTGGGCCCTCTCCCGAAAATCAGGGCGATCGTCAATGCACATCGGCCGAAGCAACGGCAGGGCAGTCGTGAAGACACCAGCAGACGGGTGCCCGTCAAAGGCGCCAGGTATCGTTACCCGGCAAGAATGGAAAACCTCGATGATTTTTCAATTCCCCTCTGCGGAGAGTTGCTCTTTGGACCGGGGCATGGGGTCACCGAAGAAGGGTGGCTGCCGCGAATTTCAGGCGGCGCCTATCTCTGCGATCCATCCCACGACGCCGGCTTGATATACCAGGCGTTCGGGCTTCACGTCGTGCGTCATACCGCTGATGTGCAGGCCGACAGGTTGCGTGCACCGCGTGCCGCGTTCAGCCGACCGGGCGCCCTTGAATATGCCGTGAGCACTTACTTGGCGGCCTCCATGCTATCGAGCCCCCACGTGTCGTGCTGGCATGCTCGCCACGATACCGAGTTTGTGCCTGCCGATAGCCTTGCCAATGATGGCCGCATTGATGATGACGAAATGCAGCCGCAGGAGGCGTTGGTCGCACAGGCCGTCGCGGGGGCGATGTGGGATCTGCACAAGGCATTTCACTGGCACGAATTTGCCTGCATGGAGCTGGTTGTCAGCGCCCTTTTTGAGCTTGGGCGACTTTCCGACAGCCCATTCGCGCCTTCCCGGGTCGGAACCAGGGCAATCAGATCGTCACCACGCAGCTTTGCCTCGTGCCTGCTTCATGCGGACAACGTGAAGTCCGGCGGCCTATACGAGAGGCTGATTCGGGAAATCTTCGAGAAGCGAGGGATAGGCTTTAGTTCGCCCGCGACCAGCATGCTGCTTGCGCCGTCAGTTCCGCCCCTCGCTCACAGCCTCAGCGGCTCTAAACACGTGCAGCGCCACGTTGCCAAAATCCGCGAAAAGTTTTCAGAAGTCATAATTCCGGGTGACGGCGATCTCATCGACCCGGATCAGCTTGAGCAGACTCTATCTTCGTCAACCCGCAGCCATTATCACTTGGCGGCAGTCGGAGACGTAATGACCGGGATGCGGATGCGGCATCGCATCCGCAGATTCGGCCCGGACTATTGCTTCGCCTGGGTCCGCCCAATCCTCAGCCGCTGTACCCTGATTACAGGAAACCAAGAAGGTCCGTTTTCCTCACATTCCGAGAAGGATGAAACCACGCGCAACTACTCTTACAAGGTCGATCCCAAGTCGGCCTCGGTCCTGCGCCGCGCCGGCTTTGCTGCGATGACTGTCGCAAACAACCACATACAGGATTGTGGTCGAGAGGGCGTGATTGAGACCTTGAACACCCTGGAACAACACCATATCAGGCCTTATGGTGGCGGAAGAAACCAGAACGGGGCGCACGATCCCGCGATCTTCGACGGCACAGATATACGTGTCGGACTGCTCGGCTATTACTGGAATCGTCGAACGGCGGCGCATGCTGATCTCCCGGGTTCAGCACAAGATCTAGCGGAACTGGTTGAGCGCGACCTTGCAAGGCTGCGGCCACTGGTCGATCGCATCGCCGTGATGGTACATTGGGGCGTACCATACCAGCGCCAACCTACCGAGGAAGATCGCATGAAAGCACAGCTTTTCATCGATTTGGGAGCAGATGCGGTCATCGGCCATCATCCACATATCCTTCAGCCGGTCGAAATCTATAAAGCTCGGCCGATATTATACAGTGTCGGCAATTTCGCCTTCGGATCGGGAAACAGCAAGGGTGAGTCTATCTTGCCTTGCTTCTACTTTGGCGCTGGGCAGATAGATCTGGATATATATCCAGTTTACGTTCAAAACAGAGATCCGCGCCTCGACTACCAGCCAAAAATAATGGGAGGGGCGGCCGGCCGGGCCACGATCGATCGGCTGCTGGATTTGTCGCCTGGATTGGGCGGTGCAATAGTTGATGTCCAGGACAGATGCCTCAAATTGTCTATCCCCTCGCGCACTGAGTGATCGGATGTCCCCGTTGTAAAGTCGTCTCTCTCCCACCAGACATAGCGAGTCGCGGAAGGCTGTCCTTCGACAAGCACCACCCTATGACTGAAACGAAGTCTTTACCGCCCGGACAGTTTTGATTTGTTTAGAAATTTCTAATGGAATATGGCATAATGCGGATTGTCCAATGGGAGCGACAGGTGCGATTTCTGATCCGTCTGTTGGTTGCGGCGGTAATGGGCTGCAGCCTCATTTATTCGGGCCCCGTTCTTGCCTGGAAGGTGGGCAAGGGTACGACTACAGCAAACATTAACGGGACGAAGCTGACGGTCTATACCTACCACCCCAAGAGCTGCAGCAATCCCGCGATTCTGTTCGTCTTCCATGGGTTGAGCCGAACGGCGTCTTCCTACAGGGACTATGCGCAGTCTCTCGCTGATCGAAACTGCCTGATCATAATGGCGCCGCTCTTTGACTTGGAAAGGTTCCCAAGCTGGAGCTATCAACGTGGGGGGATCGTCAACAGCGGCGCTATTCAGCCGCGGGATCGATGGACCGTCTGGTATGTGAAGGGCCTGGTGAACTGGGCGAGGTCACGAGAGGGGTTGCCGAACGCGCAGTATTACCTTTTCGGGCATTCCGCCGGCGGCCAATTCACTTCTCGTGTTGCGGCCTTCTCCCTGGCCGACGCGAAAAGGTTGGTGGTTGCCAACCCATCCTCATATGTTTTGCCCTCGCTGGCGGAAGCCGTAGCCTATGGGCTCGGCTGCGTGTCCTCGGGATGCGTCTATACGCCGGATGAAGCAACCCAGGAGATGAAAGCGTATCTGGCTTTGCCGCTGACGATCTATCTCGGAGAGGACGATACCGGCGATGTCGACCTAAATGAAAGCGCCGCTGCCATGCGGCAGGGAGCGACCCGCCTGGAGCGGGGGCAGTACACATACGAGTTGGCGCAAGCTGTCGCGACCGCAAACGGGTGGCCGTTTAACTGGCGTATTGTGATCTTGCCGGGAGTCGGGCATTCGGCAAGTGACATGCTGCGGTCCGACCAGGCAGCGAGTGCATTCGGACTCAAATAGCGGGATCTGCGGTCCTGTAGCTCGGCAAGATGTAGATACCTCGATGAGCGAGATAGCCTAGCGCGAGTCGCTTGGTCAAAGTTTGCGCAGCCTGCGGCGGCACGCAATTTAATTAGGATATTCTAATTTAGCAAAGTTTAAACGCGATTCGAGCTAGCCTGCTTCTCTGCGAGGGCATCTCAATGCGAAAGCTGAAGGACCTGCTGCTCGATAGGAGCGGAAACTTTGCCGTGGCAGCGGCGTTGGTGGCGCTACCGCTATGCTTGGTCTTGGGCGTGGCCGTTGACCTTACCAGTGCGGTCACCTGGAAATCCAGGCTGCAAGAATTGGCCGATTCGGCGGCTCTGGCAGCTATAGAGAGCGACGGTGGAGACGAGGAAGCCGTCGCGGCCGCCAAGAACATTGCGCTTGGTAATGGCTCTTTTGCGGTGGGAGCGGTGGTTGAAGTCGACATCACGACGCCGACTCCCGTCTCGCGGGAGGCAGCAGTTGAAATCGCCGCAACAATGCCGACGGACTTTATGAATCTTGCCGGCATTCAGGCTATCAGCCTTCACGTCACGGCAAAGGCACGAAAGGCCCCCCCGGAGTATTGCATCTATGCTCTCGATCCAGATTCAACCGGAGCGCTGAGTGTGACCGGTTTAGGAAAGGTGTCGGTGCCAAATTGTGGCATTCAGGTAAATTCTTCCAGCCCCGAAGCACTGAGACACGTTGGGGCCGGCAAAATCGCCGCGACAAAAGTCTCGGTAGTCGGCAATTACCAAGGCGGCGGATACAGCGTTTCCCCGAAGACGAACCAGCCCTTCCTCGCCGACCCACTTGTCAGCACACCAGAACCGGTTCCCCCGACCGGTTGCGACTACAGCAACCAGGCGCTCTCGGATGTCACCATTCCGGCCGGGCGGGTGTTCTGCGGAAGCATCGACTTCGGTGGAAAAATTGTGCTTTCCCCAGGCGTTCACTACTTTCACAATGCGATAGTCGGCATCAGCAACAATGCGAAAATCACAGGCAAGGAAGTCACCATATTCGTCGATTCCAAGTCCAGCATCATACAGGCAGGCGGGAACGGCGCCATGGAACTTTCCGCTCCTACAAGCGGCGTTTATACCGGCATTGCCATCTTCGGATCGCGTACCGCCTTGCCATTATTGCCGACTATATCGCTTGCAATAAATAAGAATTACTCGGTAAATGGTACAATATACTCTCCAATGCACCACCTTAAAATGAAAGGGACCAATGACAAGAAGTTGGCTACCGGCCTGGGATGGATTGTTGCTTGGCAATTCTCTTACAATGGAGATTCGAGCGTCAACCTGGATGGCTACAGCGGCACCCCACCAAAGGGTCTCGGAGACGCAGCAATCGCGTTGCTGCAATAGATGGAGACGGTACCCGCTTCGTGGCTTCGAAGGTGCCCTTCCGGCTGAGTTAGCGAACTCTCAAACGCAGTCCTTAACGGGATGCGACCACGCTTCTAAAGTCTCGCGGGGGGGGCCGTCGTTGCCGATCTACGCGCCTTTGCAGCATTCGCCGAGACTGCGAACCCGAGCGAGGTGCAGCAAGCTGAGGATGGTATTTGCAAAGACCTCTAGCCCTCGCTGCTCTAGACGGCCATCGGTCTCTCCTTTCTGGCCATCGTAGTAGTTGCTTCTTAACCAAGTCGAGCGCATCCTCTCTCCCGGCTTGAGGAGCGATTTCCGCGTGGGCTTTTTGAGAATGCTTCTGATTTGCGCGATTGCGAGCGCCGGTGCCGGTGGGTTCGTCACCGTTGTCCAATACTTGATGTTTACCCCACCGGCTCCGGTCGCGGCCGACGCTCCGGTCCTTCTGAAGAAAGACCCGCCAAAGAAGCGAATATGGCGGCGAGCGCTGACCTAACTTCCGCACCGACGATAGGGCTATCGGCAAAACTGGCGATCTTCGGCCTTTGCTACGCCGGCGTCGCGGCTGGCCTTTTCCCTGAAACCTACCTCGCGGCACTGGGAACGCGGCGGCTGCTGATCCTCTATTTCCTGCTGCCCTTCATCATTCTGCTTGGGATCGGCATCGCGGCACCATTCAGAGACCGACGAGCCCCGGCGACTTGGTTCCTCGCAAAGATCAGCTCCCGGTGGCGCGGCGCGACCCTCACCCTTGGTATCTTCATTCTCTGCCTGGCCGCCTTCACCACCTACAAGTATGAACTTGCGCAGATGGTGCCGTTCTTCGCCGATCGGCAGCTTGCCGAAATCGATGCGGCCTTGCATTTCGGGCATGTCTGGAATTGGGCGCGCTCGGTTCCCTTGCCAGGTGTTGTCGATCAAATCCTCTATGTCCTCTATGCCCAATTGTGGTTCGTGGCCGTCGCCTTCGTGGTCGTCTCAGCCGCATGGATGGACGACGCCGCCAAGCGCCAGCGATACTTCTTGTCGCTCTCTGCGACTGCGGTCATCCTCGGCATCTTTGTGCGGATAATAGGATCATCCGCAGGGCCAATTTTCTACGACCGGCTGTTTGACCCGGACCTGTTTGACGATCTCACCGCCTCGCTTCGAAGCAGCAATGCAGGCCCGGCCATCCTGCGCATAAGCGACTATCTCTATTCGTCCTACACCAGCCGCCAGGCCTCGATCGGGACCGGCATATCCGCCATGCCAAGCTTCCATGTCGCCGTGGTTACGCTTAACGCGCTGCTGCTTAGCAGCATCAACCGGACGGCCGGCATCTTCGCCTGGCTTTACGTCGCAGCGATCATGTTCGGCTCGGTCTATTTCGGTTGGCACTATGCCATTGACGGCTATGTCTCGATCATCCTGGTGTGGCTGATCTGGCGTGCCACAGGAAAGCTTACAGGCGCAAAGCAATAACAGATTACATTTCGACGGAGCCACCGTTCGAGCGGCAGGCGCTGTTTCACGCAATACCAAGTCTCAATGTAGCCATGGCGCCCCTCAACACGCTATTGTTGGGCGATTTGTAGGTGAGAAGGTGATCTCATTGGAATAGGAGCTAGCCGTGTACAATCGCGGTACAAGCAAGCTCAGTTTATTTCGACCCGACGATCTTTCATACCGATTTGAAGGCCAGGCTGGGCGTTCGACAGTCGTCTTGAAATTGCCCAGATGATTGGCGTCATCAGCATGGAAGCGTATCCATCGACCGCATAGTGCCAGGCCAAGTGCACCGAGCCCAGCTGGATTGCGGCCAGAAACGCAATGCTGGCCCAGCGGAGCAAACGCCCGAAACGCCAGAGATAAATCGCGTTCAGGGTCGCGACAGCCACGTGCAAGGACGGAAAGGCTGAAATGCCGCTGCCCAAGCGTGGACCATCAAACCCGGCATCGACCAGCAGATAATTTTGCGTAGTCAGCGCCGAAACGGGATAGGTCAAATTGGTCGACTGAAGGTAGTCCATCAGGGGAGAAAACGTACCATCGCCGTAAAAGGGCATAAAGAATGCCGGCCCAACTGAAGCGAAGGCTGCCGCCAAAACGTTACCTATCAACACCCAGGTAAGGACAAACGCGACCAGAAACTGGGAACGCAGCCGTCCATTCCTCGCTGAAAAAGCGACGCAAAACAAAACGATGAAAACCTCGGCAAACCAGAGATTGTAAAGAACGTTCAGCGAAAAGGTGACAGGGCCAAAGCCAAGCATAGGATGAAAAAGCCTCCATGCATCGACCCCGCCATGAATTGCCCTGTCGATCGCCACCAGGGACGTGTCGGCGTAGAATGGTTGGATCCTGCTGAGTCCCCCCTTGATGCTGGTGAACATCGAGAAAAAGAGCGGGATGACGAGCGCAACGGGCAGTCCCAATGCAATTCGATCCGGCAGGTTGTTGGCCAGCATGAGATCCTTCATGGCACGTAACGGTTGCTCCGGCCGTTGAATAGTCAACCGAACCAGGACTACAGCGAGAAGGATCAGGGTTACGGCTGCCCCAAAAAATAAGAAATTCTTATTATATATTTTCAAGTTTATGACGATGTTCCAATGCGCCGCAGCAATAAGCGCCAGTAGAATATAGGCGAATACCGTCACGAAAAATGGCTGATTAGCGCGCCACGCCTCCGAAGTGGTACGGATCGCCAGCCGCGCTATCGACATGGAAGAAGATCTCCGGAACCAAGCGCTAGTTAAGCTGCCGCAGTATCCCAGAACTGCCCACCAGCGCCAGAGTGGCATAGATTTGGAACGCTATCGTGCAGATCGCAGCAGCTGAAATCGGCACGCCAAAAGGCACGACGCCCTTGCGGTCCAAGTGCTGTATATAGACCCGAAACGCGCCTGCCGGCAGCATGAAAGGGTTTTTCATGATGGCCACGGTGGCGACGGCGAAAACCAATAGCAGCACCGAGAACAGGGCGAGACCGTTTCCACCGGTCAGAAACGGAACGACCGCCATCAGCTTGACGTCGCCGGCTCCGACCTTGCGCAAAATCCAGAACGGAAAGAGCGCGACGAACAGCACAAATCCGGCGACCGCGCTCAATCCCATATCCCACCACGATCCGCTAGCTATGGAAACAAGCTGAAGCGATCCCAGCCCGAGACACAAGAGCAGCAGCACATCACGGTTGGATATCTTCTGGGCCGAGAAGTCTATCCAGGCGACCCATGCCAGCAGAGGGATCACAAGCGCCTTTATCGACAGCGACGCGCCAAACAACATCCTACCGCTCGATGTTCTGCACGCTGGACGATAGCAGCTTCAGATTGTTGACCACGGTCGGATCATTGGGCGCCAATTCATAGGCCTTGAGGAAATTGCTGCGCGCCTCCTGCAGCTTGCCGCGCAACAGATTGGAATAGCCGACATTGTTGTAATATTCGGGCGTCGCACCCAACAGCTTGAAGGCCCGGCCATAGGCCCGATCGGCAAGGTCGAAGCGATGGATCCGGTCGCAGGAGGCGGCCAGTCCCATCCAGGCGCCGCCATCATTGGGGGCAAGCTGCGTCGCCTTGAAGAACAGTGCGCCGGCATTGCCGTAATTTTCTGCACGAAACTGGTTCTTGGCCTCCGCGACGGCTTGGTCCGAGGCGTAGTATTCAACATCGCCGACCGTCTTCAACCCGTCGAACGCATCGCCAAAGGACGTTACGTCGCCTTTCGACGGCTCGTTGGTTCGAACGACGCCGTCCGCTCCGTTCGTCTGGCAGCCGGCGAGTGCCGCCATGAACAGGCAGGCCACGACTGCAATTGGCCTATTCATACAATCTCCCCGAGTCCCCCGACCGATATTAGGAACAGAGCATATACGCACCTAGAAGAAAATGCCCTTCATGCGAATGATCACCGGCAGCATGATTACCATCATTACCACCGGAAAGATGCACAGGCCGAGTGGGATCATCATTTTGACAGGCAAGGCGTTGGCGCGCTCTTCCGCCTGCAGAATCCTCTGGCTGCGCATCTCCGCGCTGTAGACACGCAGGGCGTCAGTCAGGCTGGTGCCCAGTTCTTCGGACTGCCGGAACAGCACGGCCAGCGCCCGCGCCTCGTCAAGGCCAATGCGGTCAGCCAGTTCGCGAAGCCCTTCCCGAAGTGGCTTGCCGGCGCGCAGTTGCAGATTCATGATCGTTAGCTGAATTCCCAGCCATTTGTGCGTGGCCGCAAGTTCCTGGCTTACGCGTTCGACCGCGGCCTCGAGGCTCATACCGGCGTCGGCGCAAGTAATCATCATATCCATGAAATCAGGGAAGGCGCGACGATATATCTGTTTCTGTGAATTCTCGAACCGATCCAGCATGATGCTGGGAATGACGATGCAGCCTAACCCAAACAAGGCCGAGCCACCGAAAGTTAGGAATCCTGGCAGTCGTGGAGGCAGCACCCACGACAGCAGGGCATACAAGGCCAGAAAGCCTATACAAACTGCGCCGAGGCGACAAACCGTATAGACGAGAGGCGCACCCGCTCGATAAAATCCAGCGCGGAAGAGTTTCGCCTCCAGAGCATTGGGTTCAGTGCGTTCTTTCTCGATCGACCTGAAGTAAGCGTCGACCGGCTTCTGCGCCGCGATCTTGGCGAGGCGGTCCCGCCCCAGGATCGATCGCGGATCGACCGAGCCTTCGCCCAAAAGGCTGTCCGCGACTAGCTTCCGCGTTTGCAGTGCCGGCAGGAAGACCAGCGCCGCAAACAGGAACAGCGCCACCGCGGACGCGAAGACTGCGATGGATACAAAAAAAGTCAGGTCGTCGGTGTTCGAAAACAGATTTATGACTCGCTCCTGTCAGAAATCGAAATTGACCATTCGATACATGATAAAGTCTCCCAACAGGGCCCAGCTTCCACAGATGACGAATGCAGGCGTAATGAGAGGACTGCTCCAGACTTTGCCGTAGTAGCCGGGCGCGATCAGCCAGAGCGCCCCAAACATGACGAGCGGAAACAAGGAAATGATCCAGGCCGAGGCCCGGCCTTCGGCTGACAAGGCCCTGATCTTCAACCGCAGTTTCTGGCGTTCCCGCAGCACGGTCGAGAGATTTGCCAGGATTTCGGTAAGATTCCCGCCGGTCCTCGCCTGGATAGAAAGGGACACCGATAGCAAATTGAGTCCCTCGAAGCCGACCCGCTCCGTTAATTTCCGCACGGCCTGCTCCATGCTGAGTCCAAAAGTAATCTCGTCGGCGACGATGCCGAATTCCGTGCCAAGCGGGTCAGGTATCTCGCGGGCGACGAGGCCTATCGCAACTGAGGCCGGATGGCCTGCGCGCAATGAACGAACGATCATGTCCAGTGCATCGGGCAATTGCTTGGCGAACTTCTTGATCCGTCTGTTACGTGCCCGGCGCAAAACAAGAACAGGGAAGGCAAAGCCCGCCACGAGAAAGATGATGAAGGCTGCCGGCGCCGATACGTGAAGGAAAAGCCAGAGCAGCAATGCCGACCCCAGGCCGGCCAGAAAAAACGAGGCTGCGAAGGTCATCGGGTTTCCGGTGATGCCGGACTGGGTATAAAGCCTGTTCAGCGAGACAAAGCCGAAGATGAAATCTCCTGAATCAGTCAGGCCGCGTTCTCGCAGCAACCCTTGCAAGGTTTTTTCCGCGGGCGCTTCATCAGCGAGACGACGGAGCCGGTGGTTCACCGCCACGAGTCGGGAGCGGCGACCGGCCAGAGAAAGGTAAAGGGCTTCGCCGGCAAGGATCACCGAGGCTGCCGCAAGCATGTAGATAAAATAAAGCAGCGCCTGTCCACTAAGCAT
Source organism: Mesorhizobium sp. M0862 (assembly GCF_040319795.1). Taxonomy (NCBI): domain Bacteria; kingdom Pseudomonadati; phylum Pseudomonadota; class Alphaproteobacteria; order Hyphomicrobiales; family Phyllobacteriaceae; genus Mesorhizobium; species Mesorhizobium sp. M0862. The sequence goes on from NZ_JAMYOJ010000013.1 coordinate 140,261, forward strand.
CAGAGGGCGACCTGCGGGTTGAAGGCATCCTTGCCGAAATGGAGCCCCAGCGTTGCAGCCTCTGGCGCGAAGCGCGGGCGGACACCGGTGGCGCGAAAATCCCCGATGATCATTCCATCCGCAGCTACATCGCGCCTCACGAAGTTATAAATTTCCTGCAGTTGGACGACATTGCCTTCCATGCCGGTAATCTCGGAAATCGACGTTACGCGCCTGCCGCCATCGGCGAGCCGCTGCGTCTGCACGATGATGTCGATGGCCGAAGCGATCTGTGCCCGGATGGATTCGTGCGTCATCGGCATGCCGGCCATGCCGACCATCTGCTCCAGACGAGAAATAGCGTCGCGAGGCGTGTTGGCATGGATAGTGGTCATCGACCCCTCATGGCCGGTGTTCATCGCCTGCAGCATGTCAAAGGCCTCCTCGCCGCGAACCTCGCCGACGATGATGCGGTCCGGCCGCATGCGAAGCGCGTTCTTCAGCAATTCGCGCTGACGAACCTCGCCTCTGCCCTCGACATTCGGTGGCCGCGTCTCCAGACGGCCGACATGCGGCTGCTGCAGTTGCAGTTCCGCCGCGTCCTCGATGGTGATCAGGCGCTCTCTGGCCGGGATGTAGCTCGAGAGCGCGTTGAGCAAGGTCGTCTTGCCGCTGCCGGTGCCGCCCGAGACCAGGATTGACTTGCGGGCCTGGACGGCGATCCGCAGCAGCTCGATCATTGGCGGGCGTATCGAATTGAACGCCATCAGGCGCTCAAGCGAATAGGGATTCTTGGAGAATTTTCGGATCGACACCAGCGGACCATCTACAGAAATCGGTCGCACCGCGATGTTGACGCGCGAGCCGTCTGCCAGGCGAGCGTCGACCATCGGCGCCGATTCGTCGACGCGCCGGCCTATAGCCGAGACGATCTTGTTGATCACACGCAACAGATGCGCCTCGTCGCGGAAACGGATTGCCGTCTCTTCGATCACGCCGCGCCGCTCGATGAACACACGGTCGTGCGTGTTGATAAGGATATCGCTGACGGAATCGTCCTTGAGCAGTGGTTCGATCGGTCCGAGACCGAGCATCTCGTCGGCCGTGTCGCTGGTTAGCTGGTCGAGCTCGCGGGCGTTTAGCGGCACGGCACGAGTGCGAACGAACTCGCGAACGATCGGGCGAATCTCGTTGAGGATCTGGTCCTTGGAGGCTGTTTCAAGAGCGGAAAGATTGAACCTGTCAATCAGATGTCGATGCAGCTCGACCTTGAGCGTCAGAAAATCGTCGCCATGCGGTTCGACTTCAGCCGACGAGGCTGGTGCCGACACGCTTGCTGGCACCGGCGCTAGCTGCTGCAGCGCCTGCGGCTCACTCGGTCCCTTGATAAACCGCCCCAGCATAATGCCTTATACCCCTAGAGCCCATATGGGCCGAAACTAAACGTTAACCAAGCGGCGCACAAGCGCCAGGGCACCTCACGTGAGGCCAATACTTTCAACATAGTTAAGGAGTGCGGCAGAAAAATATCGATTTATTTCCGGCACTCGCGCTGCCAAACACGAGTGACGCACTAAGCTTTCACGTTACCAGCGCCCCTTGGGTGACCTGACACGGGGCATCCTCTTCACAAATGCTACAACGCCTTAGATATAAAGGAATATGCGATCTGGCTAAAGTACGTATGCCTTGATTAGCTCAGAGGGGCAATTGTGAACGAATGGTTAAGAACGCTTGAAAAATTTGACGAATCAAGCTCTTGCTAAAAATTGAGGTCACGCCGAACTCGCAAATTCATGTATTAGAAGGTTAAAGGACCGTTAATCCCGTTTGACTCTCCAATTTCTCGGGACCTAGGATTGAGGTGACGGGGGATGCTTGGGTATGGAGTTCATCCTTGGCTCTGTCTCGTCGGGTTGAAACCTCCAGAGGGAGAAATTGACATGAAAAAGCTCATGACGATGACCCGGCAGTTCCGCGACGACGAAAACGGCGCTGCTATGGTCGAATATTCTATTCTGATTGGCATTATTGCGGTCGCCTCTATCGGCTTCATCATCGGCATCGGCGGGTGGGTTACGGGCCGCTTCACCGGCCTTTGCAACGCCATGGACGCCTCCGGTATCGGATCTTGCGCCAGCGGTGCCGGTTCTTGATCGTTTGATCGGCATCAGGCCCGGGTTGTCCAAACCCGGGCCTGAATTCAGTCGTGGCGGGCGAATTCCCGCTCTATTGGCTGGGGGCTTGGGGTTATGCGCGCCAACACACTTATTATGATAGTCCTCGCCGGCGTCTTCGGGGTGTTGGCGGTCGTGCTGATCAACATCTGGCTCGCTGGCCAGCGTAGTGCTTTGGCTCAATCAAACGGCAAAGGCAATACGATCGTTGTCGCGGCACTGCCGCTGAAGTTCGGCGACACATTGAGCGCCGACAAGTTGCATGAGATCGCTTGGCCCGCGGGCGCAGTCCCGGCTGGAGCGTTCAAGACCACCAAGGAAGCCTTGGCCGGCAGTGGCGCAAGGCAGGCGCTGCAAGCGATCAGCACCAATGAGCCGATCCTCGGCAGCAAGATTACCGGTCCAGGCCAGCGCGCCACGCTTTCGGCGGTGCTGGGTGAAGGCATGAAGGCCGTCTCCATCCGCGTCAACGACGTGCTTGGCGTCGCCGGCTTCGTCTTCCCGGGCGACCGGGTTGATGTGCTGCTGACGCGCTCGGTGCGCGGCGATGACGGTGCGGACAAAAGTTTTGTCGACGTTCTGCTGCAGAGCATGAAAGTGCTCGCCGTCGACCAGGTCGCTGACGTGAGCAAGGACAACCCGACGGTGGTTAAGTCGGTGACGCTTGAAGCCACCACAAAGGACGCGCAGAAACTGACGCTGGCCGCCGGTGCGGGGCAATTGTCTCTTGCACTGCGCCAGGCTGCCGCCAACAAGGGCGAGACAACCGAACGAGTCACGCTTTCCGACCTGAATGGCGAGACGCCGGACGATGTCGCAAAGAGGCAGGCCGAACTGGACAAGCAGGCCGCAGCCGACGCCGCAGCCGCAGCCGAACGCCAGCGCGCAGCTGACAAGATCGCCGGATTGGAAAAGGCCGTGGACAGGGTGGGAAGCCAGCTCGACGAGTTAAGCAAGGTCAAGCCGGTGCCGCCCGTGGTGACGGCACCCGCATCAAAAGAAGTCGTCAAGGAAGTTATCAAGTATTTGGAGCCGGAACCGCCGAAGAATGTTACAGTGGGCGTCTTTCGCGGCGTGAAGCTTGAATCCTATGACGTGCCGCGACAACCATAAAGGGATGCGGCGAAGCGGGGCTGCCGGCGGCAGCAGTTTGGGAGATGGGGATGCAGGGGTTTTGGATGAGGGTAGCGGCGGCCGCACTGTCCTGTTTGGCTGCGCTGCTGACGTCTAGCCTTGGGACGGAGGCAGCCGACCGTTTCATCGACGTATCGAACCCGAGCGTCCATCGCATCTTTCTGCCCATGTCACAGTCGGTGACGCTACAGGTGAGCGCCAATCTCGGCGATATCGTTGTCGGCGACGAGAAGATCGCCGATGCCCAGCCGATGACCGACCGAACGCTTTATGTCATCGGCAAGAGCGCCGGCACCACCACGGTCAATCTGTTCTCCCCGGAAAAGCGCTCGCTCGGCGTCATCCAGATCGAAGTCGGCGTCGACGTCAGCGATATGGCGCAGGCGATCCGCCAGGTGGCACCCAGGGCGCGCATCGAGATCGGTTCCATCAATGGCAAGGTCAGGCTCGGCGGCCACGTCAAGGATGGCGCGACGCTGGCATCGATCCTCGAGGTGGCGCAACAATATGGCCCCGACGCAATCATCAACTCCGTGATCGTCGATGACAGCCAGCAGGTCAATTTGGCTGTGCGCATATTGGAGGCGAAGCGCAATGTGGGCCGGGATCTTGGCGTGTCCATCAAGAGCACCAACGGCAGCGGCACTACCAAAGTTGGAACCGGCGACGCCACTGTCGACGCGGATGGAACAGTGTTGGGGGCAGGCGACCTGGTCAGTGGGCTGCTGTCGAGATCAAATCCCTTCGCGGCACTGATCACCCGCGTTATCGACAGCAACATCAAAGTCGACCTCATTATCGAGGCGCTTGAGGCCAAGGGTGTGGTGCGCACGCTCGCCGAACCCAACCTGACCACGCTTTCTGGTGAAACCGCCAGCTTCAACGCCGGCGGCGAAATCCCCATCCGCAGCATAGACTCCAACGGCCAGGTCGTGATCGAATTCAAGCAATTCGGCGTCAATCTGCTGTTCACGCCTGTCGTGCTGGACGACGGCAAGATCCATATGAAACTGGCGCCGGAAGTGAGTGACCTCACCAGCTTCACCACCGCCGGCGACCCGATCTTCACCAACCGCAAACTGCAGACCGTGGTTGAACTGCGCGACGGCCAGAGTTTCGCGGTCGGGGGCTTGTTGTCGAGCAAGACCACCAAGCTCCAGAATCAGGTGCCATGGCTCGGCCAGGTTCCGATTATCGGGACGCTGTTTCGAAATTCGAGCAGCCAGAAGGAAGAGACCGAACTGGTCGTCATCGTCACGCCGCACGTCGTGCGGCCGGTGAAGCCCGGCGAACAGCTGGCGACGCCCTTCGATAAGACACGGCCGGCCAACGATCCGGAATTCTTCGTGCTCGGTCAGCTCGAGGTGAACAAGGACATGATCCGAAAATATGAAACGGGAGACGGTGTGACTGGGCCCTATGGCCACATGCTGGACTTCAAATCGAAGGACAAGATGCTCTATGTCAAGAAATAGCGCCTCGATCCTCATTCTGTGCGCCGGTGCACTATCGGGCTGCGCCGCCGACTATCTGAACCACTACGACACGGTGACGCTCGCCGCCGGCGACACGCAGAAATTCAATTCGCTGCTGCAGACGGTCGATCCGTTCAATCCGAACTCGAAGAACACACATATCGAAGGCGACGGCACGCGGGCTGCGCTTGTTGCCCAGAGCTACAAATTTCCACCGCCACCGCCGCCACCGCCGGCGATGACGGTCAATGTCGGCGGGTCGGGTGTGACCAACGGAGCGAATTGAACAGAAGGATGCGGTTGCGTTGCGCTGGGTGAGCGAGGGCCCTGGTGCAAGGAAGCAGAGAGTAAGGTCATGTTGGGGACCATTAGGGCGTTCTGGAATGATCAACGCGGCATAGCGATGATCCTCGTCGCAATCATGCTGCCTGTGCTGGTTGGCTTCGCATTGTTGGCCATCGACATGAGTCGGGCCTACGGACTGCACAATGATCTTCAGAAGGGTGTCGATGCGCTTGCGCTTGCGACAGCCGCGGAACTGGATGGCAGATCGGATTCGATCACCCGAGCCAACCTAGCGAAGACGACCCTTCTGACCGAGCAGAAGACTAAGTTTTCGACCGCAGGCGATCATACGCTCGCCCTGTCTGATGTAACGGTAACCTACTTGACCGGCATTCCCGCCAGCGACGACACGAGGTTGAGCGCTGCCGGCGTCGACTCGAACGGCGTCAACTGGGCAAGCACCGATCCTAAAGTGGTGTCATTCTCGCTGGTGACGGTGAATGCTTCCGGCCTGACTGATGGTGCGGGTGCCTTTGCAACGATCTTTCCTGCAAGCTTTATCGGCAGCAACGATACTATGGACATCCGGCCGCAGGCCGTGGCCGGGTTCGTTCAGTCGATCTGCGAAACCGTACCGGTTTTCATGTGCAACCCGTTCGAGACGACCGACTCCTCGACCAGCAAGACAATCCAACAGGCGTTTGCCTCTGGCGACACCTACAGCCGAGAGTTCCGCATCCTCAAGGTCGACAGCAACCCCGGTCCCGGAAACTTCGGGCTGATTGACAACAGCCTGAGCTCATTGCGCGATGCCATTGCCATGGGTACCTCCGGCACCTGCTACAATCGCAACGCGCTGACCACAAAAACCGGCGTCACCTTGGGTCAGGTCAACACGGGGTTGAACACCAGATTCGATCTCTATAGCGGCTCACTGAACAAGAACAACAAGGATTGGAACTACCGGCCCGCCAGCAATGTTCGCAAGGGCCAGAAGACAGGTTGCAGCAAATATGACCCGGTCACCGATGGAACGGCGCTGCCGCTCCCTCCCGGCAACAACTACGTCGACACGAAGGGAATGTCCGACAAGATCGCCAATTCAACCTTTTGGTCCACATACTGGACCGTCAATCACGGCGGGACATATCCCAGCGTCCCCAGTGCTACCAACCCGACCGGTAGCAAAACCGCGCCGGCTTCCCGATACGACGTCTACAATTATGAGATTTCGCACGGGCTCGTAGGGGACAAGTCCAAGGCGCCGACAAAGGAGACCGGCGTCCCAGCCTGTTTCAAAGGCACGACCCCGACTGCGGATCCCGATCGGCGGCTGCTCAACATGGCGATCGTCAACTGCATCGCCAACAAAGCCAAGATCAATGGTCATATCCAGCTCAAGCCTGATGGCTATGCCAGTGTGTTCGTCAACGCGCCGGTACAAAAGCAGGACAACACCAAGGACCCCGAGGACCCCTCAGCCGGTGAGAAGCCTATCAGCCTTGAGATCGTCGACGTCGATGGCGGCTTTGCCAACAACACTCTGGTCGACAAAGCATTCCGCAACGAAGCCCAGCTGTACCGGTAGCGCCGACATGACCAAGCTTGGCCACATCATCAGGCGGTTCCAGGGCGACGAAAGGGGCGCCGCCTTGGTGGAAGTCGCGATCACCGTCCCGTTCGTATTGCTGCTATCGGCCGGTGTGTTTGAATTCTCCAATATTCTGAACACGCGCCTGCTCCTTGCAGCAGGCGTCGAGGATGCAGCTCGCTACATGGCGCGATGCAGTAGCGACTGGGACACTTGCAAGGGGTGGGCGCAAAACCTTGCTGCCAAAGGGGCAGTCGTTGGCGGCAGTGACAGAGTGTCTGGATGGCTTCCTGCGACAGTTAACATTACCCCTACGTCTACGCCTGCGACCGATGTATCCACAGGCGCCCAGCTTTATCTCAGCAACACGAGCATGGTCGTCGTCGTAAACGTCAGTACATCCTATGCTTACCCGGACGTTGGATTCTTGTCGTATCTTGGCTTTGGTGCCCTTACCCTCAGTGTCTCCCATCAAGAACGAGTCATCGGATGGTGATGGGAAACCAAAGGTTTTGCGCGGAGCAGTCGGGCACCGCGATGGTCGAAATGGCCATCGCTCTGCCATTGCTATTGACGCTTCTGCTCGGCTTCGTCGATTTCGGCTACGCCTTTTACCAATGGAACGCGGGAAACAAAGCTGTGCAAGCTGGCGCAAGACTGGCGCAAATTTCTGGTCCTGTAGCACTCGGCCTTCCATCTGAAACGATAACGCAGGCCGATGTGACCAAAGTCGGCACCGCAGTGCCGGCCGGCACATACGATTATGTCTGCACTGCAAGCACGGCAGGTGTCGCCTGCTGCAGTATCGGAGGAGGCTTGTGCCTACCCGCGAATGCGAGCCAGGCCTCGTTCGACGCGATTTATGACGGCACGGCCAACCGTGCCGGAATGGAAGACTACCTGCCGATGCTTGAGAAATCGCAGGTGCGGATCGAATACGCCGCCTCCGGCCTCGGCTACTGGACGCGCCCCAGTGGCCCGGTCCCGACCATCACGGTCAGCATCACCAATCATCCCTTTCAGTTTTTCTTCCTGGCCGGGCTGCTCGGATTCGGAAACATCACCATGCCGTCCATGCTGAGCACGGTTACGGGCGAAGACATGAAGAGCACGTGGACACCATGAACGCCATCAACACCAAGGTTACACCGACCAAGCGAAAGCAGGTGGCGCTGTTCTCGTCGGATGCGAATTTCAAGCGCGATGTGGCGACGCGCCTCGATGCGCTGGCGATCTACGACGTCAGGGTTTCCGAGACCGGCGACTTCCTCAAGGGGCCGCCCGCCGACACGCGCCCCGGCATCGTCATCCTCGACCTCGGCAATGGCGAGTTGCTCGGCAAGCCGGGCATCGTCGAGGCGCGCGCCCTTTGGGCGACCGTGCCGCTGATCGCGGTATCCGACGAGCTATCGTCGGAGCAGACGCGCGTGCTGGTGCGCATGAACGCTTCGGACTGGCTGCACAAGCCGCTCGACGGCAAGGAACTGCTCAACGCGGTGACTTTCCACGACACCGGCAACCAGGGAACGAAAAGCCGGATCATCACCTTCATCAGCGCTAGCGGCGGCGCCGGCGCGACCACGCTCGCTTTGTCGGCGGCCGAATTCCTGGCGTCGAAATCGAAGGAACGCGGGGCTTCCACCTGCCTGGTCGACCTCGATTTCCAGAGCGCCAATTGCGGCGCCTATCTCAACCAGTTCAACCAGTTCGACCTTGGCGGCATTATCGGCCAGCCGGAGAGGCTCGATGTCGAACTGATGGACGTCATCAAGCTCTCGCGCCCGTCCGGGCTGACGCTCTATTCCTTCGAGAGGCCACGATTGCCTTTCGAACCGCAGGGCAGTGACTTTGTCTTCCGGCTGCTGGACCTAGTCGCCTACCGGTTCGACGACATCGTCATCGATCTGCCGAACATCGAGACGCCTTGGCACAATTCGGTGCTGTCGACGAGCGACGAGATCTTCATCGTCTTCGAACTGAACGTCGCCTCGCTGCGACAAGGCAAGCGGCTCTACAAGAAGATCCGCGAGTTGCGTGGCAATGCTGTCAGCATCACGCTGGTCGCCAACAAGCACAAGCGCAAATGGTTCGGCAACCACTTTTCGCGCAGCGAACTCGAAAAGATCTTCAAGGCGCCGCACATCAAGTCGGTCGCGCTGGACAATGCGCTTCTGGCCGATGCGTTGAACCGTGCTATCCTGCCTGCCGAGGTGGATGGGCGTGCGCGCTTCAACAAGGACCTCAAGCGGATGTTCAAAGAGCGGCTCGATGACGCTGCCAAATAGGGGGCGGCCAAGTAGGTATCGAATTGGCCCGGGATTGGCCTGCGTCATGGGCATTGCGCTGATGATGCTGGTGGATTTCGCCAGCGCACGATCGGCACTTTCGGATCGGCCGCCGCTGCCGGCAATGGGCCCCAGCCTGCGCAAGACAGTTGCCTTCGAGACGACAGAACAGCCCGGAACAATCGTTATCCGCAAGGACGAGAAAGCGCTTTACCTGGTGACCCGACAAGGCCAGGCGCTTCGCTATCAGATCAGCGTCGGACGCGACGGATTTGGCTGGACCGGAGTGGTCGAGGTGGGGGCGAAGACCGAATGGCCGGAATGGCGCCCACCCCGCGAGATGCGCGCCCGCCAGCCGGACCTGCCGCAAATGGTGCCTGCCGGTCCCTACAACCCACTCGGCGCCAGGGCGCTCTATCTCTCTCGGGACGGGCGTGACACGCTCTATCGGATACACGGAACCAACGATCCCAAGGGTGTTGGCTTCGACGGAACATCGGGGTGTTTTCGCCTTACCAACACCGATGTGATCGATCTCTTCAAGCGCGTCGCGATCGGCGCAAAGGTGGTGGTTCAATGACGATGATCAGCGAACCGGACATGCCGGCAATCGAGATTGGGACAGCAACCCGCATTGGAGAGCAAGCTGCCGTTGTGAAACCGAGCGACAAAAGCATTATCGGCGCGGTCATGATCGGCACGTCCCTGCTCACTTTGGTGAATATGGTAGCCGCAGTTTATCTCTACCGCGGTATCAGCGATATGCGGTTTTTGGAAGGGCGGCTGGAGGAACTCGGGACGTTCGAACAACGAATCGGCGGCCGGTTGGACACGGTCAACAACGGTTTTCAGAGCCGATTTGAAAAAATGGACAGTCAGCTGCAGAGCAGCTTTGGTGAAATCAACCGGAGCATAGCCCGGCTGGAACAGAACCAGCCTATTGTCCGTGACGAAATCACGTCGAGCGCAGCGGAACCTTCCGTCGACACGACCAGCAGCATGGCGGAGGCGCCTGCTGTTCTCGATGGTGAAGACGCGACCGAGCCCAGCGTCGTCGATACACCGCGTCCGCCCAAAAGGAGGATTGCAGCTGCTTCGCCTGCCCCAAGCCCCGACTACCAGCGCATAGAGCAGGCCGACGGCAAGGTTTACTACCGGAAGATCAACTAACGCTAGAAAAATTGGGGCTGCCTTAAAGATCTCGCTGCAGAGCAACAAGCCTCGCGGCCAGCGCTCCGGATTGCTCTCGAGCTTCGCTGAGAAAGGCAACATGACAGTAGGCGCATGCTGTCAGACCCAGAACCAGCACAAGGCTGTTCTTCAAGGTGAAATCAACTATCAGCGAGAAGGGAAGCCCCCCGGGCACGGCGAATGAAGCGATCGTGCTCGCTGTTTCGGAATGGCTGGTGACGGCGATCATCAACCCGGCGAAAAGCAGGGCGACGTGATTGGCAAGAAAGAAGAAGGCAGCCGACTTTCTTGTGCGGCACGCCGTCCAGCAAACGATCGACGCGGCAGCCACGATGGAGGCATCAACGACCATCGACCCTCCCAGACAGACATCGACCTGTTGCCAAAACATCGTCGATAGCGGCCTTAGTTCAAGCCAAACCCGCCACATTGTGGGACTGGCCGGATATGCTCCCAGCAAGAAAGTCGCCATGCGCTCCCCTGCAAGGATCAGCAGGATCAGAGCTGGGAAGGCAAAGAGCATTATCGAGTTGCGCTTCATGTCACCCTCAACAATCTTGCCTTCAAGATAGATTGCAGAGATTACGCGAGGCTTAACGGAGCGGTGGTGATTCTGTGGTGGCGCGGCCAGTGGGGCATGGCAGCCTGCAAGAGCCATTCGCGTATGGCGCAGCTGCTAGGTGTTTAGTCCCAAGGTTTGATGGGTTGGATCGAGCCTGAATCGTTCGGGCTCTTTTGTCCAGATTTTGCAGATGTATTCAAAGGGCGTGAGGCCCTTGAGGGTCTTCAGTCGACGGCCGAAATTATAGGCTAAGACGAAATCGGCGAGATGCTGGCGCAGTTGGTCATGGCTCTCGTAGTAGAAGCGTTTGACGGTCGCATCCTTGATCGTGCGGTTCATGCGTTCGACCTGGCCGTTGGTCCATGGGTGCCTTGGCTTTGTCGTTCGGTGGTCGATATCGGCCTTGGCGCAAGTATGTTCGAAGGCGTGCGCCCATATGATTTCTCCCGCCGCCATGGCTTCCTTGATCAGCGGAACGGCCGAGCCGCCGGCACCTGGGGTCGTGAACTGAATGCCGTTGTCGGTAAGCACTGTGTGGATCTTGTAAGGGACAGCATCAAGAAGATGGCGCAGGAAATCGGCGGAGACCGCTGTCGTTGCCTTCTCGTGCTGCTCGACGAAAGCGAACTTCGAGGTCCGATCTATGGCCACGAACATATGCAGCTTGCCCTGCTCGGTTCGGACCTCGGCGACGTCGATATGGAAGTAGCCGATTGGATAGGCCTTGAACTTCTTCCTTGCCGGCTTGTCGCCCTCGACATCCGGCAACCTGCCTATCCCGTGACGCTGCAGGCAGCGATGCAAGGATGACCGCGACAGATGCGGGATCGTCGGTTGGAGAGCATAGAGGCAATCGTCCAGTGGCAGCAGCGTATAACGCCGAAAGGCGACGATGACCGCCTCTTCCTCAGTCGATAGCACTGTCGACTTCGGATCTCTGGGGCCAGTCGGAAGATCGGCGGCCGACGTCCGGTTCCTCCACTTCCTAACCGTCTTCTGATTGATGCCGTAGCGCTTCGCCAGCGCCCTCAGGCTCTCTTGACTATGCTGTATCGCTCGACGGATCGCCTCTGTCGTCGTGGCGCTCCCATGAAGAACCTGGCCCATAGCGCATCCTTTGATTCGGACGAAAAGTATGCGCCATCAAAGCCTGGGATCAAACACCTAGAGCGTTTCAGATTTTGACAGAAGCGTATCCAGCGTTTGCGAAGTAGTTTCTGCATTCATTGGGTTGGATGGTTGATACGAGGTGGCCGATGTGTCGCCAGGTGTCGTCGATGGTTCGCTTCTGGGCGGCTCGCATCCAGTGTTTGATCTTGGCGAAGGCTTGCTCGATTGGGTTGAGGTCGGGCGAGTATGGCGGCAGATACAAAAGCCTGGCGCCTGCGGCGCGGATCATCTGCCGGATGGCGGCCGACTTGTGGGAGCCAAGATTATCCATGACGACGATGTCGCCGGGCTGGAGCACTGGCACGAGCTGCTGCTCGACATAGGCCCGGAAGCTCTCGCCGTTGATCGGTCCATCGAAGACGCAAGGGGCAGCAAGACGGTCGAGCCGCAGGGCGCCGAGGAAGGTCAGCGTGCGCCAGTGGCCGTGCGGAGCAAAGCCGCGCAGGCGTTTGCCGCATGGTCCCCAGCCGCGCAGCGGTGCCATGTTGGTCTTGATCCAGGTTTCGTCGATGAATACCAGCCGTTCCGGATCGAGACCCGCCTGCCAGGAACGCCAGCGTTGTCGTAGGCGGGCAACATCGGCGCGAGCTTGCTCAAGGGCGAATAGCGTTTTTTTGAACCGCAATCCTTCGCGCCGCAGGAAATGCCATACCGTGTCGTGCGAGACCTTCACACCGCGCGCCGCAAGTTCGTCCTTCAGCCCATGCAGCGACAGATGCGACGTCTGGTTGATCCGTTCCACGATGAACGCCCGGTGCGGCTCCAGAACACGCTTGCGGTGGCCGCCCATCTTACCCGGTGCCACAGACCCATTCGCCCGATAGCGCTGCGACCACTTCACCGCCGACGAAACCGCCACGCCAAAACGAGCCGCCACCGAGCGGCAGCTCTCGCCAGCCTCGATCGCGCCAACAACACGCTCACGTAGATCGTTCGAAAGGGGAGCCGTCATCTGATGCTGGCCTCCGATCCAGCCAGCATCTTGAATCACAAAACCACTCTCACGGGAATCCCGCAGATTCAGTCAAAATCTGAACTGCTCTAGTTGTTTTGGCTGAGGACGAGCGTAACCACCTTAGGCTCGGCTCGCTGCAGACATCGTTCCGGAATATTGGGCCACATCGCCTTGGCGCATCCCTGATCTTCGCTTGACGCCGTCGCAAGCGAGCGTTCTGCGTTACCGGCTTCGTCTGCGGTCGACAGGAATACTTGCGTGGCGAGCGCAGTAGCCATAGATACTTGGACGAGGATAAGGGCGTAGGCATATCGTCTGATCATCCGCTCGCAACGTTCAATCCGCGAAGTGGTTCCAACGTCGCGACCCGCCGATGTAAAACCCGATCACGATGCTCGAGCCTGCGCCCTGCCCGTCCTCAGCTTTCCTAAGGACAACCCTTCGTGGCCGGCCGCTTCATGATGCCCTTGGGCGCCGTGCCTGAGTGCTCCTGGACGCGTTTCCATAGCCTCTCGCGCATTTCCCGGTTCAAGGTGACGAATGCGCTTCAGACATAACGCCCGGTGCCGCGCTCAGCCATTAGAGTGAAAGCCGGCTTGCCCGCTTCACGCTCGACGCCGAGCAGATCGAATCGTCGATCGCATAGCACTTGGCCTTCAGCCAGTTGGTCGACGGACCGCGTCGGTATTTGCTGTCCTTCCGCTTCGAGACCATGCCTTCAAGTCCGGCCTTGTCGAGCAAGTGAAAGATGGCCTTGGCTTCCCCCGGCAGGGGCTCGCTGAACTGAATACGCCCGCCGGGCTCGATCATGCTGGCCAGGATCTCGCGCCGCTCCTCTAGCGCCTTATCGCGCAGATCGTGGCCGTTAAGATGAAGCAGATCAAAGGCAACAAAATACAAGTCGTGCTGCTGTCATTCAGAACGACGATCTCGCCCTCGACAATGGCGCTTCGGCACCAAGGCGCTTTGCCTCTCTCACCAGGTCGCGATATTTCGCCGTCCAGGCGTGGCCATTGCGCGTATAAATGCGTGTGCCGACTTCATCAATGATCATCTGCGATCGGTAGCCGTCGAACTTGACCTCCTGGGTCCAGCCTTCACCCTCGGGAGGCTTCTCCACAAGGGTCGGCATCAACGGCTCGATGAACTTCAAACGCATGCACTGACCCACCCTCCGGCGATTCAATAAGACCAAGTAAAAATGGTTCCGAAGCCGGAAATCAGCCTTTTGGTGCAACAAACACGTCAACTCGACGTTGCGGGATGAGCGAAGGATGAATCGATATGGCCGACGACAAGAGCAAGCGGGATTTTCGTGATCGGGACCGTGTCACGGCCGATGAGGATTATGAAGTTGAATATTTCGCAACAAAGACCGGCATCACACCCCAGCAGGTCAAAGAGCTGATCGCGAAGCACGGGCAACCAACGCGAGACTTTGGAGCGGGTAGCCAAGGCGCTGCGGAAACAATGACCAGGCTATCTGATCTCGGCAGACCACTGATCGGCCACCGACATGAAGGCCCGCCCGCGAGCGAACTCGCGCATTTCCTTCCTTGCCTGTTTGCGGTCAACAGATCGATATGCGCGATTTTCGCCAGGTCACTTATCATGCCGATCCGGAGCACGAGCCGCTCGAACTGGACGCTTAGGACCAAAAGTGCCGAAATACCACGTTGAGGAAATGGACGGCGATACCGTGACGGCTACCCACATCGTCCACGCGACAACGCCGATCAGGGCGGCGCGGGAAGCGACAGAGCGCGACATCACTCTGCGCACCAGCGAGCCCATCTGGATCAGGGTTGCCGACGAAAAGCGCGGCCACAATTCGAATACAGTTTCAGCCAACTCGGCTAGCTGAGTTTTTGAATGGCATACCATGCCGTCGACCTCGATACGCAAGTTCGACTATGACCCGAACACCAGGGTTCTCTCCGTCTGGTTTGTGGCAAGCGGGAAGCATTACGAGTTTTTGGACGTACCTGCTGAGGCCGTTGCTGCGTTCAAAGCTGCCTTTGCTAAGGGCGTCTATTTTAACAGGCACATCCGCAATCGTTATGCAGTCCGGCTCGCGCCAGGGCGCTGACATCTGGAGACGCCGGGTTTGTGCAGGGATGGCCCGCGCCTGCTTCCGAGCGCGGGCCGACCATGATGAGTGAGGGGCCATCTTGGTCACCGGCAGGGACCGCTGAGAACGAGCCGGGTGTGACCGAACAGCCTCGGAGCGGGGATGTTCCCGGCTGACCCAAAAAGGCCAAAGGGCGCAATTAGCACCGACTTAATTAGGTCCGGAAAATTTTAACGAATCGTTGACCGCGCTGTCCCAGAATAGGACGGCGCGGTCAAACCCCAACCTTGGCTGCGCAGGCGGCTTCGGCACTCAGTTCCACCCCCGAGCTGTCGGAGCCGCCACCCACCCCACACTTATACCAGCAATGGTTGAATCAACCGTTACTGCACGTGCTTTCATGGCGCTTCCCTGATCGTTAGACTTTGACGGATCAAACAGAGGATTCACAGATTCGGAGACTCGACCGATGGAAACGATCTTCGATGACGTCGGCAACGGCCTCAGAGCGCCCGCACAGACGCATGGCGCCCTGTATGCGCCTTCGCGCATCGACATGGCCGGCAAGCTGTTCCTTGGCGTCGCAATCGGCCTGGGCCTTGGCTTTGGAATGGCGAACGCGGGTTAGACCCGACCTATCGGTTCGGGCGGTCCGTAGCCAAAACGTTGTAGAGCACCAAACACGCCAGCAACGAAATGACGCTGCCCAGCAGGTCGCCTAGGGTCAGGCCGGAAAAATAGACAAGATCGAACGCCAGTACCGCCATCGCTCCAGCCAATCATGATTCGGGACACTGCCGACATTAACCGTTAGTCGGCACTGTTCCGGTCTGGATAACCTGTTCAATCTTTTCGTTGAACTTGCGCCATTCGCCAACAATCCAAAGTTAGGCGAAGCAATCAAGCTTGCGAATGAATACGCCTCCGGAGACGTCCCCATCGGCCAAGAGGTTTTCGAGGCCATCGGAGCGTCGCGGAAAGAAATGATAGAGAGTTGGCGAAAGAGGCGGAACGCTATCCGGTCTGGCAAGCTCGCTCCCACACCACGCAACCTAATCCAAAGTACCGCGAGGAATAGGAATGGCTAAAGTCCGCAAGCGCACCCTGCCCTCCGGTGAAGTTCGCTGGCCGGCAGACTACTTCGATGCCGCTGCAATCGCCGCGCCAAGCAGTTCGACAAGCGCAAGGATGCCGACGGCTATCCGGTAAAGGTGCGACGTGACCTGCAGCTATGATTCGAATCCAGGTTCCCCAGAAAGCGATTTTTCCGTTTGATCATTAGAACATTTCGTGTCAGTCGGACGCACGGTCGGTAATTTTTGTTCCCGTTTCGAGCTTGCGGATGGCGCTTTCGCCGAGCGCCGGATCTCGGTTGAGGAAGGCTGTGGCCGGTGATCGTTGCGATTTCCGGCACCCAGGCCTCGACGAGCGCCAGGCGCGTTACAGCAGTCCCGCGAATGTATTTAGGGTCACTCCGACCACCCCGGCCGAGGCGCAGGCCTTGCGCCACGATGATCGAAAGCCATCTGAGGTCCATGGCACGCCGTCGCTGTTCAAAAGTATCTGCCCGACCTTGTCGCGCAACGCCTCGAGCGCAGCCTTGAGCGGCCCTCCGACGGGAATGACCACACGAGTTCCGGTCTTGGATTGCTGCAGGCGGATCACCTTGCCGTCATACTGCTGTCAAGTGAGCCGCAGCAGGTCGCCCTGGCGCCGGCCGGTCCACAAGGCCAGTGTGAGCGGCAGATGCAGGTGCGCGGGAGCGCTGGCATAGAATGCGGCCTCGTAGGCGGCAGACCAGACGTTAGCCACCCTGGTGCCGCGATAGAGGCGCCCGCCCTTCTCGCAAGGATTGGCTGACACAAGGCCGCGACCGTGTCCCCAGGACAGGATCCTCGCCAGCACCTGCCAGCCATAGTCTGCCTGTTGGCGCGATGCCTTGGCGCGCTCGTCGCGCCACTCCATGAAGATGCCGCGCGTGCGGCGGTCGCTCATGCCCGACAGCGGGAAGTCACCGAATTTCTTTCCGATAACCTTGATCAGCTTGACATAGTCGGCTTGCGTGCGCGGCGCCAGGTCATCCAAATCCGAGCTGGCCTGAAATTCATTCAGCACGGACAGCAGCACGCCCTGGCGCGGCTTGGCCTTGGTCGCGGCGGCAGCTTTGTAGGCTGCGATGAATTCGGGATCTCCAGGCTTGCCAGGCAAGGTGGCCCGCCCTTCCAAGCCCACTAGTAGGTGACGAGGCTGCCGTCGGCGAGTTGTTTGGCGCGGCTGTTCAGCCCCTTAAGACGAACGCGCATGATTTTTTATATACTGGTCGACGGGGTTTTCCGGTTCGCTCGTATGTGTAGCGGCGATGACCACGATCTTGCCCGTCGCCGGATCTATTTCTAACCTGCCAGGCTCCATGTTGCCTTAGCGTGCGCTCTTGATCCGCGCGCAATATCGGCAATTTTGAAGGAGATCAGTGTGCCGGCCATTTTGGATTGCTCCCGCCTTTTCAGCCGCCGCGTTTTCCAAAAGATTCGTGAGGTTTTGGATAACTGCTTGGAGCAGATCCTTGACGGGCAGCCTCATCACCTTCTCGATGCCAATTAAGACTTCCAGGACAATTCGAGCCGGCCTGAGAATGATCGAAACCGGATATTGCTCGCGCCTAATTACCTCTCCTACCGGAGACGATGCATCGAAATCAGACCATCCCTGCCCTTCCTGATCGAAAGACAAGGCCAAGGTGCGGAAATTCGGACTCTTGGGACCTTCTCAGGTTACAGCAACCGACACAGTGAAACGCAATTGTCCATGAGATCGGCCGTTGCTGCTACACATTCCCCTCGCTGAGGCATGCGTTTCTGGAAGGCGGTCCGCAGCCGGTTCCGTGCACGTTTTATTTTGACTGTTAACTGTCACGCTAGTCGAATGTTGACGACTCCCCCTCGGAAGAGTTAATAATCGCCTAATATAAGCATTTTCTTAAAAACATGATCGGCAGCCGACGAGTTTGCCGACGCAATGGGGAGACGCAGCGCGACGACCAATCTCGTCGCAACATCATCATCATCATCAACATCGAGCCGCCATCCGTAAACGGTACTGCTGAGTCAGCCGTTCGCAAGGCGTAACATAGCGGCGGTTTGGTGGGCTGACGAAGTCTATGAGTTTTGATAGCGAGTGCTTTGTCTTTTCAGTGCGGTCGGTAAACGGATGTGGGGGCATCTGTGTATGAGTAAGGGGGTTATAATGGCTGCTTCTCAAATCATAAACGCCGACGGAATGTCGACGTTGCTTCCCGATACGCCACAGGGCGGAGACTATACCTACCGCTTAGCCGAAAATGCGCCCGTCCCCATTTCCACCGTTCTGACCATTATATCTCTCGATGGGTCGAGTTGCGATCTGGCCGAAATCACACTTTGCTCTCCGAATGATGAGTTTTCCGCCTCGACCGATCCGAAGAAGCCCGCTGTTGCCTGCGCAGATTCAGCAGGCATCAAGCTGTGTTTGCCGGACTCGCGAGCGTGGGCGTTTGGCATTGGTACACATGCCATTGGTCTGGATGCGAACTCATTTGGTCCGGCGCTCTCGCCCAGGATCAAGCCGTTTGTTGGCGAAGGCGAACTTGCCCTCATAGGTTCACAATTTTTGAGCGACGCCGCTGCAAGCGGCAGGTCAATGTCGGCACTTCTCGATCGACAAGAACAACTAGCGAGATAGGGGACGGGGTATGGCAACGGCAACTGGTACAAGCGGCAACGACAATCTGGTCGGCGGTAGTGGAGACGACGTGCTTTTGGGCGGTGCCGGAAGCGATCGCCTGAATGGCGGTTCAGGCGCCGATACGCTCGATGGAGGCAGTGGTTTCGATACGGTCCTGGGCGGATCGGGAGCGGACACGCTCATCTATCGCGCGTGGGAAAATCAGTACAAGTTTGGTAGCCAAGTCTACGGCACAGGGACAACCGTCGGACAAACAGCCTTTTCCGGCTACGACACCTACGACGGCGGTAACGGCAATGCTGCGAAAGGCACTGCCGAGATCGATACGCTCGCTATCTATCTAAGCAATGTTCAACTAGCCAATACGTCATTCATGACGGCGTTTAACACCGAACTTGCTCAGTTTCGTGCCTTCATTGCCGCGAACTCGAACACGAATACCGGCCAAGCAGGTCAGGCAGAATTTACATTCGCCACGATCAACCTCAAGGTCTCCGCGATCGAGCGGGTTGTCGTTCTCGATAGCGCCGGGCAGGTTCCTGTCTCCGTGAATATTGTCGACTCTTCTTTAAATGATGGTGACAACAACTCGGTCGTGACGTTCACCTTCACTGGTCCAGTGACTGGCTTCACTTTAGACGATGTGACGGCAACCCACGGAACGCTGTCTAATTTTGTGATGATCGATGCTTCGCACTATACGGCGAAGTTCACGGCAGCAGACGGTTTTAATGGCGATGGCTCCGTTTCGGTAACGGCCGGCGGTTACACCGACGCTGCCGGCAACGCTGGTGCTGGGGGCGGTGACACCGTCGCGGTGGACACTGCGAACCCCACTGTGACGTTGGTCACCTACGGACCCAATGACGGTACCCTGAAGGCGGGGGAATCAGTCACCCTGACACTCAATTTGAGTGAAGCGGTTACGGTAGCTGGCGGAGTCCCCACTCTGACGCTAAACGATGGCGGCACCGCGACATATGTAGGCGGATCTGGCACTGCCGCGCTAACCTTCAAGTATACGGTCGCAAGCGGAGAAAACACAGCTGACCTATCCGTGACGGGATTCAGCCTGAACGGCTCTTCGATCAGGGACGCGGCAGCCAACGATGCCGTCCTCAGCGGGGCGGTAACCAATCCCGCCGGGGTACTGGTCGTGGACACCGTGATTGCGACCCCGACGGTGGCGCTGACCAACGACAGCGGCAGCTCGGGCAGCGATCTTCTGACCAATGACGCGGCGCTGACGGTGAGCGCGGCGGCCCCCGACGTGACGCGGAGCTATTCCGTGGACGGCGGGCTGGGGTCGGCAACCTATACGGCGCCGACCGGCCAGGGCAGCCACACGGTGGTGGTGACCGACACCGACGCCGCCGGCAACACCGCCAATGCCAGCATCACCTTCAATCTGGACACCGTGATTGCGACCCCGACGGTGGCGCTGACCAACGACAGCGGCAGCTCGGGCAGCGATCTTCTGACCAATGACGCGGCGCTGACGGTG